>CAZGCW010000085.1:0-13637 GCA_964524295.1 uncultured Pseudomonadales bacterium
CAATTCACCCTGCCTCTGTCTCAAAAAGTGATAGACCCAAACCTTCTGTTTCTGCTCGCTGAGTTTGGTCGCTAACAACAATGAAGGGCAGACAAAAGTACGAGCCGTGACCAATAAATCCAGTTGCCTGGCCGGCTCCGTAATTGGCTGAAGCAACGGCCGTAACGAATCCGCAGCCTTTTCAGAGACATTCTCAGCTAGCCAGGAAGCCACATCCGGCTCACTATCCAAATACATTAACCATTCATCATCATTCGACCCAATCAACAGGTCAACCGGGGCAAGGTTGTTATCCATAACCGATTCATGTAGTGGGCTAATCACGCTGTGGCCATCGACAACGGCATCGAAATAATGATTCTTGTACACCTGCTGAGCCGTCGACCAAATTTTTTCAGCAGGTATTCGCCGCATTTTATCAAGCATAGGTTGCGAATGACCTCCCACCAGTTGTTGGCCAAAAAGGATTCCCAACTCCAGGTCGACCCGTCTTGAACTTCTATCAGTCAGACCCGCACCCCCGCTTTGGTGTATGACTCGCTGGAACAAACCTTGACTCAGCGGTGAAGCCATAAGAAAGCCGATATTATTTGCGCCGGCAGACTCTCCCATGACCGTGACATTTCCTGGATCGCCCGCTAGAGCCCCAATATGACTTTGTATCCATTGCAGGGCCAGAATCTGATCCAGTAGGCCAAAATTTGAATGAGACAGGACGGGATGAGAAAAGTAACCCAATACACCCAGGCGATAAGCTAGGGTGACAACGATAACTCCCTGGGCAGCCAAGTCGTCAGCGAGATAGTTAGGCTCATAAGACCAGCCGGCTTTATTACTACCGCCATGGATGAAAACGATAACTGGAAAAGGCTTATCTGCCTTCGCTGAAGGCTGGTAAATATTTAGGTAAAGGCAGTCTTCATCATACTGCGGAGACACCACAGTGTTAGGGTCACCACCAAACCCCGCCACAACCCCTTTATACCAATCAACGATGTGTGGCCCTTGAAAGCAGGCTGGTGCGAATTGATCAGCCTGATAGGTTGCTTCACTACTTATCCAGGCCTGTGGTGGAGCCCAGCGTAACGGCCCAATGGGTGCCTGAGCAAACGGGACTCCGAGAAACCGGTTGACCGCTGTTGTGGTTCCAGGCGTACCGATCACTTCTACTTCGCCCATTTTAAACTGAACCGCTGCAATCAGGGCGGGAGCGAAACCCGTGAACAGCACCAGAACCAGCAGCCCTGCTATTTTTTTTATCACCATCTCAATCCACCACTTCAGTGTTCGATATCCAGGCCATCCTACCCCTCCCGCAGTCAACAAAATCACTACAACACCGACTAGATTCCCGACTGGATCATTTACGGTCGAGTAGCCAGGCTCTCTGTATGGCCATCAATGGGAATCGCCTGCCCGGAAATATGCTTGGCACTAGCCGAGCAGAGGAACAGGATCGTTTGCGCTATATCTTCAGCGTTAATGAAGTCTCCCATCGAGCTTTGGCTCAGATAGGCAGCTCTGATTTCTGCCTCGCTAACCCCTCTGCTGATGGCATCATTCTCGATAACCCGGTCAATTCGGGATCCATCAACACTACCAGGACAGACTGCATTTACTCGAATACCCTGGCCACCTAATTCCATCGCCAGGCTTTTAGTTAAACCGATCATAGCCCATTTAGCCGCTACATAAGGTGACCGTAGTGGACAACCAAACAGCCCGGCGTTCGATGCCATATTGACAATCTGGCCTGATGAGCGCTTCAACAGTGGAATTGCTTGTCGGGTGACATAAAACAAGCTATTCAGGTTCACATTAATGGTATGGTTCCATGCTTCAACTTCAATATCTTCCATGGCCGCTGTCGGACCAGAAATACCCACATTATTAACCAGGACATCCAGACCGCCATAGCGGTCTTTGAGTTCCTCGAACATCCGGTTGACGTCACTTACGTTGGAAGCATCTGCCAGGGTAGCCGTTATTCCAGGCTCCTCCTCTGCCATAGCAGCAATGGCTGTTGCTGAATTGTCACAGATATGAACCTGGGCTCCTTGTGCAAGAAATCCTTTGGCTGTCTCCCTACCGATACCCGAGGCACCGGCGGTAACGAGAACAATTCTGGCTTGTTTACTCATCGCATTCATCTCCTTAAAAAGCACCCTCGCACAGACTACTCCAACTGGCACCGACTCAGCACCGACCTGCCAACCCGGTCATCGCAACCCTACCTGCGTCATTAGGGTTTGAATTGCCGCCGCGCGGCTGTTAGCCTACTTCGGCGCTGAACGTTAAACCCAGAGCATGACTCCGCAGGATAAGCTGTGACACAAGCAGGTTCTGGCCATTCCCCCAACCGCTTGAAACCTTTTTTCCTCTCTCATTCAAGCACGGGTTAGACAACGACAAAATTTTACCTACTACTGCCATTTGAAAAAGCACATTTGAAGAGTTCGATACTGTGGATATACCAACCTTCCTTTCCTTTGCTACCTTTGCCACCATATCAGCATACTCACCTGGACCCAACAATCTCATGCTCGCGGCCTCTGGCGCTAATTTTGGTTTCCAAAAGAGTATTCCACACATCGCCGGCGTCACCATCGGGTTTTGTCTGCTGGTGTCAGGTTCTGTCCTCGGACTATCAAAACTGTTTAGCACTTTCCCCTGGGTTTACACCCTGTCTAAAGTGATCGGCTGCTGCTTTTTAATCTATCTGGCCTGGAAAATCTTCATGGCGGACAGCCTGGTCCAGGAAGGTAAGCCCTCGCCAATCAGTCTCCTCCAAGCGGCTTTTTTCCAATTAGTTAACCCCAAGGTCGTGATGGTCATTATTAGTTCAGTGAGCGCCTTCACTCGAGGGCCTGACAAGCTTTTATCCGATCTGCTTATTTTTGTGAGTGTTTTTTTCATCGTCACATTGAGCTCCGCCTGTATCTGGACTGCATTTGGTAGCGCTCTTTCTGAACTACTGGCTCGCCGACGCAATCTGCGCCTATTTAATATAAGCATGGCTATCTTCCTGCTCGCCAGTCTTATTCCTGTCATGATTTGAGCGATTGCAAATCGTTGGCAAGGTATTAACCCTTTTAAGCGGTTCAGGTATTTCGATTACCTAAGAATAATTCATTTTCTGCTCTGAACTAGGCTATTCTTAATGCTGCTGAACGTGCCCGGTTGCTAATTTTAAAACGTGTCTAAACCATCAACCCGGCAGAATGAATTAAGCCAAAACAGGTCGTTTCTCGCATGTTGCCGATCTCAGAAATTGATATAAGTCCATTATTTTCAGGGCCCAGCCGACAACGCGATGCCGCCGATGGCCAAATTTTTCTAGCGGCAACTGAAATCGGCTTTATGGCCATTCACGGCCTGCCGGATCTTTCTTCAATCGATCGCCATGCCAAAGAAGCGCTCATCCGCCTATTTTCTCTACCCGCAATCAAGCAACGAGCGCTCTGGAAGCAGAACTTTGAACCCACCAACCCCCATCTATATCGGGGCTGGTTTCCCCTACACTCGGGCGCCACCCTCTCACGCGAGGGCTTTGAAATGGGCCCAGATATTGTCAGAGAGATTCCCGACTGTGCTGATGACCTTCTCTACCAAAAATCAGTACTTCCAGACGAATCCGATATACCGGGATTTCGTGCCACGGCCGGAAAATATTATCTTGCTATGGAAAACATCGGTCAAGCGTTGCTGGACTCTATCTCCAGAAGCCTCGGCATCGACGAATCCACTTTCAGAGACGCTTTCAGGGATGGCATTTCAACCTTACGATTGCTTCGTTATATCCCCAGAGAAAACCTTCCTATCAGCGATCACTTGAAGCAGACACGCGGCGCCCACACAGATTCGGGACTGTTGACTGTTTTAGCGACCTGCCGCGGTGTTTCCGGCTTACAAGCTAAAGATAGCCACGGACACTGGCACGATGTTCCAGCAAAGGATGATACTCTCATCATTAATTTTGGCGGCCTCATGGCCAGATGGACCGGGGGTAAGGTGAAAGCAACCGAACACGGTGTCTATCCCATTAATCAGGAACGTTTTTCCATCCCCTTTTTCTT
Organism: uncultured Pseudomonadales bacterium; assembly: GCA_964524295.1. GTDB lineage: Bacteria > Pseudomonadota > Gammaproteobacteria > Pseudomonadales > Azotimanducaceae > UBA9926. The sequence goes on from CAZGCW010000085.1 coordinate 4,077, forward strand.
TGAACCCAGACCTGATACAAAAATTGAACCGCTACCCATCCCTGGAATACCTGCTTTCAAACCTTTTTTATTTGGCGACCACCTGTGGGCCACGACAACTAAATTTCCGGAAAATTTTGGGCTATTGGAAAGACGCCCCCACAAAGCAGCCTATGAAGATCCATTCCCCGGATTCCCAGAAAACAGTGAACCTAACCTGCCAAACCGGCCCATTGATGGAGCCAAGGCACCTGACCCAATTGCTTGATCTCGGGCCAATCCCACCCGTTTAGGAACCGGATTGATGGTCCACCAATACCGGGCCCTGACCATCCCAACTATCGTGTGCCCGCTGCCAGCGACCAAATGTACTGAGAATGCGATCTGAAATTGAATGTAATTCGGTATAACACCCCATTTCATGACGTGTATCAAAATAACTGGCCCAGACACCATCGGCATATAATTCACAGGATTTCTCTAACCCCAAGTCCAGCAAGCGTTGTCTTTCCTCGGCATAATGTTCCACCAGCATAGCGATATGATGCATACCAAAAGACCCATTTGGATACATATCCCGATAGATAGACTGCTGATCATCATGCTGTTGAATAAGCTGGATTTGACAGGCACCCGCATAACCAAACGCATACGAAACATCGGCCTGTATTTCTGTCCCTCGGTAATCAAATTGTTCTGTTTTATGGTGCCGAGCAACAAAAAACGGACCTGCCTGGCTCAGCTTTGCCCAATTAAATGCCGCCATCTCCAAATCCTCTACGAAATAAGCGGTTTGAAAGACCCGTTTCAGTTTGTTATTCATGACTCCGACTCCATACTCGCGGCAGGCTGGCGTTTGCTAGCCTGGTTGTTACGCCTACTCTGCCAATGGGTTCTAGCAGAGGTTGTACTTTCATGGCATGTGCCGACCCCCATTGAGCATGATCGTCATCCCGGTCACATACTCTCCGCCCTTACCCGCTAACCAGACAATCCAGGGCGCTCCATGCTCCTCAGGATCGCCTAGGAAGCCGAGTGGCATTTTGTCTTTCAGGCCCTGAACAAATTCCTGGTTATTGGCCTCCCAGTTTTCCCAAGCATCCGTTCGCAATGAGGGATTAACCGTATTAACAGAGATAGCGTACTTACCCCACTCACGGGCCGCGGTTCGAGTCAGGGCCCGAATGGCCTCCTTGGTGGCGTTATAGGGTGTATTACCCGGGAAACCATCCATTCCAGAGCCAGAGGCAAAGTTAACAATCCTGCCACCACCGGCTTTCATATAGGGGAAAACAGCCTGCATAGCCCATAACGTTGCTGTCGCACCCGTTCTAAACGTGTAATCCCACTCGGCATCATCAGTATCTTCGATCGGTGTCGGGATGGTAGAGGCCCGCGGATTAGCCGCTGTGCCGAAACCCTGGGCATTATTAATCAATATATCAACCGTGCCAAAATGCGCGACTGTGGTTGCTACCATAGCCTGAATCTGGTCTTTTTGACTGACATCAGTCGGGACGCCAAGCGCAGTAAGACCTTCATCACGTATCTCTTTGGTGACAGATGCAACCGTTGCCGGCGTACGACTGGCAATCACCACTTTGGCACCTTCTCTTGCAAACACTTTAGCTATCGCCTTGCCGATGCCGCGCCCAGAGCCCGTGACTATAGCCACCTTGCCTTCTAATTCCGCCATCTCGCTTCCCCCTGTTTGCTTTGTCTTATTGAGAGTATCCGCGCCATAGCCACTCAGAGCGCCCCCCGAACCAGGGAACAACTACCGCAAATCTGGTATCAGGCGATGGCCCAGACGCTACTGTAATCAAATGTACTGTGTGCATGTCTCCTTTAAAGTGTTTAACGCCCCATCCGGTCGATACAAGCAATGATTAGAAATCAGTTCCCGGCGTGTAATAACGATTAGCCCAAATACCCATCGATGCTTCCCCGGGCTCTGGCATACGCCAAGTTAATATTCTGGCATCTTCAAGCGTGACACGATACAACCCCCTTGGCTGTTCTATGGTGTCTTGGATATATTGTCTTGCACCATCTATACCGACATAACGCTCTGCAATACGATGATAGCGGGCTCGCCAGACATCATCATGGCCAATGTCGTGGACCAGTTCAGCCGATCCTTCGATAATGACCTTGCGATAGGGTATGGCCTGTTCGTCTATACTCAAAGCCACTCGAGGGTCGCGCCGGAGACAATCGAACCAGACCGACTTTGCCCGAGGCGTAAAATAAATTGCCTCGTCCTCATAGATAAACCAGATCGGGGTCACCAGCGGACTACCATCCGCCCGAACTACTGCAATTCGCAACAGGATTCCTGGTTCATGTAGGAATTCATCTCTTTCAGCCACATTCAATTTAGGCATGGTGAGCTGCCTCCCTGCTTTGACTGATTTTAACCCATCCTGTCTTACTAACTAACCGGCGTCATTGGAATACAACGTCACGACACAGGCTCCGCCGAGACCCAGATTATGCTGAAGCCCATGGCGGGCGCCTTCGACCTGTCGCGGACCCGCATCGCCGCGTAACTGCCAAACCAATTCCGTGCATTGAGCCAGCCCGGTAGCGCCAAGGGGATGGCCCTTGGAGAGCAACCCGCCAGAAGGATTGGTGACGACCCGACCACCGTAAGTATTATCCCCATCCCAAATGAATTTTTCCGCCGTGCCTTGATCGGTCAGACCCAAAGCTTCATAAGTCAGCAATTCATTGGCGGTAAAACAATCATGCAGTTCCACGACCTGTACCTCTTCAGGGCCTACACCCGCTTCTTCAAATACTTGATCGGCAGCTGCCTTGGCCATATCCACACCCACCAGTTTCCTTAATGAGTGCTCCTCAAGCGTGCTCTCAAAATCTGTCGTCATGGCTTGTGCTTTAATACTGATCGCGTTATTCAGGCCATGCTTTCTGGCAAATTCCTCACTACAAATCACCGCTGCGGCGGCCCCGCAGGTTGGCGGACAGCATTGAAAGCGAGTCAGCGGGCCATAAATATGCGGCGACGCCATTATCTGCTCGACAGACAACAGATCTCGAAACACAGCATAAGGATTGTTAGCGGCATGAATCCTGGCTTTTTCTGAAATCTTGGCGAAAGTTTCATCACGGGTACCATATTCATCCGCATATTCCTTCCCTGCGCCCCCAAAATACTGCGCCGCATCTGGCGCCTGACGATCCACGCCCTGCAGACTCTTCCTTTCCCGAAAGAACCTTTTTAATGGACTAGGACGATCGGAAAAGATGGCACCTAGCGCACCTGGGTTCATTTGTTCAAAACCCAGGGCAAGCGCGCAATCAACGATTCCCGCCTGCACTGCCTGTCGAGCAAGAAACAGCGCCGAACTACCCGTCGCGCAATTGTTGTTCACATTAACAACCGGGATCCCGGTCATACCCAGGCCATATAGCGCCGCCTGTCCTGACGTTGAATCCCCATACACATAGCCGACATATGCTTGTCCTACATCACGATAATCGATCCCTGCATCTTCAATCGCTAACCTGGCAGCCGCTTCACCCATCACTGGATAATCATCACTGGCCCCGGGCTTGGTGAAAGGAATCATGCCAACACCCGCTACTTTTACTTTATTACTCATGCTCTGCTTCCCTTGGTTTTATACTCTGTTTTATACACTCAGTAGCGCCTAACATCGTTTTAGTTTTAACAGCGCCCAACATAGTCATCCCCTCCGCTAAAGTCAACGAATCATCTATTTAGGACCCTTTATTATCAACAATCAGCCATCATAGCGTCATCCGAGCTAACTCAAAGAGAAACCAACTCTGCAGGAACTAACCCCCGCACACTATTAGATACAAATAGCCTCGAAGCGCTGCCAAGATCCTCTTTAAGCAGTCTCGACTCTATTGCTCTTCCCGTATCCAGCATATGACGTCGATAGACGCCGGGCAATAAACCGCTGCTCACCGGTGGGGTGATCAGTTGCCCGTCAATTTCAACATAAATATTATAGATGGTTGTCTCAGTAAGCTCCCCGGATTCATTCCATAACAAGATGTCATCACAATCATCCTGCCCTGCCCAGGCATTCTCATAAATCGAGCGCTGGGTTGTTTTATGGTAGAGAAAGGGGTTCATTTTATTCAGCGACATTGTCGCAAGTTTCAGCCTGACAGTGGACGCCACCTTTGGACAGGCCACCGCCTGAATTTCGACCTCTCCGCCCTGCCGCAGTAGTAGCCTCAAGCGCTGTCGCTGATCAGATTGAAAGGTTGACAATTTCTCAGCAACCCAATGGCGATTAAACTCAAAATTGAAATAGCGTGCAGAATTTTCAAGCCGATCCAAATGATAGTCTTTAAGATACACACCCTTTTCCGGACAAAAAAGCAGCGTTTCCAACAATCTAAATGAAGTTGGGGCAGCCTTAAGCAACGCGGCTTTATCCAAGGTTTCCTGCCACTCCTTCTCTGGCTCGGAATCCCAGACAATACCGCCACCTACCCCGTAGGTTAGTGTTTCAGTCTTTTTATCCACAACCAGGGTCCTGATTGCAACACTGAACTGAGCTTGCCGATTCGGTTTCATATATCCAATGGCGCCGGTATAAACGCCTCTGGGTAGACCTTCCAATTCGTTTATAATTTCCATGGTTCTGGATTTAGGTGCCCCGGTGATCGATGCGCACGGAAACAAGGCTGCAAATATCTCGTCAATACCGGCCCGCGTACGAGCTGAAACCCGGGACACCTGCTGCCAGACCGTCGGTAACTGCCTTAATTCGAATAGCTGGTCAACTGAAATAGACCCTGTTTCAGCAATTTTACTCAAGTCATTTCGAATCATGTCAACAATCATCAGATTTTCCGCACGATCTTTCTCAGAGCCCACCAGGCAAACCCGCTGGTTCAGATCCTGTGTCGGTGTCTTACCACGGCTACGGGTCCCTTTCATCGGTTCAGTGCGCAGAACTTCCTGATCAAGACTAAAAAACAACTCAGGCGATACTGAACAGATTGCACCATCCGGCCAGTCCAGGCAGGCGGCGTAAACTGTGGGTTGGGACGTGACCAGACGAGCAAACAGGGTTTCGATGGAGTCTCGGTACGGGCCCTGAAGCTGGTGCGTCAGGTTGATCTGATAAGAATCTCCTGCGGCAAGGTAGGCTTTGATTGCCGCCACCTGGTTCAGATAGGCAGATCTAGACCATTGCGGTTCCAATTCGATAGCCGCTGAGTCAAAGGCCGGGGCGGCGACCGAATTCACTCGATCATACAATCCAAAGACGGCCAGGGGCCGATCAGTTCCGGTACAGGTAAGGGTCGTATCAAATGCAGCAGAGGCTTCAAAACTGACGAAACCAATTGCCGTTAGGCCTTTTTGGCTGGCGCGGTCTGCACTACGTAATACGGCTCGAACCTCGGATACATTCCGGGCCTCTAATATCCCGACTGGATTTTCATAACTCTCCCAAACGCCAGTACCTGAATTATATAAAGTTGCCTTCAAACTCACTAAATAACCCTTTAAACCAGAGACTAAACCCAATCCATCTTATGAGTGAGCTTACGACCATCCCTTTCCAAGACTGCCTTACAACGCCTGAAAAGTTGCCATTTGCCCAGGAAAGCATATACTTTTACCTATGAACGTACATTCTACCGCTTATTCCGGCATCATTGCTGCAACGCAGCAACTTTCTACCTCGGCAAATAATGTTGCCAAAAGCGGTACGGAAAGCGCTGAAGCGCAGAGATTGAATATCAAAGCAATCGAATCTGGCGGTGTCACTACGTCTCCACAGCAGTTCGAAGAACCTAAAGATCTTTACCAGCGAGATGGTCAACTGGCCTCGAATTCAAATATTGATCTCGCTGAAGAACTGATCGAACAACTTCGTGCCAAGTCGGCTATAGAAGTAAATGCCCGGGTTATTAGTACTGCAAACCAGATGGTTGGCAACCTGATCGACGAAGCTGTTTAGTCCCCCACCTATTAACAGGCTCGACTATCCAGCCTCGGCTAGCATCTAACTAAAGTGTCTCTGCCTCGACAATCGCTACAATGTCTGTCAAATGAGCAGCCAGCCCGTCGAGCACACCGGCTGCTACCAGAATCTGTTCATCAACCTGGTCAAATTCGCGAGTCTCTATTGCTTCTCTGACGCCAGGGATTGTTTTTACGCCATACCCTGTCGTCAGACCTGGCGCATAAATATGGTGCCGATACCAGGGCCTATTAGGTAATCCGTGATCTCGTGTTAATTGCCGTTCCGACTGATACAACAGTTGGTTAACTCGCTCATGTTGCTTTTGGCCTAGTGAGCTATTCATACCTCCCAATCGGGTCGTTGCAGCCTGCAACCGATGCAGCGCATTTTTCAGGGGTGCAAAGTTGATAAACGGCACTTCGTCTCTAAGCAACGGAACTAATAGGGCTTTTTCAGGATCTAGAGCAAGTGCGTACTGGCCTGATGATACCAATCGGTTGGACCGAGCGGTCTCTTGACGAAGTGTGTCCGCAAGTTGCTCTAGCTCCTCTACATAAACAGTAATATTGTCAACGAGGTTAGTAAAATCAAACGGCAGACGCTGGGCATTGGCCAGACGGAGCGTGGCTCGTCCTGCTACCCGGGCTAAAGTTTGACCATAAACCAGACCTGGATCGCGGAACTGAGTGTAATGATGATAGGTATCATAAAGCGTATGGTAGCTGCCACCAGCGCCTTCCCCTCCAAACCCCAGGTTCAGAGAAGCGATGCCCAGATGTTGCAGAAACGGCGTGTAATCAGAACCCGATCCCAACGGATAAAGCCTGATTTCAGGCTTTTCAGCCTCTTTCTGACTCGCAGCAGATTCACTGATAGCCAGACGCGCCTGCATTCTAGCTTTTACAGAGACACCCGTTTGGGGGTCATCTACGACCGACGCAATCTCATCTAGAAAACGTTCCAGTGAATGGCTACCCCCGGCGTTCAAAAAGCCCCGACTATTGCCATCTGTATTAATATAAGCCACTGCGTTTTTACGAAGTTGCTGGGCATGATGCTCCACCCATTCAGTGGAACCTATCAAACCCGGTTCTTCCGCATCCCATGCTGCATAAACGATCGTCCTGGCCGGTCGGTGACCAGCACGGATCAATTCTGCTACGGCTTTAGCCTCAGCTAACAATGCAACCAAACCACTCAAAGGATCAGCAGCACCATGATTCCAGCCATCATGGTGGTTGCCGCGGATGACCCATTCATCTGGGTACTGTGCACCAGGCCATTTCGCAATCACATTATGGGCAGATACCTTATCCCAGTTAAATTCAAGCTCCAGTCGGACCCGGGCAGGTCCGGGCCCCAGGTGATAAGTGATCGGCAACCCGCCGACCCATTCCTGGGGTACCAGCGACCCGCCCATGCTTTTCAGCAGCGGTAGGGCATCCCTGTATGAAATAGGTAATACCGGAATTTTAGTGATGGTGGTCACGTCTTCGATGGCCAAAGCAGCGGTGCCCTCTATCGCTGGTTCACCGGGAGTCAGCACGTCACCTGGATAAACCGGCATATCCATCACAGAACCACGCTGTACAGCTGAAGCATGTTTAAAGGCGCCCTCAGGATAGACATCACCTCGGCCATAGCCATCATCAGCCGGATCAGAGTAGATAATAGTGGCGACAGCACCCTTTTCCGCAGCCAGCTTAGGCTTGATACCACGCCAGGATTTGCCATACTTAGCGATCGCTATCTTGCCGTTTAAGCTAATACCATAACGCTCCAATAGGGCATGGTCTTCTGGACGACCGTAATTTATAAATACCAGTTCACCTTCAGCAATGCCATCGATTGAAAAAGCATTATAGGGCGGCAGCAACCCATCGCGGACAGCCGTACTGGGGTCTTCAGTAAGGCTATCCTCACTCAGCTCGGCTGAGAAAATTTCGGGCTCAATTAAATCAAGCTTCCTTACCTTGGGCGTGGGCAGCAGAATCTGGTAGGTTTCTATAGCGGTTTCATATCCCCAGCCCGTTAACCATCGACTCACGGTCTGCGCGACCACCTGACCTGCTTGTGAACCCACATGGTGGGGTTCTGCAGAAAGTTCTCGCAACCACGTATCCTGGTCTGCCGTCGCCACTAGCTCATCAAACTTGGCTTCCAAATGGTGCTGGGAAGCGGCCTGCTCCGAATCGAAGCCAAGCAGACTCTGCTCTGCCCAACCCTGGCTGGCAACTAAAATAAGACCCAAGAGCAATCGTATCCTCATGTCATTCATCCTCTGATCTGTTCCTAAACCCGTTTCAATGTCTTAACCTACCCCTGCGAATATGCTCAGCCAGGCAAGTCTGTTTTACTATCTTAGCCGCGTCTAAAACGCCGCCAATCACCAACACCGGGTCTATTACCTTCCGGGTATCGGTGCAAGAACCGTCCATTACCTGGCCGGCGAGCCCGTTATAACCCGAACACGCCATCACGCTACCATCACATTGCCATTACATTAGTAGATGACCTGCATCTAGGACTAAATGTTGTCCGGTCACCACACTGTGACTTTCAATAAAAGATAATATCGACTCGGCTACCGTTTCCGGTGTACAAACCGTTTGCAGCGGCGCATGCGACTTCAAAGCGTGTCGGGTTTTATCATATCTTTCCTGACCCATGCCCTCAGCCAGCCAATCACCTTCAATGAAACCTGGGCAGACGGTATTAACCCGAATCTCTGGACCCAGTACCCGAGCCAGAGACAGGGTCATGGTCATTAATGCCCCCTTCGAAGCTGCATAGGCAATTGAAGACCCACCTCCTTTTACCCCGGCAATCGAGGCTACATTAACCACGGCCGCATTACCTGAAGCAGTCAAGGCTGCTCTGGCGGCCCTGACCATTTGAAAGGGTCCAATTACATTAACCCCATATATTTGCTTAAAATCTTCACTATCCAGTTCATCAAAATCAGCATGGCTAACGAACTTGGTGGTGCCTGCATTGTTGACCAATACATCCAGGCGTCCCCACTGGGCCAGAGCTTGCTCTACCAACCTGCGGCAATCGGCATCAATGCTGACATCTGCCTGGCAAACCACGGCCTCTACGCCTAGCTGCCTGCAGTCCGCTGCCACTTGCTCTGCCGCTGCTTTACTCCTGGAATAATTAACAACTACATTGCTACCCCGCACAGCTAGCATACGTACCGTCGCCGCGCCCACACCAGACGATGACCCAGTCACAATACTCACAGTTCCTGCCATATCCATCACTTTTCCTCTCTAAAATTCCTCTCTGATTTGACTTTACCAGTTTGCTATTCAGCATGACTGACTTTTTAAACCTAGCCCCTCATGGAACTAAACTTAACTGACCCTGGAATTAAACTTAACTGCCCATGGAATTAAACTTAACTGACCATGGAATTAAACTTAACTATCCATGGAATTAAACTTAACTATCCATGGAATTAAACTTAACTATCCATGGAATTAAACTTAACTATCCATGGAATTAAACTTAACTATCCATGGAATTAAACTTAACTATCCATGGAATTAAACTTAACTATCCATGGAATTAAACTTAACTATCCATGGAATTA
>CAZGCW010000085.1:13737-15653 GCA_964524295.1 uncultured Pseudomonadales bacterium
AAACTTAACTATCCATGGAATTAAACTTAACTATCCATGGAATTAAACTTAACTACCCATGAAATTAAACTTAACTGACCATGGAATTAAACTTAACTGCCTATGGAATCTGGTACACGCTAATACTGTGCCTGCACCAGCCAAGTTGCCGACCCCAACCACAAACCTTCATCGCTCATATAATCATTGAGCGTACTTCTCAGCGTAGCGAGTGCTTTATCCAAATCATCTCCGGACAGCTCGGCCATCGCCCTGGCTGCTGGCCCAACCTGACCTTGCATCACTATGGCTTCGTCCAGCGTATCGGCAACTTTGAGATCTCTTTCCAGTGAATCAATTACTATTTCACTGAACCCTGCCTTGACCAACACTTCCTCTATAAAACTGGGCTCAGCAAAAGCAAAGGGTCCGGGCGCCCTCGGATCAGGTGCGACCGCCGGGGCTGGCAAAAAAGGTCGTAACGCTTTACCCCCCAAGGACATCCAGGGATTCGCGCTGGGTTTCTGCCAGCAAATAAAAACAAGCCTGCCGCTTTCACTAAGCCCACTATGAAGGTGACGAAAAGCCTCTATTGGCTTGTCAAAGAACATGACGCCAAATCGAGAAAACAATAGCTGAACCGATTGAGCAAACGGCATGACCGATGCATCTGCCTGGGTAAAGCTGACTTGTGGCCTATCCTCAGCCCGCTGTCTCGCCACCTCGAGCATGGGTTTAGACAAATCAACTCCTTCAACCTGTGCTCCGCTCCTGGCTAGGGCGATACTGGTGTCCCCGCAACCACAACCAATATCCAAAACCCGTTCACCCGACACTGCGCGAGCATAGCTGACGGCAGTGGCAGACAACGGCTGCAGCATGTCGTCTAACTTACTCTGGTTCGAAGCCCAGGTTTCACCACCAGGGCCATTCCAATATTGGTGTTGTTGCTGATTTGCTGACATCAAAAAACCCTTAAAATCTATTTCGTATCTCAGTCACCGCATTCACTCAGCGCTGTTGTAATAGCTCGAATCACAATCTTTGCAAGCCCTTGGACAGTAACAGATCAGTGACAGCCTAGCGAGCCGATACCCTCTTTACACTATTTCCCAACCCAGATCGGCCGCCCTATACCGAATGCTACTCGAAGTCGTCTCATCACCGCTATTTATAGCCGGTTCTCCATTATGTTATGTTCAGGTCTTTTAAGGCAGGATCATTTCATGAATTCATTGCCCTATCAGTTAACCCGGGAACAACAGCGTGATTATAACCACGCCGGTTTCCTTGCACCGATCAGTCTGTTTACCCGTTCAGAAGCCAGACAATTGAGAACTGAACTAGAGACTTTTGAATCTCAATTCGGCGCGCAAGCCACGGCTAAACGGACTGATTTACATCTGTTGCAACAATGGGCCTGGCGGGTGGTCACCAACCCAAGGCTGGTCAATCCATTGACCAGCCTGCTAGGGCCAGACCTGTTACTGTGGTCTACGCAGTGGTTTATCAAGGAACCCGGCGATGGAATGCGCGTCAGCCTGCATCAGGATGCCAGTTATTGGGGCCTTGAACCCCATGATATAGCGACGGTCTGGATCGCGTTATCAGATACAGGACTCGAAACCGGTCCGATGACCTTCCTTCCTGGAAGCCATCTAGGCAACCTGCATCCACATATCAATACCTATGATAAAGACAACCTACTGAGTCGCGGGCAGACAATCAGTGACAACTTGGATCTGAACTCAGCTATTACCGTACCGCTAAATGCCGGCGAAATGTCAATTCACCATGTCAGGCTAATCCATGGCAGTGGTCCTAACCTGAGCAAAGATCGTCGTATTGGAATGGTTCTGCGCTACTGTGCCAGCCATGTCAAACAAACCAAAGGGCCTGACACGGCTGTACTGATCGCCGGCGAGGATCAATTTAAC
>CAZGCW010000086.1:0-15467 GCA_964524295.1 uncultured Pseudomonadales bacterium
ACCTGCCTTATCTTATCCAACATTCAGCTTGCGCGCTTTTCATCTCATCAAATATCGGCTTTTTCCTCAAAGCCTAGAAGATCTTCCATCCCAGCCATGGTTTTTAACACCGTCAGGTCCGCCAACTGACGACCCAGCACCTGCATACCGAGCGGCATCCCATCATCACTCAGGCCGATGGGTACGATACCTGCTGGATTACGCGTCATGTTAATTCCCATGGTAAACGCGACCCAATCCGGTGTTTCCTCGCCATCAACCCATCCATCACCGACTATCTTCGGTGCATGACCACGTGTTGCCGGCGTTAAAATCACCGGAGCCGATTCAAACGCCGTCTCTAGTTCAAGGTTCAGAATGTGACACATATCAATGGCGCTCGCATAATCAGCCGCATTAAAACGATCCAATCCCATCTCAATCTGTGGGCGCAGGTCTGCGTCAATGTTCTGCCATTCAGGTGTACCACGAAGATGACCCTGCGCGCGGCCTCTTGCCGCGGTCCAGAACACCAGCCAGGAGAGGAATGGGTTGGTACTCCAAATGTGCTCGTTTTCAATGATTTCAACACCGGCATCAGCCAATTGACCAATCACTTTTTCACAGACTTTGAGTATTTGCTTATCCACTGTGGTAATGCCCATCGTTGAAGACCAGACGATCTTGTCTGGCAAGCCACCATCAAGTTGTGGATGCCATGCCTGCGTTGGTTTTGGCAAGGCAAATATATCCGAGGGATCCTCCCCCATACACTGATCGAGGACATAAGCAGCGTCACGAATACGATTCGTCATGGGCCCCTTGACTGTTAGTAACCCACTACCAGGGGGTTTTGAACCCCCATTAGGCACCCTTCCCTGCGATGTTTTTATCCCACTAAGACCGCATAGGGCAGCCGGTATTCTGATTGATCCCCCACCATCACTTCCTGTCGCCAGGGGCACCATCCCTGAGGCCAGCGCTGCGGATGTCCCACCCGAAGAACCTCCCGGTGTCCGACCCGTGTTCCAGGGATTACAACTGGCACCAAAAGGCACATTATCGGTTTTTCCTTTAAATCCAAATTCCGGTGTATTGGTTTTTCCCAACACCACGCAACCGGCTTCTCTGAGTCGATGCACTAATATAGAATCCTCTGTGGCCGGCGCATCGTTAACGTGCATTTGTGACCCAAATGTAGTGACAAAGCCCTTTGCATCCTCCAGGTCCTTAACACCAATCGGAATGCCGGCAAGGGGGAGACGTTCTCCATTCGCTATTCTCTCATCGATCCTGGTGGCCTCAGCCAGGGCAGCAGACGAATCATGCGAACAGAAAGCATTAATCGTTGGATTTAATCGTTCAATATTTGCCAGGGCTGCCTTGGTCAGGTCAACGGCGGACTTTTTCTGATGATTGACATCTTCAACCAAAGACACCACGGTATAATCTCTAAAATCCACACCTATTCCCCCCTCATTACCTAGAACCTCCAGCCTATAACAGGGCCGATTACGCTGGCAAGCGCCAGGCAGGATGATCAGCTCAACTTTCTCCGAGCCGTATAACCAGACCACTTCTCAAATATTGAGGCCGAGAACCGCGATTGAAAAACTGACCTTCATGACATCTAACAAATATCCCTTCTTAATCAAAGGGTCAGAGGTTATACTTGCCGCGCTTTTTTCCCATCTCTCAGTAAAACTGGATTGCTCCTTGTTAGAAGAAACCAATATCAGCCACTTCCGTGACCTGAACCTGCCTGCTGGCCTCACCCAATCCCTAGAAGAAGTTGGCTATGAGGTTCCTACGCCGATACAGGCAGAAGCGATTCCATACCTGCTGGAAGGTCGTGATTTACTGGGTCATGCACCGACTGGTACCGGTAAAACGGCCGCATTTGCACTACCTCTGCTATCAAGAATTGAGCTCAAGCAACGGCAGGTTCAACTCATGGTACTAACACCGACCCGAGAATTAGCTATTCAGGTCGCTGAGGCATTGTCTAAATATGCAAGCCATCTGCCTGGATTCAGGGTACTACCCATCTATGGAGGACAAGAATACGGCGGGCAAATACGCGGGCTCAAAAGTGGTGTGCATGCGATCGTGGGAACGCCGGGCCGAATAATGGACCACATGCGTAAGGGAACCTTGAAACTGGCCACCCTGAATGCCCTGGTCCTTGATGAGGCGGATGAAATGCTGCGTATGGGCTTCATCGATGATGTTGAATGGATTCTGGAACACATGCCCGACAAAAGACAGATGGCTTTGTTCTCGGCGACCATGCCCAAGGAAGTACAGAGAATCGCCCGCAAATTTCTCTCCGGACCGAAAGAAATTGCCATAAAAAATAAGACGGCCACTGCATCACTCATCAAACAGCGCTACTGGTCCGTGAGTCATGGTCACAAACTCGATGCATTAACCCGAATTCTGGAAATAGAAGAATTTGACGCAATGTTGATTTTTGTAAGAACTAAAATTGCGACCGTGGAACTCTCTGAAAAACTAGCCGCTAGAGGTTACTCTGTTGCGCCGATTAATGGTGACATAGCCCAGAACCAGAGGGAAAAAGTAATTCAGCGATTTACCAGGGGATCCCTCGATATTCTCATCGCCACGGATGTCGCTGCTAGAGGATTGGATGTTAGTCGCATCAGTCATGTCGTGAATTATGATATACCCTACGACACCGAAGCCTACATCCATCGTATTGGCAGGACAGGCCGCGCCGGTCGTCAGGGTGATGCTATTTTATTCGTCACCCCTCGAGAGCAACGCATGCTGTCTGCCATCGAAAAAGCGACCCGCCAGAAAATCGAAAAACTTGAGCTACCTACCACGGAAATGGTCAATAACAAGCGTATTGCCGCTTTCAAACAGAAAATCAGTGATGTCTTAGGCGAAGGAAAACTCGAGTTTCTGAAGGGCCTGATTGAACAGTATCAACTAGAACATGATATCGCAGCCATTGATATCGCGGCCGCCCTGGCTAAATTGAATATGGGAGAACAGTTCCTGCTCTCGAAAGACAAGGCCAAGAACACCTTGCGGACTGACCCTACCGGCCTGTCTCGAAAATCAAACCAGGGACCCGAGCGCAACCGCGGCAAAAAGAAGTCTCGGTCAAATAAAAAGACCGATTTACGCGTACCCGAAGGCATGGAGCGATACAGAATCGAGGTCGGTCATCAACACGAGGTCAAGCCCAGCAATATCGTTGGTGCGCTGGCGAATGAATCAGGACTTGATGGCGACCACATCGGTCACATCGACATTCACGATGACCACTGCTTTGTAAACCTCCCTGAAGGTATGTCCAGGCAGATGTTTTACGACCTGAAGAAAGTCTGGGTCTGTGGTCAGAGATTAAATATAACCCGCGCTGAAACAGAACAGGACAAACATCTACCTGGTTTTGCGAAGGCAAAGCCAAGGCATTCAAAAAAATCGAATCGGGATAAATCCCAACGCAACAAATCACCGAAGCGTAAAGCGGGCAAGTCTGCAGGCCGCAAAAAAAAATCCACTCATTCATAAGAAACAGCCCTACCCCTCCTGAACATCTGATTTCAGCACACGGCTGTATCAGTTTGTTAACCCGCTATTATTGATAATGATTAAAGTATATTCGCTCGAACATATTTGATATAAAACAAATCATGAACTCTGGTGCAAAGGAAAAAAGATGAGTGAGGCCATTTCTGTAACAAATAACGATGATGATGCAATCAGTTCCTTCAAACGCCCAGGCGATAGCGAAGAACTCTTACAAGGGGAAATCCCTGATCCCAACGAGATGGCCTTAGAGGATATCAACCCGGTCAGCGCTCGTCTTTTCAGCGAAGACAAACACTGGGATTTCTTTAAACGACTACGCCAGGAAGACCCGGTACATTTCAACCAAACAGAACTCGCCGGACGCTACTGGTCCTTGACACGCTATGAAGACATCAAACAGGTGGATGCAGATCATGCGCGATTCTCATCTGCGAACGGTATCACGCTCGGATTCCCAATCGATGCTGAATTACCTGAGGGCGCCCTCAATGTAAGCATGTTTATTGCCATGGATCCTCCCACTCACGATGTCCAGCGCATGACAGTCTCCCCCGTGGTCGCACCCAGAAATCTGGCTAATATGGAACCACTGATACGCCAGAGAACGGGCAAGGTGCTTGACTCGCTGCCAATCAACCAACCCTTTGACTGGGTTGAGAAAGTCTCGATCGAACTGACAACCCAAATGCTGGCCACTCTGTTCGACTTTCCTTTTGAGCAAAGAAGCAAGTTAACCAGGTGGTCCGATGTGGCTACCGCAGTTCCAGGATCGGGTATTGTCGATAGCGAAGAACAACGCAGGACAGAACTCATTGAATGCCTGGAGTTTTTTACCGAACTCTGGAAGGAAAGGAGAGCCAACCCGGGTGATGATCTGATATCCATGCTAGCCCATGGGGAGAATACCAAGAACATGGAGCCGCTCGAATTCCTCGGTAATTTAATTCTGCTGATTGTCGGCGGAAATGATACGACCCGAAACTCCATGAGTGGCAGCGTCTATGCACTGAATAAATTCCCGCAAGAGTACGATAAACTCATTGCCTCACCTGACCTCATACCCAAGATGGTGTCAGAGGTTATTCGCTGGCAAACACCCCTGGCCTATATGCGTAGAACCGCTAATCAGGACTGTGTGATTCAGGGCAAAAATATCCTTGCCGGAGATCAGGTCCTCATGTGGTATGTGTCAGGTAATCGCGATGACCGCGTTTTTGAGCGCCCTGATGAACTTATCATTGACCGAGAAAACTCACGATCCCACGTTTCCTTTGGTTTTGGTATCCATCGATGCATGGGTAATCGCCTGGCCGAAATGCAACTCAGGGTGCTGTGGGAAGAAATTCTTGCCCGATTTGACAAGATAGAAGTCCTCGAGGAGCCAACGAGAACCTACTCTTCTTTCGTCAAAGGATACACTAGCCTGCCAGTCCAACTCAGCCGAAGGGGCTGATTTGCTCAGCCTGACAGACTAAGCGGGCAAATAATCCGGGAACAAGGCCGAGGCGCTGGATTCCTATCTCAACCCAGGTTGATAGGTCTCTACTGCCCTGGCACGAACTTCCTCAGGATAGTAAGCCACTGTTTTAAATTCCCGCTGAATATATCGTTCGGCCTGGTCATAGAAATGCGGTGATTGCGGGTCACCGCTCTGTCCACCGGCTAATAAGGTCTTAGCCTTGACTTTATCTGCAAATTCTACGACCGCAACAAAGCTATTCCCCGAGGTGCCATAGATTTTCTTGGTTCCAGGGTAGCGTTTGGCTCCAAAAGACGCCAGGGCACCCCATCTTCCAGAGGCCATACCCACGGGCAAACTGGCTGCCGTATCGTCATGTGGCTGAGTAATGTCACCGGTAATCCGCTGCAATCGATTGACTTCTCCCCAGGGTAACCGCCAGCGCCCAAAATCTGTGGTTAACTGCTCCAAAACTTCCGAGAAAATAGCTAATCTTTCCTCAACCGGCGAGGTGCTGCCAAAATAATCTATCAACGCCGAGCCTTTCAGTGCCAACGGATTCTGTCCCCTGCGACCATAGTGAAGCCCATAGAAGTGCGCCAAAGTCATAGCTTTTGAGTCTATTTCAGATTTCAGGTCCCAGTTACGCAAGTATTCAATCGCTGCTACCAACTCAGGGTTTTCGCTTCCTTGCTGGTCAAAGGCAAGAACTAGACCGGGTATCAGTTTTTCAAACCCGACCAGATAAGGGTCGTAGGCCATGTCGAGTAATTTTTCCATGTTCCAGTCTTTACCCGCCTTCAATAATCTTACCGCCTGGATGCCTCTAAAATTTTCTGGATCAGGCGCCATATAGACGGGGTAATCTGTCCGTTTAGGACTAAACTCACCCGCTGCGGTAAAGGGCGTGGAGTTACAGTTTTGAATCCAGCCATTTTCTGGATTCAAGATAGTCAGGCTCTCATGTACTTCATGAATGCCCTGCCAGTCTGTTCTCGGGTCACTACCATCCACTGGCTTCGAGTAATCAAACTGAACATCCCTACGGGGAATAAAATTTCCGTGGTAATAGGCGATATTTCCTTCGGCATCTGCAAAAACAGTATTGTTAGATGAGTTCCTGCGAATGTCCATCATCTCCCGAAATTCATCATGATTTGCCAGCTTAGTCCTAATAAAAGACTGCCGCAGTGCATTGACCGGGTCCCAATTAATTTTAGTAGAGACCCAGCGACCATCCAGTTTATGGGTAATCGGACCATGGTGGGTATGGTAAAGCGGGAAACGTTTTTCCAGCATCTCATCATCCACTTTATACCTCAGCGTTACGTCGGAGACCTGTATAGGTCGCAACTCGTCTCCGTACCGATACACTCGTTGGCCGTCAATTTCTGCTACCTCTTCAATAAATTCGTCCATAAAGTCCAGACGCGTTGAAGTATGCATCCAGCCAGTATTTTCATTAAACCCCTGATACACAAAAAATTGGCCCCAGGTTACCGCGCCGTAAGCATTAAGGCCCTGCTCACTGACAACGTGAACCTCGCCCCGGAAGTAAAAAGAGGTATGGGGATTGATCAAGAATAACGGATGGCCTGACTCCGTCAGACTGCCAGCGATAGCGATGCCATTTGAACCTTTCGGTTCCTCTAAGAGACCGTTATTGGCGGCCTCCTGGAATTCGACGCTAACACTCTGGTTTTGTCCGTAGAAAGCAGCAATTCCATCCAGTGGAATCTGCTCGATATCACCGCCAATGGAACCTTCACTGAAGAACATTGGCATCCAAGGTTCAAAATGAGTCAATAGTCTAGGTTCCACTTCCGGGTGAGTCGCACAGATCCTGTAACCATGGCGGTGCTTGTTTGTAGGCCTGCTGTGCCTGTTCCAGCGACATGAATAATCGCGCCCTGACATCACTGTACAGCGCAGCCTCGCCTTCTACCTCAGCCAGGCGACCCATAGCCCAGATATAGTTACGTTCAATTCGATTAAAATCATCTTCTGCCTGAGCGTATAATAATCCGAACACGGCATCAGCATCCGTTTTCCCGTAGATATGAGGCACGCCAAAATCATCTCGTGTAATCGATACCTGTTGGGCCCTGGCGGTCAGCCGCTCAAGTTCTACTTCCTCATCAGAAACCGATGACTGTCTCTCACAGCCTGCTAGAGCCAGGGAGAAAAACAGCACAACCCAAACCTGACTGACTGGTACAAGTGAAGCGGCCTTAACCAGGAGACAAACTGATCTAATCAAGCCCATCATTGCTATCAAATCCTGGTTCCCTATTCTCATAAAACCCTGCCTTTAATTCGCGTCTCTGCAAGAACCTGACATCAATCAGGCTTATTATCAGTTGTGTAAGTGAGCAGGCAATTCAACCCATTGCCCCATCTTACCGACGTTATCCGGTAACTGGGACATCTTCTCTGCCAAGCCAAAACCTTCAAAATTCTCCAAAAAATTGGCAATGGCCTTTGCCCACCACATACGCTTACGAAGTTCTTCTGCATCAAGGTCCAGTTCCGTTGCGCCTTGGCTACCGAGTTCAACCCGTCCGGCACCTTCATTCTCAAATGCAGCAGAGCGCCAGATTGCGCCACCCATGCCAATATAATAAATATAGAGCACGGTGGTCATAATCTCGTATTCCTGCTCGAATTGAGCAAAGCTATAGTCAACGTAACGCCGGGTTTTCGATTTGAAAAGGTCATAGAAGGCTCGCATAACCCGTTGCCTGTTTCTGCTGCTATAAACCTCTGGCAACACCGTACCACTGCTCATCAAATAAGCAAGATCAGACGGCACCGGCCCCTGGAACATCAACTGAAAATCAATGGTAAGCCAACCCGCTGGATAAGCCTGGCTCTTCTCGCAGATAAACAGATTATCGCCTCGCAGATCGCCATGAGAAAGTGTACAGGTTCCCCCGTTTTCAGGTTTGATGGGGTCAAAGAAGGCTTCCAGTTTCCGGGTAAAAAGTTCAGCCACATTGATACCCAGTCGCTGGTCCCAGGGACGGCCATTTATCAGAGGTGATTCAGACAGGCTGACTACCTTGTCAAACAATTTAGCACCTGCTGGCATGACTTCACGGTAGACCGCCAGGTTGCTATCAGAGCACCAATGTTCTATGCCAGCGGTCTGCAGTTCGGCCAGACGTCCCCCCTCATGACAGCCTTCCCAGGCAATAGCAGTATCAACCAGCGCCGGAATCAGGTTCATGACTTCATCGAGGTCCATTTCATTCTCGTGAACCTTCTGTTCTGCAAAACCGCTGACATCTTCCATGATCAGCCCCCACCGGTTCTGATCGGCATCATAATCTGCCAGAAATACTTTTGGGCGAGGAAAGAAGTTGTCCTCTTTCATCATATAGCCCCTAATATCCTTGACGAACATGTCACTGATTGCCTCACTAGGCAGCATTTCAAAATCAGGCCACGCTTTGGCCACAAAAGCATCACAACAGGATGTCGGCTCCGCAAACTTAACTTTGATTTTCTTAATATCTGAAAAATAACCCGCAGTCATACCGACACCGCTTTCAGTTACAGAGATAATCGAATTACTCGGCTCAATCAACCCCTGATTCCTGAGAATATCAGTCAAGTACTGGCCATCAATTTCAGCCAGGTTTCGGGGTAGCGTCATTCCTGCGGGAACTGTCTTCAATTCATGTCTCCCTATCGATACGAATCTGTCACTGTATAATTTATTAATGTCTATGAACAGACCCGGGTTCTAATCCCCAAAACAGGCTATTAACCCAATGACCGGCGAGTGACTCAGAACCGCCGAAACTTTTCTCGTCGACATCCTGGTGGCATAAAAATCAGCGCATCCTCAGGCTGAACGCGAACCGCATCGTCCAGCCCAGTCGTATCTGGTTCGACTGATAGCTTTTACCCATGCCAAGTATTACGATAAGCCTGCCCCCTTGACAAACCAGTACAACCAGAAAAACCCGTGATGAGATAAAGGAGCTGTGATGAAAATAGGTCTATTTGGGATAAATATGAATTTCCTGGCTTTTCCAGCCTGGACTAAAACGGTTGCCCAGCATGCTGAAACAAATGGTTTTGAATCACTTTGGACGGGCGAACATGTGGTCCTGCCTGACCCGCGCCAGGCACCATCGCCTGCACCACCAGAAACGCCCATGACTCACCCATCAACATCGCTTGCCTATCTGGCAGCGGTGACGAGCACCATCAAGCTTGGCACAGGCATTACCCTGATCGCACAACGGAACCCCGTTGTACTGGCCAAGGAAATGGGTTCCCTGGACCTACTCAGTGGCGGGCGACTACTACTGGGTATTGGCGCAGGCTACCTTCACCAAGAATTTTCAGCACTCGGCGTCGAGTTTTCAACTCGAGGGGGCCGAACCGATGAGTACATTGATGCCATGAGAGCACTCTGGAGCCAATCCAAACCCCGCTTTCAAGGAAAATACGTTAACTTCAGTGACATTCAAGCTCAACCCAGACCGGTACAACCCGGTGGCCCTCCGATTATTGTGGGCGGTGCCAGCGCCGCGGCCCTGCGCCGAGCCATCACCAAAGGTCAAGGCTGGTATGGTTTCGCCATGTCCGTCGAGGTTGCAACAAAAACCTGCGCCGCCATTAAGCAAGTCAATGAACGATTTGAAAGGCCCTCACATTTGGGGTCTTTGGAACTCAGCATTACACCACCTAAACCACCCACAAAAATGATGGCTGAAGACTATGCTGCCATCGGCGTTACACGCCTGATACCGATGCTCGGGTTCTACAATGAAGATAATATCCTCGAATCCCTCGATGGGCTTGCTGCTGAACTACTGTAAGTATTAAACGAAAGGTCTGGCTAACTGCATGGCGCAAGTCAACGTATAGAGGTTAAGCCAATAGGTGGCCTGGTCACGCATCCGCAAACGACTGGTTTGATACCGCAACTTTAGAGGCCCTATCAATCTGTCAGGAGTCAGCCAACCGGTCGAACTGCTGCAGAATTCTCTCGCCTTGTTCATGCTCTAGAATGATTGATTTCAGGGTTTGGTATTGGTTCTTAGCGGCGATCAAAGGCTGTTCCTGCGTTGCCCACACAGCTAAGCCGTGCCAGAAACGATCAATTAACTCGGCTCCGGACAGACTGCCGCCATCGATTGTCTTTACGGTCAATTCTCTGAATTCACCTAAATACAAACGCAATGATTCAACATGGATTTCTTCATCAAGTCTGATTCGCCCTATCAATTCTGCTGCCGACTCAGCAACGTCACGTCGGTCTAGAAACAAGCTGGGGGCACGAAAAGTTTTCTGGGTCGCTTCAAAACCAATCTCTGCCCGAAATTCAATCATCAATAAATTCATGAGGAAACTTAGCATCCCTTCATACTGAGGCTCAATTTCTGGCATTAACCGACGTCCAGCCTCTGGCCTTGCTATTGCCTCTGGCGGCTCTACATCTGGATGGGCCTGTTCCCCAAATACAATATCCCTGGCAACAAACCACATCACATCATGTCCTCCAATACCTTTGTCTGGTTCACCTCCTTCGTCTATGCCGTGAATGGCCAGCAAACCCTGGTTCAGGTGCCCCAACGCCATTTCACTGATATCTTCTACTACAATTTCCTGTAAATCAGGGAAAGCCATCTCGGCAAGGACTCGACCACGGCCTTCGATTTTTCCAGTAATGGTTAGACTGTTCCAGAAAGGTCTGTCCACACCCTGCTCGATCAAAAAGACTGATTGCTGGTGATTGGGCATGCGCGCACCGCTTAACAGTGACGCGTTTGCATCAAAAAGATCACCGCCTCTTGATCTCAATGCGCGAGTCCAGGTTTCAATAGCCTGACGCCTGCCGAGTGAGCGCGGTGGAATATAGGTTTGCTGTATATCAAAGCCACCATGCATGCGCACACCTTCCACCTCATGCAAGGTCGCATAGGCATGCTCCGAATAAAGTTCTGATTCAGCATAAATCAACTTTTCCAATTGCCTTTCCTTCCTGCTCTACCCTTTACCCGCTACTGTACTATCTGGCATTGAATTTTAACAGGCGGTTTTTTCCAGACCTATTCGGCACCAGCATGACCAACAATTGACAGTTTTCCGGCAAATGACGACAATGCTGTCAGCCCGGAAGTAATCAAAACGGAGCTGCATCGCTGGACAGTTGCAAACAGCTTAACCAGTGCAGTCAGCGCCACGCTTCAGGCCTATTTCAGCAGGCTGATGTCACCACCAACGACCTGTCTGCAGACAAAAAAGGATCCACAAATCAAACAGGAAAGTGTCATGACTGACTTAAGAGGGAAAGTCGCCGTCGTTACCGGTGCCAGCAAGGGAATCGGCAAAGGCATTGCGGAGGGCCTGGGCGAAGCCGGTTGTACGGTCTATTTCACTGGCAGGAGCACCAGCGGGAACACACCACCATCACCGATGACCATCGAGGCAACTGCCGCATCGGTTACCGCCTTTGGCGGCACTGCGATTCCAGTTGCCCTGGACCACAACAACGATGAGGAAGTCCGGCAACTGTTCCAGCGTATCGAGCAGGAACAAGGCAGGCTCGATATTCTGGTTAATAATGTCTATCAGATACCCAGTCCTCCGGCGATGGGCAAGGGCTTCTGGGAGCATCCAATTTCTGTCTGGGATGACCAGTGTGGGGTCGGTCTCAGAGGCTATTACACAGCTTCAGCTCTCGGTGCACCGATGATGGTAAAACAAAAAAGCGGCCTGATCGTTAATATTTCCTCACGTGGTGGACAAGGCTATGTTTTCAGCGCCAGCTACGGCGTAGGTAAGGCCGGAGTTGACCGCATGGCACAGGACTTTGCCGTTGAATTAAGGGATCACAATGTGACCGCGATTTCTTTGTCGCCGTCAAAGGTTAAAACCGAATTCATCCTGGACATGGTTGCTCAAGGTAAAATGGAATTGGATCCGAACCTGGCTCAATCAGTTCGTCTTTCCGGACGAGTGATAGCAACTCTAGCTGCCGACGCCAATATATTCTCGAAAACAGGCGGCATTTACACCGTTAGCGAAATAGCTGAAGAATACGCTGTCACTGACCCAGACCACGAAACGGGCAGTTAAAACTACACCGAGCTATACCGATCTGGTAATGGGTGTTTCGTTTATCCAGCGAGGTCTAGTTTATTCGTAACCGCGCTATCGTTGATTCAGGACAGCGTCATTTGTTGGGAATCAACCGGCTAAAATACAAGAAAGCAAAACCCAGACCAACAAAACCAATGATCGCGGTTAGATAACTGAATTGTATGAAGAAAGCCAATAGGCTATCCCCCCGATAAATAAAAGACTGGTACAACATCACCAGGATACTGCCGACATAACCCATCGCATCGGCAATATAGATCAGGAATCCAGCATTACTTTTATATTGCAGACTGGCCACCAGCCTTTCAAACAACATACTACCCACCGGAATGTAGGCTATATAGGCACCCAGCCCCACTAAAACGATCCACCAAAAGGGATCATTGAGAATGGCTGCCCGGTAGAAGTAGGTACTACCCGCAAGTAAAAGCATCGCCATCGCCATAATCCCCAGGACGATCTGCACTGCCCTGAGGTTGTTTCTGATCAAGATAAACGAGGCCATAATGAACAGGGAGATCACGGCTACCCAGAATTCGGTTTCAGCAAATATCTGGAAATTTTCTGATAGACCCATTTCATTAAAGATATCAGCAGCAAAATTATCGCGAAAATCCCGGAAAGCAGTCAAAAAGAAATACATCGTCACAATGGCGAGTAATCCCGGCCAGGTTCCATACAAGAGACGGCGACGGTCTGCGGAGGTCATTGGCCCCCGGGCGTGACGTGCACGAATGTCCTCAGCCGTGGGTAACGGTGTCTGGTTCAACCACCAGACACAAAAAAATAACGGGATAAGGAATAAAGCACCCGTTAAAAATGGCATCCAGTATTGCGATACGGCAAATTCCAGCATAATAAATTTGCCTATCGCCTTCGTTACCCCTGAAGCTAAGATGAAACTTGCACTGAGAATAGCGGCTAGTAATTCCGTCGTCCTGCGTCCTTCGAGATAGGAAAATACCAAACCCCAGATCATGCCAAGTGGCAGCCCATTAAAGAAAAGCAGCACAAAATTATAGGGAGGAGGAACCAGGGCAAAGCCCAGCAATGCCAATTCGGCAAAGAGCACCAGGGCGATAATCATCCAGGGTCTGTGCGCTGGCGTTAACTCTGATATCACTTTGATACCGATAAATTTGGAAGACGCGTAACCGACTAATTGCGCTAAAACCAGAACAACCTTATAACTGATTGCAAAATCCTGTACATCATCAAAAATACCAACCGCAAACGGTTTCCTGAAAGCATACATACAGAAATACACTAAAAAAGCCGGTACCGAGGCGGACAATACGAAACCCAATCCCTGACCTGAAGTGACCCGCTGTTGCCAATCAGCTACCATGATGAGCTTTGATCAAATCAGCTTCGGGTACAGCCGTGAGGACGATCAGGTTATCCTCACGCGCCGAAACCTCGCCATCTACTTTCACAGCCTGGTCACCAGGATTAATGTGATTTCTGAAGAAACTAAGCAGATGAGTGTTTAAATAAGTCCGTATGATTTCGCGAGGCACCGACCCTGACAAGCCAAGCCATTTAGACAGCCGGCTAAACTGCGGCGCATCAGAAAAGTCAAAATGCCGGGTGCCGGGAAGTAACCGAACCAACCCCGCATCAGAGTACTTAACCAGTTTGTCCAGTAATCTGTAATTCAGTGGCTCGCCTTTCCATTGCCCCTGTCCAATGTAAAGAAATGGTGTCGATAACCCGGTATTGAAGAATTCCTTAGATAGCGGCAGCATCCATCCATCCAGTGCAACCGTCGCCACGATTCGATGATCAGTCGCCGCCAACAGTAACCCAGTTGCCCCCCCAAAAGAATGACCAAAGACCCCTGCTCGATTGGTTTGTACGTTTGCCCACAAGGGCTCGTCCTGCCCCGCTCGTTTGGCTATTTCATCAAGCACAAAAGACAGATCAGCGGTCCTGGTTGCCAGCTGAGGGGTTCTAAATGCACGAAATTCTTCTTTTGTTAATTCACCCTGCGCCGCTGATCGATAATCAGCAATGGTCCCATCACTGAAAATGGTCATATAGGCATCATAAGCATGATCCACGGCGACAACCATAAAGCCATGGCTGGCAAGCGCTTCGGCCTGAATAGAATTCTGATTTTTCATGCCGCCCAGACCGTGGGAAAACAGGATTAAGGGCAAAGATTCCGTTTGCTGTAACCGGGGAGCATCAAGAAAGGCGTTACTTCTGACCTTTCTCACATGGTCGATTAACAATGCCGGTAACCCGACTTGATAGGCGACCATGGCTAGACGCAGCTCGCCATGATCCAGATAGGTTGCCGGCGCTAAGTTTTCTGTTGCCGTTGCGGGGTACCAAACCTGGACGGCTAACCGCCTCTTCTCCCCATCCTCCCCGGTAAACCATTCGTCCCTGCCAGCATCAATCCAATCCAGCACAGTAAAACCAACGGCAAAAGGGCCCGTTGGTTTCGGCAAGTCATCGAGAGGTAGCAGCTTTGACGTTACCCGCGAGAGTGCGCGTCCGAACAACCTGGAAAGCGAGGAAAATATCGAGTCAAGCATGATGTGACTATTTTAATACTCTTGTATTAACCCACAGAAACCCACAGGCAGGGAGGGTCTTCGTTTTTTATCTCAGTTTAATCGACGGTAACGCATTCTCGTACCATGTTGCACCGACAGCAGAATTTCCTGTGCATTCAGTTCGTCAGGTAAATTAGCGCCCGATATATGCGCCTGAGCCAGCGAAGCACCATGCAGGTCACTCTGCCGCAAATCCAGGCCTCGAAGGTCAGCACCACGAAAATAAGCATTAGTGAAGTCGAGCCCGAGTGCATCGATTCCGCGAAGATCAGCTCCCCTGAAGTCAGCATTACGAAGATCCGCACTTTCTCCTGCGGCCTTCCTACGATTAAATTCGGCTATTTCCCCATCCTTGAGCAATAAATACATACTACTATCAGAGGTGGATGTTTCTGTATCGCCCACTGGTACTCTCCTTCGCCTGGCCTATCGCATCAAATATTCAACCTGCCTTCAACAATGCCACATTAACAGATTTAAGATTATGCCCAGAATGCTTTAAATTTCCATCATTTCCTGCCTAAATGAGTGCTGAACCTGGCACTCACAGAAATTCATCATCCTACTTCAATACAAATAGTGCGCGTTCCTGAGTCAAACTGTCATGGCGAAGCGTAACAAAACATCAGTGATGAAAACGGCCACATAAAAATACAGCAATAACGGTTATGGAAGCGTAACGATGACAATAGAAGTCAATGGTATTGCCCACATTCAGTTGACGGTCGCCAAACCAGAGGCCTGCCTGCCGTTTTGGGAAAAACTCTGCCATT
>CAZGCW010000087.1:0-7697 GCA_964524295.1 uncultured Pseudomonadales bacterium
GTAAGTTGCCCAGTCTGGTTTCATAATAAGGTCTTCATCCTTTGGATTGAATACATCCATTGCCGTTTCTGTATAGTCTCCATTAATGCACTGGAATAATACCGCCTCGGCCATTCTGGGAAGGTCACTATCATCAAAACTCTGAGACTCGATGGTCTTTCCGCGCGGCACGCCATTGATATCGGTCAGTAACAAATCAATTTGACCGGAGAGTCGAGTCGGCCTATTCACGAGTGTGCTCCTCGGAGGAGACCTGTATCCGTTTCTTGCCCCCACACAAATACACTCCTTTCAATAAAAACAAAGGCCAGAATCCACAAAAATGCATCCCAAAAATCAAGAAAGTCACCCGCCCAACCCCAATATCCGGCGACGATCACCAAAATGGAATACAAAAGAAATTTTAATCGCCGACTGAACCATCCCACCGCTTTTGTTCTAGATTGGTTCAGGCCCAGCCAAACATCCAACTCCAGAATAATAACAACCAGTATCCAGCTAATCGAATTCACCACGTCGATCCAAGCCAAAAATGATACATCAGCGAAGGTAGCGGGAACTGCCAGTGTCTTGCTGGCCTCATTCAGATAGACCAGGCCGGGCAGTGCAGAACAGTTTGTTACCGTCAGCGCATCAAATTCATCAACCGCAACCAGCATACCGTACCCTAGTTCAATATAATCACAGTCAGCGGCCAGCGTCACCAAATGATAGCCATCCAGTGCAAAAACCTTGAGCAGGTAGCCATAACAAGCATAGACGATGAGGCCATAACACAGACCCCTGATGGCCATGAAGGTAGTAGTTACTGCGGCGGAGAGTCTATATCCAGCTAATTGATAGGTTTCCATTTCAAACATCAGCAATAGCACAACCCAGGCCGCAGTATCGATGGTCGCTGCAAAGCCCTGAATCAGTTCACCCCAGGCCATGCCATCCTGAAAAACCTGCTGTGTTGCCAGCCATTCCTCAATAAAAAAAAAGCCCACATTGGCAGCAAGTGCTAGATAAACAAAATACTTAAACAGCGCAAATCGATGCTGCACAAGCCAGGCATTCAAGTGCGCATCTCCTGATGCTGTCTAATCGCAATCCCAAACTGCTGAAATAACGTTTTCGAAAGGAGATCTTCCTGGAAATGCCACTCTGGATGCCATTGCACACCAAACACCCAACTCCCTGGCACGGATACCGCTTCGACCAAACCATCTTCTGCGATCGCTTCTACACACAACCGGTCAGCCAGCAAATCCAGTCCCTGACCATGTAATGAGATAACCCAATAGTCTCCCCCGGGAAGCCAGGCTGATATTCTGCTCTGATCGGTCAGGTGAATCTGGTGCCGAGGAGCATACTGCTCTTCTCGGGAGACATCTGGCCGCTCTCGATGATCCAGATAACCTTTCGTTTTATGGAGGTTGGGATTCAGCGTTCCTCCCAAGGCAACATTAAGCTCCTGTATCCCCCGACAAACAGCCAACACTGGTAAACCCAGTTCTAAAGCAAAATCAATGAGTGGAAACACCAACGCATCTCTTTGCGGATCAGGCTGTCGAGCCACCAAATCAGAGTCATACCGACTCGGGTGAATATTGCTAACACTTCCTGTCAAAAACAACCCATCGACCGATTCAAGCAGGGGTTTCAGGCTCGATGTATCCAAACTGTCGCTCATATCCTGACCCTGCCCCCACGCCGGTAAAAGCAAGGGCATAGCGCCAGCTCCGTGGGTAACCGCATTAATATATTTTTCCCCAACACTATGAAACGGATAGGAACCGAACGCTTTAACATCGCAGGGCAGCAACACAACAGGTCTAGTCATCTCTGGTATACCACCTCCCCCTGAAGCAAGGTTTTATACACCTGGACATCACCGATATCAGAGACTGGAACTTCGAACAGGTTTCTTTCAAGTACCACCAGGTCAGCCCATTTATCTTCTTCAATACTACCAACCTGATTCTCCTGGTGCATGATAAAAGCGCCATTTAGCGTATAGATTTTAATCATTTCTTCCAATGACATGCGCTCATTCAAATTCAGTGCCTCAGCTACCACACCAGATTCATCGACTCTGGTCACGGCGGTCTCAATGGCCTCTAGGGGATTAAGCGATGTGACAGACCAATCACTCCCCCCTACCAGGATAGCGCCAGTAGATGAGATTGATGCCAGTGGATACATCTGATTTACCCGTTGGGCTCCCACTGCCGGTAGGTTTATTTCAGTAATATAAGCGTCAGGATAAGCCCAAAGCGCCTGGAAGTTGGCTGCAACATCCAGTTCGGCAAACCGACTACGGTCAGTTTCGTCAATGAGCTGCAAGTGGGCAATATGATGACGATTATCACCAATGCCATTTTTGTTTCGGGCATCTGCGACAGCATCGAGACTGACTCTGGTCGCCATGTCTCCGATGGCATGAAACATAATCTGGATACCCCTCGCATCCAGATCAGTCACCAACGCGTTGAGTTCATCAGGATTAATCAATAGCATCCCTCGCGCTCCGGCGCTACCGGTATAAGGCTCAAGCAATGCCGCAGTCTCGCCTTCCAGCACCCCATCCACAAAAATCTTGGCGGCATCCATACGAAGTCGTTTACCACTATCTCGATCATCCGGCCGAATTTTATCCCCATCTATCGTCTCACCAATCGATGCGAGTACCGGCAAAGAGAGCACCATACGAGCGGTTAATTCGTTCTGATCAAACAGATGTTGATAGGCTCGGATCTCATTTTCAGAAGACGATGCGTCAATCATAGAAGTGATGCCGAAACGGTTAGCCAACTGAAGCGCTATCCGGGTCGCCTCCAGATGCTTTTCGGAGGATAACTCTGGAAGGATCCTCTCCAGCAGTATCTGGGCTGATTCCCGCAATGTTCCTGATGGCAGCCCGGTGGCATCTCTTTCGATAACCCCTTGGGCCGGGTCAGGGGTGGTCACACTGATTCCGGCTAGAGTCAATGCAGGGCTATTCGCCCAAGAAGAATGGCCATCCTCACCTCGCAAATAGATCGGCCGCTCCGAATTGATCGCATCAAGCAGCGCTTTTGACGGATTTGCCCGCTCAAATAAAGACAGGTTCCAACCCCCTCCTACCAACCATTCTCCTGGAGCCAAGGCGGCATCACAGGCGCGTACCTTTTCAAGCAAGGCGGGAACCGATGCTAGCCCAGCTAAATCACATTGCAGGAGTTGAATCCCCCCTGCAAGCAAATGCAGATGAGCATCATGAAAACCAGGTAAAAGCATGCGCCCGTCCAATACGTCCGTGGGACCCTCAAACCGGCTTGTAATCTCCTTGTTTGAGCCAACCCCGACGATAATACCGTCTCGAATGGCAACCGCTTCAGCCCAGGGTTTATCAGGGTTGACCGTATAAACGGCGGCCGATATCAACAGCAAATCCGCTGATTCCGGTTTCGAACAGCTAACGGTGCCAAACAAAAACAGCCCATACACCACGATTCGAATTTTTTTCATCATTGGTTTGGTACCGGATCGATAAGACAGTGGTTCAGCTTAGGCGCTGATAAACTCGCTGGAGAGCGACGCACATAATTGCTATCAGGATGCAGTTTACCAGCCAACTCGTGCTCTGATTGTAAAAATTTGAGATTAATCATGTCAAGCAGCCTAGCGGTTTACCGGGAAGTTCAATAAGTCTATGTGGTCGAAGCCTCCAGTCCAGGATGACACCCTCAACGCCTCTCAAATCAGCCGACACCCATTTAAATCAATCCACAGGAATTGATTGCCACCGGCAAACAGATATGTTCAGATCTGTTTTTTTAAAGAATGAAAGCCGAGATTGTAGCCAATAAGGAGACACGGAATCGGCTGCAGAATCAGTCGGCAAGGACGCGCCTGAAGGTCGACTTTCCATGACGATTGAATCGAGAGATAGACCTTACCCATATTTACGACACAAAACCGATTCAAGATTGTAGACCAGATTTTAAATAGAGTTTTCAACAGGTTACAAAATCCCATCATATCAGGATGGAAATGCTCTGATTTCTACCCCAGCAAAGGACCAAACCCAATGGGCAGAGAAAATATCGAAACTGAACTTTCCGGCATAGACCGGGATGCCATGCTACACCCATTTACGGACTACAAACGCTATAAGGAAACAGGCGGGCGCACCTATGTCGGTGGTGAGCACATTTATATCAAAGATACGGATAACAATCTCATACTCGATGGGATGTCCGGTTTATGGTGTACCAATCTGGGCTATAGTCAAGACAGCATCAAAGCTGCGGTAGCAGACCAATTGGAGCGGTTACCCTTCTATAACAGCTTTTTTAACTGCACGACGGATGCCACTATCCGCCTCTGCCACCAACTCAGTCAAATCTTCCCTAAAGACTTTAATCACTTTTTCCTAACCAATTCAGGCTCTGAGGCAAACGATACCAATATCAGGCTGGTTCACCGGTATTTTGATCTCATTGATAAACCCGACAAAAAACTCATTATCAGCCGAAAAAATGCTTATCACGGCAGCACAATTGCCGCGGCCAGTCTTGGCGGAATGAAGGGCATGCATGATCAGTTTACTCGGCTCCATTATGTGCACCATATAGAACAGCCCTACAACTTTGAGCTGGCAGGCAGCCAAACTCCTGATGAATTCGGAATACAATACGCGAACAAACTGGCCGATAAAATAGATGAATTAGGCGCCGATAAAGTCGCTGCTTTTATAGCAGAACCGGTTCAAGGTGCCGGTGGCGTCATCATACCGCCCGCCTCTTACTGGCCCGAAATTGACCGGATATGTAAGCAAAGAGATATCCTCCTAATCAGCGATGAAGTCATTTGCGGCTTTGGCAGAACCGGGCAATGGTTTGGTTGTCAGACCTTTGGTTATAAACCCGACCTGATCACTTTTGCCAAAGCCGTGACCAACGGATACCAACCACTGGGCGGTGTCGCCGTCAGCGATACTATCGCCGATGTGATCACCAGCCAAGGCGGTGAATTCGCCCATGGCTTTACCTATTCCGGACACCCCGCTGCGTGCGCTGCTGGCGAAGCGACACTGAAAATCTATCAGCAACCAGGCATGCTTGAAAAGCTCCAGTCTGACACTATGGTCTATTGGCAGGACCAATGGGCAACCCTGGAGGATCATCCGATTGTAGGGGAAGCTCGTAGCCAGGGCCTGCTCGGAGCCCTTGAACTGGTGCGTGACAAAAATAGTCCCGCACGCTTAGCACCCGACGGGCAGGCCGCTGTTTACTGTCGCAATACAGCAATCGGGAATAACCTGATGATACGCCAGGTCGGTGACACCATTATCAGCGCCCCTCCCGTCATCATCAGTAGAGAAGAAATAGACCTGTTGATAGCGCGTCTTCGCTCTGCTCTGGATAGGACAGCCAGGCAATTTGGCATCAATCATTCCTAAACATTCCTTTTAATCACGGATACGGCATGCACGAGCGCTTCAAAAACCTACCCTCGCATTGGTTCGATCGTCAGGATGAATCAGCGGACCACTATTTCTACACCCAGGCCAGAATGGTCCAGCATATTGATCTCAGTACGATCAATGAACTGACCGAGTTTTACCGTCATTTCCTCAGGAAGGATGCCGATCTTCTGGACTGCATGTCATCTTGGGTCTCACATTTACCCGAGGAGATGGAATTCGGTCACATAACCGGTCTTGGCATGAATGCTGAAGAACTGAGCAGCAATCCCAGGCTTAGCCGCTGGTGTGTTCACGATCTCAACAAAGACCCGATCTGTCCTTTTCCCCAGGCTGAGTTTGACTACGCTCTGATCACAGTTTCAATACAATACCTCGTGAAGCCCATAGA
Organism: uncultured Pseudomonadales bacterium; assembly: GCA_964524295.1. GTDB lineage: Bacteria > Pseudomonadota > Gammaproteobacteria > Pseudomonadales > Azotimanducaceae > UBA9926. The sequence continues at coordinate 5,844 of CAZGCW010000087.1, forward strand.
GGTGCTAGCGTCAATAAGAAGAACCTTGAAAACCGACGGACAGATCTCAATCGCCCTGTCGCATCGCTGCTTCCCCACCAAAGCGATTTCAGCTTTCCAGATACTACCTCCTGAACAGAGAATTGAACTCGTCAAGTCTTACCTTGAACAGGCTGGTTTTTCGTCGTCGGAATTCCATGACCGTTCGCCACAATCCGGCGATCCGCTGTGGTTAGTGACCGGCAAAACCTGAGCCGCCAGATTACAAAGCGGCCTGCAAGGCATCAAGTTTAACCCGCCGCACGCCGGCGCGGGATTCGGGAGCAGCATTTAACACCATCGTCGTATGGTGCTCCGGCGAATAAGCCTTCCAGAGTGGCAGGTCCTCGCAATTGGGATGCCCATTCCTGGCAAAATTAGTCCAGTACCGGCTCATTGTCATCGCTAACTCTTGATCAATCTGTGACCAGTAGGCACCGGCCTTATCCAGATTATTAAAGACGTAAGCCAAATCACCTGAGTGATAAGCTCCTGCGCTGTGAGGCCCCCCTGGCAACTCAAGCGCAGCCGAATCCGGCAGATAAATCCGCGATGCAGGTGGAATATGGTCCATAAAGTACAGGAAAGACGGTTGCCCTGTCGCACTATTAAAGCCCGCCCACTGACGCATACCTAGGGCCATCAACAGATCCGTGGCAATCGCATGTTGCGCTATCCCTGGAGACCGCTGTATTTCCTCTGCGTAGGCCCTCTTAATTGCCCGGTGTTGGTTACCAGCCGTTCTGAATGTTTGATTTAAATAGCGGGCAAACTGCACCTCGGTGAGGCTGTCATTGAGGGGAAACAGTAAATGGCCTTCATTGGCGAGGCAGCCCAGCAGCAAGGGCATCGTCGCAGCTGCTCCTCTTGCAAAACGATTGCTTGGCGGTTCAGGCAGAACCCAGCCATCAATGGTAATACGGCTCCTGCTGGCCCAGTTAGTCGCCAATGCAGCTTCGAGTATCTGCTCATTAGAAAGGGCCCTGAGCTGCTCCAGACTCATATCCTCAGCCAGAGTTGCAACCAGTTTTTTACCTGTTGTCAAACCATCAGCATCAGTGGAAAAAGCCCCCAGGCAGCTGGCTGACTGGCCAATTGCCTTGTGAAACAGGCCTTGCGCCAGCGGAGACGCCATCAAGGCACAAATACTCTGGGAACCAGCGGATTGACCAAACACGGTCACATTGGCCGCATCTCCGCCAAAAGCCTCTATATTCTGCTGGACCCATTTGAGGGCCGCGATTTTATCCAGCAGGCCATAGTTACCGGAAGAATTAAACGGGGATTCTTCAGACAGCAGCGGATGGGCCAAAAACCCCCATGGTCCCAATCTGTAATTGATGGTCACCAGCACAACTCCCAGACTGGCGAGGTGCGTCCCATCAAACAGTAAATTATGACCCCAACCACCGGTATGGGCGCCACCGTGGAACCAGACCATCACCGGCAGATTGTCAGCATCTTCGGGGCTCCAGACATTAAGGTACAGACAATCTTCACTGCGCTCGAACACGCCCCGGCTCCAGACAAAAGCATCCTCGCTATGCGCCTGCCAACCCGGTAGAGAGAACTTATTAGCAGCGCGCATACCAGCCCAGGGTTCAACCGGTTGGGGTGGCTTCCAACGCAGGTTACCTATCGGTGGTTGAGCATAGGGCAGGCCTTTAAAGACCCTTATGGCTGGATCTGTAGCCGCAACTTCACCTGATACCCGGCCTTGACTGATTTCAATATTTGCCTTCATGAACTTTCGGCTCCCTGTTGTCACAGACCCCTTGCTGAAAAGACCCATTAGCACCGCATTTAAGCCGTCGCATAGGATACTGACAACCTTCT
>CAZGCW010000087.1:7707-9641 GCA_964524295.1 uncultured Pseudomonadales bacterium
AAATTAACTCTTTTGCTTGGCCGGGTCTCTGGATCCAGGGCTTGGAACTGAACAAACCTTCTCATTTTCGAGGGGCGTTTGAACAGGTAGCCGGGCTATTGGCCGCTTTCTCCTAGCCATCATCCCTGGGAACCGCCCGACATCGCCTCATAGACCATGGCTTTGAATTCAAAGCTGAAAGGATGCAGAAAACCCGGCATACGCTGCGTGAAACACAGCCCTGAAATCCCTGAATGCGGCGCCATCCAGCTATGTGTACCCGCGATCCCACCCCAGTGGTATTCATCCAGTGAGGCTACAGAATCTGCTTCTGTCAGGTGTGCCTTAAGCGCAAAACCAAGACCAAATACCGTCCCTGGCATCTGCCAGCCCATAAAATTAACGCCAACACCCTCAGCTAACTGATTACTGCGCATTAACTGCAGGGTCTCAGAACGGATAATGCGCTGACCAAACCATTGCCCACCATGAATGATCATGCGGATGAAATTCAGGTAATCCGCAACCGTTGACACCAGGCCGCCTCCACCACTGAGAAACTGGGTCGGTTGATTAAAACTACCGCTGACAGCATCATCCATCTTCACTAACTCGGTATTCATCGGATCCATTAAATTCGTTGGCGCATAAAGCGTGGTAAAGCGATGTGCTTTATCTTCAGGAACCCAGAAATCAGTGTCCACCATCTGCAGCGGCCTGAATATATTCTCCTTAAGATATTCATCAAATTTCTGCCCAGATAGCACTTCGACTAACCTTGCACAGATATCAGTGGCAACCGAGTATCGCCAGAAAGCGCCAGGTTCATACGCCAATGGCAATGCCGCAACGCGTTTGCAGAGTTCCTCCAGATCACCTCCTCCTTCGTTAATCAGCGTCCCGATGCCCTGTTCAGTATACATGGTGTCAATCACTGAATCGGGCTCGAAGTGGCCATAACTGAACCCTGCACTATGGCTCAGGATATGTTTTATGAGGATCTCCTGCTCAGCGCTTTTACACTCTCCCGCATGAGCTGCGTGCTCATTCAGCACCTGCATGCCGGCAAATTCAGGCAGGTATTGCTGTAACGCATCTTCTAAATTGAAGAGACCAGCTTCATAAAGTTGCATCAGGGCAACTGAGGTGACGATCTTAGTGTTCGAATAAATCCTGAAAATGGCATCATCGGCTAAAACGGTACCTGCCTCGATGTCCTGAAAACCCAGATTTTGAACGTCAAGCACATCAGATCCTTTTAGAATGACGGTACTGACACAGGACAATAAGCCTTTATCGATATAACTCTGCATCCTGGTTCTGATAGGACTAAAGTCAATGTCATGATCTATTACATCAATCGGCATCACTATTTTCCTCTTTCGTTTGCCCTATTATCCAGTGTTGCTTCTGCTGACCCCAGAACTCATCGCCCAGAATTCAGGAAGGGTGCAGGGAGATCCAGTTACCGGCTCTGACCCTGTGCTCCGTGTCGTCGGCAGTACTTTAAACACCCTGTATCCGTGCCCGTACTGATGACTGAACGGATGTTTTGCGAATAAACAGCGGCACATTCAGGCCAATTAATGCACAATGCAAGCTTTAGCCATCACTGTCAGTGAATTTCTGACCGTATTCAAATAAAACCCTAACCCCGACCATTGATTGCAGGAGAGTACCAGATGAGGCTTAACAAAAAAATTGCAATTATCACTGGTGGTGCCAGTGGTATGGGTCTAGCCACCGTACATCGCTTTCTCGAAGAGGGCGCTAGCGTCGTCATAGCCGACTTTAATGAGGCAAAAGGCCTGCAGGCTTTGGATCAGGCGGCTCAAGCCGGATTCAAAGAACAGGTTCTGTTCAAGAAAACTGATGTTGCATCGGAAGATCACATAGCGGCGCTCATCGACCTCACTCTGTCGGAATTTGGAAGCCTTGATATTATCTTCAACAAT
>CAZGCW010000087.1:9651-15349 GCA_964524295.1 uncultured Pseudomonadales bacterium
ATAAAACTGTTGAGCAATTTGGCTCAATTGATGTATTAGTCAACAATGCAGGTGTTGGCGGTGCCATAGGCCCATTAACGGAAACCTCAACAGCCGATTGGGATTATACCTTTGATGTCCTAGCTAAAGGGGTATTCCTGGGCATCAAACATGCTGCCAGAACCTTCAAATCGCAGGCCAGGGGTGGGTGCATCATCAACACTGCGTCAATTGCGGGACTCAGTGGTGATGCGGGACCGCTGGTTTATTCCGCTGCAAAAGCAGCCGTCATCAGCATGACCAAAGCAGCAGCCGTTGAACTTGGCCCGGACAGGATACGCGTCAATGCCATCTGCCCCGGCTTCATCAATACGCCGCTGGCCGATGGTGGCGATCCTGAGGCCACCGCTAAAGCGTTTAGTCAGTCCCAACCCTGGCCTGCACAAGGCACTGGCACTCACATTGCTGGCGCAGCCTTATTTCTGGCTAGCGATGACGCTGAATTCGTGACGGGTGAGCATATCCTGGTTGATGGCGGGCTGACTGCTGCCGGCCCTGAACTGAGTAAACGCTTCCCCAAGTCATCTGCTCGTAACGGCCGCTATTCCGGTATCACCAAGGGCTCAACTGGAGCAGATGCAGAATTACGACGTCTTTAACACTCGATTTTAACCTCGATAGGCTTTATTCCACCCGACCCTGGGACCCGTGTGGGTCTCGCTAACCACACTCCTGACCTAAGTGCTGGCTTCTTTTCGGTTAGCCAATTCAGAGAGATTCGAGGAGTGATCGTCTCTACTGATCCTGTACGTTGACACCACCCATAGCCCGATCAGAAAAAGACCGCAGTACAAAGGCAGAAACAACATGGCAAGATCTCGACGAATCTCATAAGTGACCTCAGTCACCGAACTAATCCCATCCAACCCAACCAATGAAACAATTGCCCCAGCGCCGATGATTCCGCCCGCGGAAATGGCCTTAGCCGCAAACCCACGTGCCGCATAGAATAGACCTTCCGACCGCCTATTCGTAGTGATCTCACTGTCCTCGACTACATCTGCCATCATGGAATCCAGCAACACCCCGCCTATGATGCCGCAAATCACTTCCGTGACGATAAAAAAACTATATATATAGAGCGATAGCCAACCCCCCAATTCCGGCCACCACCCAGCGAGCACGAGAATATAGGGTATGGGATACAATAGAATATTCACCAGAATCGCGGTGATCGCGGCCAGTTTTTTACCCAGCAATTTACCCAGGAAAGGAGCGGCCCAGTAAGCTACCGCTGGAGAAACCAGTACGCCCAAGCCTGTTACAGCGATCTGTTCTCCAGTAAATGCGAAGAAATAAGTGGTGTTATAGAGGTACAAGGCCATACCCAGGCCACCAGCAATACCAACCGTTAATCCATAGAAAAAGAGTGCAGCAAAATTTCTGTTTCTAACCGACTGGAATATCTGTCGGATTTCCGTTGAGATTTCCGTGAATTTGAATTTCTCAGCAGGCCGGGGAAAAGCGGCCGCCACCTTTTGTGTTCCCAAGGCAGAGACCAGAATAGCCAAGGCGATCAAAAGCGCCCCCACTGCTCCATAAATGCTATAACCGGTCTGTACAGCAAAACCATAGGCCCCCACCCAGAAATACATATTGATGGTATGAATACCGTTACCGCCATACCAACCAAACGCATGCCGCAGGGCAAGCCACTTGTTCCTACGATCATAATCAGTCTCAAGATCCGGTAACAACGCAGTAGAAGGGACTTCAAATAACGTTGTTCCCGTTCGAATCAATAGCGCCAGCATCAACACATAGCCGAAAGTGTTGCTCTCGTTAAGTTCAATGACCGGGTTAAACAAGGCATAAAAGGTCAGTGGTAATAAAATCAACGCCGCGTACATAAATGGATGACGCCTGCCCAGGCGACTACTGGTTTTATCTGACCAGTGCCCTAGCAATAGATCAGATACAGCATCCCATATCATGGCAATGGCAAGCGCAATTGAGGCTAGATAACCGGGTAACCCTAGCACCTGGTTCGCATAGATGAGCAACAGATAGCTGAAAGCATTGTTCTTAATGCCATATGAAATTGCCGCTGAACCGTAATACCAGAAGGTTGGACTTCTTTCCAAAGCCGATATAGCCATACTCATCTCCCTGCAGCTCGATTAAAGCGGAGTTTGATCCAGAACGAAAGACAAAATTGACTAGAAAACTAAAACCGACCCATTGCCAAGCCTATAACCACAGTTTCGACTGGACATATTGCGGCCGTCACCGATGCACCCTATCATCTAAATTGGCCAAGCAGGCAAAGCAAAAATGAACCATCGTCACAACGCCTCTGATGTGGACACCTGGCGAAAGCAAGGTTTCGTGATTATTCAGGATTTTTTCAAAGAAAACGAAATATTGCCCGTATTGAAGGATTTCCAACAGCTCTATAGCCAACAAAGTAATCACCCTGGGAGCGGCTCAGAACTTGACAGAAAAACCACCGAACAAATCGGCCGGTTCCACCCAAAACAGTTCTTAAACTTTGACAGCCTTCCCTATCTGGCATCAGAAGCCATTAACCTCATTTCTCTGCACCCAGCTCTGATCTGTTTTGCCCAGGATCTTCTTGGCGCGGAAAAAGTACATCTATACCAATCTCACACCTGGGCCAAATACACTGGAGAAGCAGACTACGATCAACCGTTTCACTGTGACTTCGGTAATCACACCCTGACGGTACCCGGAGATAACCCCCTACACCGTACTGTTGACTTTATTGTTTATATCACTGACGTAACGGATGAATTAGGCGCCCTACGTTATGTGACTAAACCTGACAGTGCTGACGTTCTTGGCGAACAACAACTGGTTGCCCCAACAGAGCTTCAGAGCCAACTAAAGCAAAGAGAACGCACTGCTGCTGGCCCGGCAGGAACCCTGGTGGCGCACAGCATCGACACCTTCCATCGAGGCAGTAATCTCACTGCCAAAAACGGTTTCCGATTCACCATGACTATGGGTTATAAAGCTGCTGGCAACGATATGATCGGTTTTCATGTATGGCAGGAAGCACCGGACAGACCCTGGGCGAAGATCCTTGCTAATGCCTCCCCAGAACAGTTGCAATGTCTCGGCATCCCTCTTCCCGGTGATGCCTTCTGGACACCGCGGACAGTTAAACTAACCCAAGCCCGATGGCCTAATTGGGATATGCAGGCTTATGAAGAAAAACTAGCTAAGTAACGTCAACCGCTCGAACGGGTTCGAACCGGTTAGAAAACGCGACCTTATCGAATTCGCCAACGCCAATTTAATATGATTAACTCACGGCCTCATGCATTTTAAGTTCCCCGTCATGCTCAACTTCCAAAAAATCTGCGCTGTTAGCGGCCGTCTATTACTCGGCCTGTACTTTCTAATTCCAGGCCTTTCAAAAATCACTGACTTCGAAGCTACCGGCGTTTATATGGCGGATCACGGCATGGTATTGATCCCTTTTTTTCTTGTTTTAACCATCATCCTGCAAGTCGGTGGTGGGTTATGTTTGATTCTTGGATTTCGAATTAACGAAAACGCACTGATGTTTGCTGGTCTGACACTGCTTATCAGCCTTGTGATGCACGATTTCTGGAACCTTGAATCAGGGATCCAACAAGCCCACGAAGCTCAGAACTTTGTGAAAAATATGGCCATCATGGCTGGCTTGCTCACGTTATCAGCATCACGCTATGTCAGCACCTGGGGTTTGACTCAGCAGGAATCTGAACCCCAATCCTGATACTTTGCTATCAGAGATAACAGGCCAGAATCCAAATTACTGCTGTTCCAAGTGTTCCCAACGCTCATAAAGGGAAGCCAAGGTCTTCTGCTCCTGTTCTAGTCGCTCATATTGCTGCGCCTGATGGGCCTGTTCCCGATTAAAAAAGCCACTGTCACTGACCTCCGTTTCTAAAGCAGCAATTCTCGCTTCTGCGGTTTCAATCAGTGAGGGTAACGCCGCCAACTCTCTATCCAGGCTACGCTGCTGCTTTCTGTTAATAGGCTGCTTTTTAACCGGGGTTTTAGACATTCCAGTTGCAACTACTGAGGTCTTGTCCGACTGTTCGCTAAAGGATCCACCCTGCATTTTCCAATCCTGATAACCGCCCACATGCTCGCGAACAATCCCCTCCCCTTCGAACACCAGCAGAGAGGAAACCACGTTATCCAGAAACGATCGGTCGTGTGAGACAAGTAGAATCGTTCCTTTGTATTCCACAAGCAGTTCTTCGAGCAGTTCAAGTGTCTCAACATCTAGGTCATTGGTTGGTTCATCCATGACCAGGAGGTTAACTGGCATCATAAACAGCCTTGCCAACATCAGCCTATTCTGCTGGCCACCGCTGAGGGTACCAATTAAGGCGCGTGCATCTTCTCCGCTGAACATAAATCGCTTCAAATACGACAATACATGCATGTCCTTACCATTGATCTGGATCACCTCACCGCCGTCACAAAGAAAGTCGATCGCCCGGATATCCGGGTCGAGAATACTACGGACCTGCTCAAAATAAGCGGTTGTCAATTGTGTGCCTGTTTTAATGATGCCATCAGTAGGCTCAAGTGATCCCAATAACAGCCCAAGGAGTGTCGATTTACCAATACCGTTTGGCCCTAGCAGTCCAATTCGATCGCCTCTCTGGATGATCAGATTGAGCTGGCTAATCAACCTCTGGCCATCAATCTGGTAACTGACGTTAATGAACTCCTTTATGGTCTTGCCCGACCTTTCACCACTATCCACTTCGAGTTTGAGCTGGGCCAGTGATTTCCGTTGCATTCTCTCTTCCCGCAAGGACTGCAATGCCCGTACTCGACCTTCATTACGTGTCCGCCTGGCTTTAATACCCTGACGAATCCAGATTTCCTCTGCCTTCAGCTTCTGATCAAATTTTTTGTCATGTTCTGATTGCACTGCGAGCTGATGTTCCCGGCGCTGCAGAAAAGATTGATAATCAGTGTCCCAGCGCGTCAGGCTGCCGCGGTCGATATCAATCACTGACGTCGCAACGGCCTGCATCAGTTCCCTGTCGTGAGAGATAAATAGGACGGTTCCTGAAAATTCAAGCAGGAGTTGTTGCAGCCATTCGATAGTGGGGATATCAAGATGATTGGTCGGTTCATCTAACAACCAGACATCAGGATCGACTACCAGCGAGCGCGCTATTGCCATTCGCTTCAGCCAGCCGCCGGATAATTCACTTAGTTTTTTATCAGCCGGTAACTGCAGTCGGTCGATCATGGCGTCAACACGATACCCCACAGCCCAGCCATCTAATGCGTCCAGCTGACTCTGCACCGCACTCAATTCGTCAGCAGTCGTATTATCAGCCGCTATGAGTTCCTTGTATTGACTCAACAAATACCCAATTTCGCTGAAACCCGCAGCGACAGCCTCGTATACGGTCTGGTCTGCCGGCTCGGGCAATGATTGATCGAGGGTGGAAAATTTTAATTTTTCCTGTCGCCAGATGCTGCCATCATCCGGTTGTACGACCCCGTTTAATACTTTCAGCAGGGTACTTTTGCCACTCCCGTTATAGCCGGTAATACAACAACGTTCGCCGGAGCGGATACTCAGGTTAGCGCGATCCAATACAGCATTAACGCCGTAGGACACTGAAATATTCTGAAGGGATGTGACTAGCATGAGCGCGACCATAATAGCATG
>CAZGCW010000088.1:0-15064 GCA_964524295.1 uncultured Pseudomonadales bacterium
CTGCCGCCAACGTTCAATCTGAGCCATGATCAAACTCTTCAATTTAATTGAAGTATTCCTGATCCCCTCGTTACATCCTTTTGAGACTCCCTCAGTTCACAGTTGCGATTATAGATCGCAAATCTTCTTACAGTGTATTTCCACTCTACAGTCGTTGTTCGCAAGCGAATGACGGTCGTAGGGTGTGTTTGTCCTTGCGAACAAAACCACACACTGGCTCAACGCAAAATTACCGTTCTTAGTAAGTATTCACTCAATAAATTATCGGTAACTTGTTGTTGAAAAATAATTACATCCAACAAACAAGTACCCACACCTATTGTATGTTTCCGATTTTTTAAATAGCTTTATCAGAACCTTTCCGCGAGTAAACCCGCGTCAACAACGTAATTGACGAGGCTCTATGCTGGTAAACTTTCTGAACGGTCCCGATCCATTGGGTCGGCAACCAGTCTTTCTAAATACTCAGTGTTTAGATACTGAGGAAGCGCCATTATACGTGTCGACACCTCCAATACAACCCTTATTGCAAATAAATATTTTCTTATAAGCGTTTTTTCAAGGGGCTGAGAGTTTAACGCATTCCAACCAGGAAGCACACTCTAAATTCTACTCGTCTTACTTCGACCTTAGCGAAAATTCTCTTGACAAGAGTCACCTCTTCAGAGCCTAACCAAACGCCGCCATAGCGCCTTTTTGATGGATATTAGTCCGCTTTAAACAATCGCACGAGCCTTCTGCTCCGCCCCACAAAGCACAATAAGACAAACAATAAATACAGCAGGGGCTCAAGTAAATCACTTCGCGCAATCCAGGTAATGTGAATAATGACAAACCCCATGGCCGGATAGATCAATCTGTGTAGTCGTTTCCAGTTCGAACCCAGGTGTCTTACACTAAAGTCATTAGATGTCCCAGCAAGAGGGGTTAACAAGATCGCCGCCATCATCCCCATTGTCATATAGGGCCTTTCCAGAACATCCTCAATGATCTCGCTGAAGTGAAACTCCAGTAGAAAAACGATGTAAGCAGTCATATGTAGAGCAAAATAGAAAAACACAGCCAGGCCAATAAGACGCCTGTGAACAACCAGCCAGCGCCAGCCAAACCAAAGCCGTACAGGGGACGCAGCAAAGACGACCAGCAGCAGCCAAAGTGCCCACTGTCCCAATTCCACTACGATCTGTTTCCCGGGATCCGGTCCCAGGTCATGAAGTTGCCCTTGCAGGGCCTGCGAGACCTGCCATAAGAGATTAACGGCCGGTAGCGCCAACAATGCCACCAACCCTATTTTGATGTGGACCGGCTTCATTAACCCGCCAACACCTTAGTAGTTCATGCGTAAATTCATGCCTTTGTACAGGTGGGCTACCTGATCTCCATAGCCGTTAAACATGAGCGTATCTATCCGGTTTGAATTGAACAAACTACTTGGCAAACGCCTTTCAGTCGCCTGGCTCCAGCGCGGATGGCTCACTTCGGGATTGACATTGGAGAAGAAACCATACTCCTTCGAATTAGCCTTCTGCCAGCTCGACTGCGGCCGGTGTTTCTGAAAGGTGATCTTAGCAATGGATTTTATGCTCTTGAAACCATACTTCCACGGAACAACTAGCCGCAGGGGTGCCCCATTTTGGGCCAGCAAGGGTTCGCCGTAGAGGCCGATAGAAATAAAAGCAAGATCATGCATGGCTTCATCCATACGCAGTCCCTCAACATAGGGGTAATCCAGCGTGGCGAAATATGCGCTCTGCCCCGGCATCTGCGCTGGCCTGTATATTGTTTCAAATTTGACATATCTAGCCCGCGAAGTCGGTTTAAATCGGCTCAGTAATTTATTCAATGGAAATCCAATCCAAGGTATCACCATGGACCAGGCTTCAACACATCTCAGGCGATAAATGCGTTCTTCGATATCCTGCCCCTTGAGTAAATCTTCAAGCTGGAATTGACCCGTAACTTCGCAGTCTCCGCCAACTTCAACGCTCCAGGGATCAGACTTGAATTTGGAGGAATTCTCCGAGGGATCGGATTTATCGGTTCCAAACTCATAAAAATTATTGTAGCCGGTCACATATTCATAGGGGGTCAGCGCCTCAGAGGTACTTAACTCACTGAGTCTGGCACCCGACACTTGCTGCCTTAACCACTGGGGGCCCTGCCCACCAATGGTCTCGGCCCGCTTTAATTCAGCTGCCTTCACAGAAGCGCCAGCAACGCCTACAGCCATGGCCGACAACCCCGCCGCCTTGATGATCTGGCGACGATTTAGATAAATGGCTCTATCCGTTACCTCATGTTCTTTTATGGTCTGCAATTTTAATCCGCCCATTCTTTTGCGCAACACAATCCCATTAAATTCGTTACACAGCCCGACCCAACGGGAACCAGGCCCGCTTTAATTCAACTTACTTCCTCCTACTATTACGAAGCAATGCCTGAATCGGACCAGAAATCGCATAAATCAGTCCTATGAGCAGCAGCATCCCAGGCGGGTACATGGCAACGATGACGAACAGCAAGACGATAACAAACATATAGACGAACGGCACTCTCGCAGCTCCATCCATGTTCTTGGGGCTGTAATAACGGATATTGCTGACCATCAGCAGCGCCAGAACGGCTGTGATACAGGCCACTGGCACCCCGATTTCAGCACCGATTTCCCCAGAGGTATTATCCAGGACTGTCCACACAAGCGTGGCCAAAATCCCTGCAGATCCCGGACTCGCCAGACCAAAGAAAATTTTACTTTCAGGCGCAGTGTTAAATCGGGCCAATCGCAAAGCGGCGCATGCCATATAGAGAAACGCAACCAACCATCCCGCTTTACCAAGATCAGACAAGACCCAACTGAACATCAGCAGTGCAGGCGCTACACCAAATGCGACCAAATCTGAAAGGCTGTCATATTGGACGCCGAACTCGCTCTGGGTATGCGTCAGCCGAGCAATCCTTCCATCCAGGGAATCTAAAAAGCCAGCGATGACAATAGCAATGGCAGCATGCTCAAGATGCCCTGTCATAGCCGAGATAATAGAATAAAACCCAGAAAACAGAGCACCCGTGGTAATCAGATTAGGTAACAGGTAAATTCCCCGGCGCAGACCGACTCTCTTGGGGAACGCACTGACGCTCGATGCCTCCTGATTCTCTTTCAGTTCCTCATCTTGCATAAACGGAGATCCTTGTTTTAACTTAGTTGGCAACTACAGACTGAGAACTTTATCTCCCCGACCGAGGCCTGTCACTCCGGAGCGCACTGTTTCCAGGATTGCCCCTTCAGCGATCGCCCGCACAAAAGCATCCAGCTTTTCGCTGGTACCGATCAACTGCACCAGGTAGGAATTTGGCATCACATCCACTATCTGCCCACGAAATATATCCACTGTTCTTTTTACCTCCGCACGCTGAGCACCCGAAGCCTTAATCTTGATCAGCATCAATTCGCGCTCGACATGCTCGCCGTCAGTCAGGTCTACCAGCTTAACGACTTCAATCAACTTATTGAGTTGTTTGATAATCTGTTCTATCTGGGTATCGCTGGCATGGGTTGTCAGTGTCAATCTCGACAGGGTTGGATCCTCAGTCACTGCCACTGTAAGAGACTCAATATTGTAATTCCTCTGGGCAAAAAGACCGACCACTCTCGACAGTGAACCGGCTTCATTTTCCAGTATCAAAGAGACAATTCGACGCATCAGGTTCGAACTCCTTTAGCAAGCCACATATCACGCATGGCACCATTGGGTGCGACATGCATAGGATAAACATGCTCTTCAGGGTCAACCAGTATATCAACGAATACCAGCCTGTCCTTGAGAGAAAAAGCCTCTTTCAGCACGTCCTCTAGCTCCTCAATTTTGGAAACTGAAAAGCCAACGTGGCCATAGGACTCGACCAATTGCTTAAAATCCGGCAAGGAATCCATATAACTATGGGAATGGCGACCTTCATATTGCATATCCTGCCATTGCTTAACCATACCCAGAAAGCCGTTATTCAGGTTGATTATCTTGACTGGTAGGCCATATTGACTACAGGTTGATAACTCTTGAATATTCATCTGGATACTACCCTCACCCGTGACGCAGGCAACCGTCGCATCCGGATGTGCCACCTGTACTCCCATAGCAGCGGGAAGGCCAAAACCCATTGTCCCCAGCCCGCCAGAATTGATCCAACGCCGTGGCAAATCAAACGGATAATATAACGCAGCAAACATCTGATGCTGACCCACATCAGAGGTCACAAAAGCGTCGCCATCAGTTACCTTAAATAGGGTCTGAACCGCTTCCTGGGGTTTAATCACCGAACTATCAGGCGATCTGTTAACCTTAAGACAATTTTGCTTACGCCAATTCTCAATCTGGACCCACCAATCGCTCACCGCCTCTTTTTGCTGCGATGTCCTCTGCGTTTGTGCGTCCTCCAGCATCCCGGACAGTTCTTTCAAGACCGCGTCCACGGGACCGACTATGGGAACATCAACAGCCACATTTTTGGCGATTGAGGTCGGGTCAATATCAATCTGTATTATTTTTGCATAGGGGCAGAACTTGGCCACCGTATTGGTAACACGATCGTCAAACCGGGCGCCCGCCGCAATCAATACGTCACAATTGTGCATCGCACTATTGGCCTCAAGCGTACCATGCATCCCGAGCATGCCGAGAAATTGTGGGTCTGTCCCAGGATAACCACCCAGGCCCATTAGGGTGCTGGTTACGGGGTAACCCAACTTCCTGGCCACCTCTATCAGAATTTCGGTCGCATTCCCCTGAACGACACCACCACCAAAATAAATCATGGGCCGTTCTGCATTCAACAGTAACTGAAGCGCTTTCCTAATTTGTCCTGTATGACCTCGAGAAGACGGGCTATAAGATCGAATGTCGACTCGATCAGGATACTGAAAAGGAAACAGTTCCAGAGGATTAGTGATGTCCTTTGGAATATCAACGACCACCGGACCCGGTCGCCCCGACGAAGCCAGATAGAATGCTTTCTTTATGACCAATGGAATATCACTTGCCTTCCTGACAAGAAAACTATGTTTAACGATTGGCCGGGAGATCCCCACCATATCGGTTTCCTGAAAAGAATCCGTGCCGATCAAATGCGACTGAACCTGTCCGGAAATGACCACCATCGGAATCGAATCCATATAAGCCGTGGCAATTCCGGTAATGGCATTGGTAGCACCCGGGCCAGACGTCACTAAAACGACACCCGTATGGCCAGTCGATCTTGCATAGCCATCAGCCATGTGTGTTGCTGCCTGCTCATGACGTACTAGAAAGTGCTTGATTTGATTCTGTTTGAACAAGGCATCATAGATGTGAAGCACGGCACCGCCTGGGTAACCAAATAGATACTCCACGCCTTCTTCCTGAAGGGACCGTATCAATAACTCTGCACCTGAAATCTGTTCCATATCGGAATTCTGGCTTTCATCCACTTGTTCTGTCACAAAGCGATACCTCTGTCATTTCGGGATTTCCCACGAGAGGGGCGGCATTTTTTACTATTCAAAGCCTCGAGTCAACGCTACAGCCCGTAAATTTGGCCATCAGGGTCGATAAGTGCTGCCACCTCGATTAGACTGAATCATACCCCAAATGACTTGCACTATTGAACGCCAACATCCTACTAATCCCGGTTCTAGTCTTGATAACTTCTTTCGCCATGGCCACGGACGAGGTCTACTATCGTTGGGTAGACAAGGATGGCATTGTTCAATTTTCCAGCGCCCAGCCAAAATCCATCGACGCTGAAAAGGTGGCTCCCGCCCGGCACTTTGGCTACCCGCTGCCCTTAGAACCCGCAAAGAAGCCAGATGATTTGTCAGATAACTCCCCGACCGCACAACGCCAGGAAATACCTCCGGACTTGCCTCTAACGGCAGACGACGCTGAATTGCAAAGAGCAACGGCCATAACAGCTCTAAAGAGGACAAACTGCAGAAAAGGACAAAGCAACCTACGACAATTAAGTGCCTACCAAAGAATCAGCATTAAAACCCCTGAGGGAAAGATTCGTAATTTGAGCCAGTCTGAAAAAGAAGCCGCCATTAACCGGGCCAATAACCTGATTCACGCTAACTGCTAGATTCCATCCAAAACCTGACATCACGTCGACCTTGTTAACCTACCTTCCACAACAACGCCGCAAAACGACCGGTTGGTCCTTCAAGCCGATGGGAAAAGTAACTGTCATTGCAACAAACTGTACAGACCTGACTGTCAATGACATCAGCAACACCTGCTTTACGGAGCAGGCCTGTTGCATAGCCAGCCAAATCAAGATAAAGGTGCTCATCATCGCGGCCTGGGCTGAAATAGGTCCTGGGAAAGGCCTCCTGAAGCTCCAGCCCAACCTCAAAATGGCATTGCCTGATACCGGGACCGATCCAGGCACGCAGGTGATGACTTCCAAACCTGCTTAATCCTCGCTGTACTATGCCTGCCTGCAGGCTTCGCCAACCTGCATGCAGAGCCATAATTTCGGAACCATCAAGGCTACTGATCAATATAGGCAGGCAATCAGCCACCTGTATTGCCAACACCTCATTGACCCTCTTGGTATAGCTGCCATCCGCCTTTGGCACTGCCTCTTGGGTTACCTTTGATACCTCCAAGATCTCACTGCCATGGATTTGATTTAACCAATGGGGTTCCGTCGGTAGTGCCAACTGCGTTCTTAACGCCTGTCGGTTGAGTCTGACCCTTTCTGACTGATCTCCAACGTGATAACCCAGGTTGAGTTCTGCGTAGGGGGCCTGGCTGTATCCGCCCATTCGGCTGGTACAGGCTGCCATTACATTGTCAGCGAATTCCCAGGGCTGCAGCTGATCAAGCATGGTCTAAACCCTCCACCTCAGCCAATTCATCCAGTATCTGCCGCATATCTTCAGGCAATGGCACCACAATATTCAGGTCCGATTGACTGATAGGATGCGTAAAGGCCAGTTTTCTGGCATGCAACGCCTGCCTGGACAGCGTTCGCAGCGAATCAGGATAGAGCCTGTCTCGGGGTATTTTTCGGGAGCCGTAAAGGGCGTCACCAACCAGCGGACAGCCAAGATGCTGCATGTGCACTCTGATCTGGTGGGTCCGCCCAGTCACCAGGGCATACTTCATATGCGCATAAGCCCCATACTGCCGCAGCAGCCAATATCGGGTTATGGCCTCTTTCCCGCCCGCCTGGACAGCCATCTTCGTACGCCGAGTGGGATGCCGACCAATCGGCAGTTGCACCTCTCCGGTGACCTTTGGAGACCCGATCACGATTGCTTCATATTCTCTTTTAACTGTCCTGCGCTGCAGCTGCTGCACCAGACTAGTCATTGCCGGCAACGACTTTGCCACGACCAGCAGACCGGACGTGTCCTTATCAAGGCGATGAATAATACCTGCCCGGGGCAGCTCTCGGCATTCAGGAGCATGGTAAAGCAGGCCATTTAATAGGGTTCCAGTCGGATTACCGGCACCCGGATGGACCACAAGTCCCGCAGGTTTATTGATCACCACCAGCGCATCATCTTCATATTCGATGACCAGAGGAATCGGTTCAGGCCCATCAACCACATCTTCGAGCTCGACATTAATCTCCAGCACAGCGCCAACTGGCAACTTATCCTTGGGTCTGGCAGCGTTACCATTTATGGTCAACACCCCACTGCGAATCCACTGTTGCAGCTTCGAGCGCGAATACTCAGGGAACCGTTGCGCGGCCACCATGTCTAATCGCTTCAAGCTATCTGACTCGCTGATCTTTAACCTGTGTTTGATTTGCGATGACATGAACACCTAACTGAAAAACTCTGTTGGGAGAATTGGCAAGGCTATGGTTAAATGAGCGTCTTTTCAAGACAATAAGACTGGATTGGTATTGACCATGCTGGAAACTAAGCTGATTAAACAACCGATGGCTATCGTGATAATGATGCTTGTACTCGGATCAGTCGGCTGCTCCAAAGATGACGAAATCACTGAGCAGGAATCTGAACTGGCCCTCTATCAATCAGCACAAAGCGGCATGAATTCCGGCAACTACAAAGCTGCCGTCGCCAGGCTGCAGGCCCTGGAAGCACGATTTCCATTTGGCAGATATGCTGAACAAGCACAGCTGGAAATCATATTCGCCTACTACCGAAGTGCCCAGGCTGAAGCCGCCCGAGCTGCCGCCGATCGCTTCATCAGGTTACACCCGAATCATCCAAATGTAGATTATGCCTACTACCTCAGGGGCTTGGCATCCTTTGACGAAGATGAAAACTTCCTCAGCAAGATCTTCCCACTTGACCCTGCAACCAGAGATCCAGGAGCGGCCCGGGATTCATTTGACGACTTTTCTCTTCTGATCCGCCGATTCCCGGAAAGTGAATATGCCCCAGATGCGCAAAAGCGAATGCGCTATCTTAAAAACCTGCTAGCCTCAGCAGAAATTCATGTCGCCCGTTATTACATCTACCGCGAGGCGTATATGGCTGCGGCCAACAGGGGTCGCTACGTATTTGAGAATTTCCAGGGCACCGCCGCAGTCCCCGATGCATTGGCTATTATGGTAGAGGCGTATCTGCTACTTGATCAAAAAGATCTCGCCGACAATGCCTTATTGCTATTGACCGCTAATTACCCGAACCATCGAAGCCTTGATAAATCAGGTAATTTCAATCCCAACCGGTCCGTTAAAAATTCCCAGAGATCCTGGCTCAACCTGTTATCCTTCGGACTGCTCGGCTGATCAAACGGCAGGTGCAACGCCCGCCAGCCGATGATGCTTGGGCAGCATTGAAACCGCGCCTGTAAGTAAATACCTACAGAAACATCAGTAAAATCCTCCCGACATAGACGCGCCCCTCAGCAGCCAGGGCCGACATCCCCGCGCTAATATTTAATCATGAACAGCGTGAGCAGAGCATCCCCGGCAGGGGCCATCAATGGTCATGCCAAGCAACCGAATCGCACTATCAATGGCGGGTTTACCCTGGTCGAAGCATTAATTGTGATCGCCATTGTTGGTATCGTGTCAGCCACGGGTCTACCCCACTATCGGCAATTGATTGCTCGCAACCAGGCGACAACCGTCGTTAACTGGTTAATCAGTTCTATTCACTTTGCTCGCTACAGCGCAGCGAGCCATCGCCTCACGGTTACGCTCTGCGCTCTGGAAGGGAATCAGTGCACTAAAAACTGGCATAGAGGATTGACTCTTTTTGTCGACAACAATCAGAACGGCAGGCTGGACAGCACGGAGAAATTACTGGCAAACATAAAGCCCGTTACAGAAGTTGGCTCCATCGCCTGGCGATCGTTTGGCAGAAAACCCTACCTGCAATTTACCGCTATGGGCCACACTAACTTCCAAAACGGCAATATTACCTATTGTCCGAAAGACCAGAAGATCCTGTACCGACGACAAATCGTCATTACCGTGCAAGGCAGACCAAGACAAGTGCACACTCGTAATCTCGCCGGTCAACCCATCGACCGGCAAGGCCGTATCCTGAGATGCTAGCCGGTAATCTGCGAAGAACCCGGTATAACCACTGTCAATATCTACTTAGCGATGGATCGGTCAATCTGCACACCCTGCTTCAATGGGTCATACCCCAAGACAATCACTCTCCCTACACGGACGACCTTTGAGCGTCTTGTTTGCAGGCGCTATGTTGGTCAGAGCAGTAGCATCGGCCAGGATCAAGTAAGGATATATGCTCGTTCAACCGTTAAAATGCTGAAACCAATAATCCAGGCCGCAGCTAAGATGCCCTGGCTAGCCCTATTTCAGTATTTTAGGTCTGTCTTTCGCTTTTATAATCGACTACCTATTACCTCCTGCCATAGGTACTCTGCAATAGCACTCGAGCATTACCCGAACCGCCCAGGCCCAGGCTGGTAGTCCTGAACATCCAGGTTCGCCCCGTTCCGGTATCCTGGCCAATACTGTCGATATTCAACTTATCTTCGTCGGAAACCACGGTGCTCACATGTTCTATAACATACCGTGCGACCAAGGGTGTTCTTATGTCCGGGGTAACCACCTCAATGAAACCGCGGTCATTATTTGCCGCGACCAGCCAATCAAAGGTACTAAAATCAATGGCATCATTGGTGACCGAATCATAATAGCCATTATTATTGTTTGCCTGAAATCCGGTCAGGTTGGTTAAGGTAGACAGAAATAATTCTGCTTCTTTTAAGCCAGTTTCAGCACTGTGAAAAGCCAGGTCTTGATCCCGTTCGTTTCTCGACATGACCTCCTGCAGACTTGTATTTTGAACAGCGGATAGCGCCAACATCGTCAAAATTAATAAAATGATCATACTGGTAACCAGTACAGCCCCTTTCTGTGCGGTTATTTTCCGGTTCATGTCCTGTTCCTGAGACGCACGGTGCTCGTAAATGTCCTTCGAATAAGGCCGTCATAGGCCTGCCCCGCAATACAATCTTGTAATCCGCCTGTACCTGTACAGCCCAGCGAGGGTGCTGACGTTGCACCCACTGTATCAATACTATTCACGGTAAGGCTGATTCTCACGGTAATCACGGTATCGAAATCCATTACCAAATTGGCAGTCGTATACTGGTTAGGGATTGAATCCCCATCTGTATCCACACCAAACAGTAATTGCAGGTTCTCCACGCCTTCAACCATCTCCACGGGTGCAGCGGTTCGAAATTTACGCCACAGCGCCAAAGGTGTATTACCCTCGTTATTGGTCCCGGCCCCTGGTGCGATGAAATAAGTAATGGTATCGATAGCCGATACACTGGCATCAGTACTAAACGAATTATTCACTGCCAGGGCCAAGAAACTATTTCTTGGTTGGCCTGGAAGGTCTGCTTCTACGGCATGCCCTATGGTCGCCTGACCGCCAACTTCAGCAATAGAGGTAACCTCGAACATTGATGATTTTTCACAATCATAAATCAAAGCCAAATCATCAGTGCTGTCGCTGAACTCTAATCCAGCTGACGGGATTGTGACTACGATATCAGCGCTTGAAAGCAGCATGGGCTGACTCAGCCTGGCCTCTACCTCACTTGCGGCTCGGACCGTCAGAATATCAGTAGTCGCGACAATGGCGGCGGTATCGATAGCCCGTCCGGCCACATAGGTGTCCTGAAGCGGTGTTGTAACAGGTAACCATCCTAATCCCGCTGCCTGGCCATCAAAGGCCTGTATCCCTGTCCTCAAATCATATTCATAGGGAATATCATCACCGCTGTACATCGTAAACAGGAGTTGATCGTCTCTGGTATAGCAACCTTTGTAACTGGCTTTTTGAATATCTTTGGATAAGTAACTCAGCGCAAATCGAGCAGATTCCTGCATTCGAGACTGGCCCTGTACCACACTGTACGTCTCTGAATTTGCCGAAAACAGATTGATCACCCCCATTATAATGATCGTCCCCATGGTCAGTGAAATCATCACCTCAACCAGGCTCATACCCTCTGATCTGTGAGTCCGTTTATTCACAATCTCGACTGCACCACGGTACTCTGGCATGCAGGTTGGGAGGCAGTCCGTGAACCACAGAGGGTTGCAATCGAGTCTGTGGACCACTGCACCTCTACCTCAAACAGGTTTGCCGTCGTTAGTGATTCCGTGACCCTGCCGGAACCCAGAGGCAACGCACCGGTGACACCCAATTGACTACAAATTGGGTAGGTAGCGCCAGCTTCATTGATCGAGCGAATTGAGCACTGCCATTCGGCCAAGTCAAAGCTGGCCATCTGTGCACTGGTACAATTGGTCGACAAGCAGGTGGTCGCAGCAATCGGTGCTTGATCGATCGGCAGGCTATAAACCTGTGCTGTATTAGCTCGGATGCGATCCATTATACTATTTGCGAGATAAGTCGCCTCAGCTCGAAAGAATGCTTCCCTATTCTGCTGCAGGCTCCTTATCTGTAGGCTTGCCACACCGAGTACACCCACGGACACAATCACCAGTGAAACCAAGAGTTCAATCAATGAAAAGCCCACGGTATGCTTTCTGATTCTCATGGCTCAACAGCTATATTCGACTATTTTTCCGCGACCAATCAGACTCATCTGAATCTGCCTGCCGACAAAACCTGTTCTGCATATATTAATCAAACGAATCTCCCCGCTGGTATTAGCCAAACCTCCCATATCATCAAACTGTAGCGTATTTTGAATCTGACTCGAAGGATTATAAATATCGATGGTCAGGTTCGGATTCGTCACCGAAAAAATCTGAATTGCGCCCAAACAATTACCCGGAGTGCCAGCGCCGGAAATGACACAGTACCCCCCGCCCAATGAATTAGTGGACAACCCATTCGAACCATAGAGGGACACCACACCGCCAATTTTAAGGGCCTCACTTCGTGCAAATGCAACTCCAGCCAGAAGATCATTGGCGGTTGAGGTAATTGCAAATCGAGAGATCATATTCTGGTAAGAAGGCAATGCCACAGACAAACTCAGACCGATGACCACCAGCACGATCATTAGTTCAAGTAGAGAAAAACCCTTTCTCGAGCCGACCCACCTTAACATTTATACCCCCCGACAACTGATCCAGCGAAAGCGCCGCTGCAGCGACACCTTACTGGCATTCCGTTAATTCTTATTCCATAAAACAACTGTCCATCCAACCCCACTCAGGCGGTCACTGGTCTCATATCCCGGTTTATCCGTTCCATCACAGCGTCGTCTGCGTGCCATCTCGGCTTAATTCGAAACAGTCCCCGGAGCCGCAGGCGCCACCCACCGGTGTTGCCCTGATTGTAAAATTCGTTGCTGTGAGTGATTGGTATGAAAGCGTGTATTGAGACGTCCCTTGTGAAGGGGATTGTAAGTTACAAGTCGACGCTGTGTCTGCACCCACATAGGTGAACCCATTTGAATAATATCGTTCCAAGGCAAGCGCACACACTTTCATATCCACCACAGCCTGATTAGCGTAGGAGTCATTTACATAGTTTTGATACACTGGCAGTGCAATGGAAGAAACAATCGCGATGATCGCTACCACGATCATTAATTCTATTAATGTATAACCACTTGATTTCAAAATACATTCCTCGCTAAATGAGGATTATGTCTATAGCTATTTGCGTTTGCAAGGTTCAGCGAAGTTCTCTGGGTAACGAAAACTCCAAGGATTCAACAGCCGCCGGCCGACTATCCTCAAAAACCCCACCACATTGCTGCAAAAAGGCCAAAACACCATCAACCAGAGACTCTGGCGCCGAGGCTCCGGAGGTGACACCTACCGTTAAGCCATCAGCCAGCCACTCAGCCTGTATTTTCGATGCATCCTCGATCAAATAAGCCGTCGCGCCGAGCCGCTCTGCCAACTCCCTGAGACGATTTGAATTAGAACTATTTTCTGACCCAACTACCAAGACCAATTGGCAATCCTTTGCCAGTAATTTGACTGCGTCTTGTCTATTCTGAGTCGCATAACAAATATCATCTTTCCTGGGACCACTGATGTGAGGGAACCGCTGTTCGAGCCGGTTAATAATGGTCTTGGTATCATCGACTGACAGCGTCGTCTGGGTAACATAACTCAACCGGGTAGGATCTTTTACCTGTAGCCTTTCTGCCTGTTCCAGATCTTCCACAAGAAAAGTACCGCCCCCTCCCGTAGCCGGTTCATATTGCCCTAAAGTTCCAACGACTTCCGGATGACCGGCATGACCGATCAGAATGGTCTCATGTTCCAATTCTGCTGCTTTACTTATTTCAATATGGACCTTTGTCACCAACGGACAAGTGGCATCAAAGACTCTCAGACCTCGCTCTTCTGCATCCCGGCGAACCTGCTGAGCAACGCCATGAGCGCTGAATATACACAGAGATCCCTCCGGGATCTCTTCTATCTCATCCACGAATACGGCACCTTCCTCTGCCAGTTGCTCTACAACCGTTTTGTTGTGAACGACCTCGTGACGCACATATACCGGCGCACCAAATTGCTTTAGTGCTCGATTCACGATCTCTATAGCACGGTCTACTCCCGCACAAAATCCGCGCGGATTGGCCAATAGCACTCTAAACTTAATATCTGGCATCAAACTCTCACTATCTCATTTGAGATCTGCTTGACCTCAAGTATTTCAACTTCAAACAGCAGATCCTTGCCGGCAAGGGGATGATTGAAATCGACCTCTACAACCTCTTCTAGAACACGACTGACCACCCCTGGGAACTCGGCTTTGGACTGGTCAGCAAAGGAAATCACCAGGCCTTTTTCCAGGAGTAAATCACGCGCGAAAGTACTTTTCTTGAGCATCTGCAAATTATCCGGATTAATCGGCCCGAAACCCTGATCAGAGGGGATTTCCAGCCGCTGTCTTGCGCCTGGCCTTAATCCGAACAGGGCTTGTTCAAACCCTGGCAGCAGCTTGCCATCCCCTACTCTCAAGGTAGCAGATTTTTCTCCTGTAGAATCGATCAACTCTCCAGACGACAGCATTAAGGTAAACTTCAAGGTTATTTCCGTTCCCGGCCCGATTGGTGTATCAGTGCTCATCTGGTTTGTTCTTCATGTTAGCAACCATATCAAACAGCACCATCGCCGCGCCTACAGAAATCGCCGCATCGGCAACGTTAAATGCAGGGAAGTAGTGATGCTCATAATGGACAATAAAAAAATCAATCACATAACCCCAACCGACTCGATCCACCAGATTCCCTATTGCACCACCGAGTATTAACGCCAACGCCCAACTTAACCAGACCTCCTTTTTCCTCACCTGAAAAATCCAGTAGCCAATGAACAGGCTCGCCACCAGCGACACCAGGGAAAGGAACCAGCGTTGCCAGCCGCCAGCCTCACTGAGAAAACTGAAAGCGGCACCCTCATTATGAACCAACGCCAGCTCAAATACCGGTAACAAAACGATTGACGGGCAATGCCCGGGCACGCACAGATCAAGCAGGCGTTCCATAAATTGCTTGCTGGCCTGGTCAACGACCACAATGACAAAACTCAATAGATAGTGCATCAGGCATCCAACAAGAAAAACTGTCTTGCCTCGTTGATATCCTTGTTAATGGCCTGCTTTAATGCT
>CAZGCW010000089.1:0-15043 GCA_964524295.1 uncultured Pseudomonadales bacterium
AGATAATCGTCAAATTCCTGGCGGTGCAATCGAATATAGCCTTCCCGGGCATTTTCCCCAGTCACCCACAGCATGCGATCTAGAAAAACACTTCTGCGCAGGAAACCCTCCTGCCTGAGTTCGATGGCGGCATCCCATGCTTCATCCTTTTCTTTAATCGAGGCAAGGCTATTCAGGGCATCGAAAGTGTACGGATGTTGTTCACCCAACACGGATTCAGATAAGTGCAAAGCGGCTGTTGTGAGACGATCTGCTTCTGCCAGCCTGGTTTGGGCAGCAAAGACCCGCCCCAGATCGATCATCGACCGGATCACATCTGGATGTCGATTACCTAATTTTGATCTTCGAATCGCCAGCACCGCTAACAGGGTCTGCTCTGCTTCCTCTAACCGCTCTTGACCGAGTTGCACTCGTCCCAGGTTATTCAACGCTTTTAATCGTCGTGGATGGTCCCGGCCAAGCGATAGCGCCCAACGATCCACAACACTTAAAAAACCAGCCTCCGCCTGCCCGAATTCCTGCATCATCATATAAAGAAAGGCCAGGTTATTCTGGATAGCCACGGCCTCACTGTAATCGGGACCATATTGCTGTACTAGTAAATCGTAACTGTGCTCATACAGCGGTTCGGCCGCCCTGAAATCCCCCTGGCTTTCAAATAACAGCGCAAGATTATTCCGGGCTCTTGATGCCTGCAGAGAAGATTCGCCGTGCAGCGTCACAAACTGATTCAGGGCCTGTTTAAGCAAGGGCTCAGCCTCATCGTACAAACCCATCTGTTCATACAACTGACCCAGATTACTACCTGCAAGGATGGTAAGCGGATTCGATTCGTCCAGAGTCTCGTGCAATCCATCAAGCGTGCGTTGAAAGGTTAATTCGGCCTCTGCAAGCAATCCGGACCTTTGTTGTAACCGCCCCTTTTCCATCAACATGGTGTAATAATCGATTGGATCTTGCTGCCAATCGTTCTCCGCAGCAGGCAAAAGATCACTGATTAATTCGATAGCCTCTGGATAGAGGCCTTCATCACGTAACACTCGGACTAGGTAACTTTTAGCCAAAAATCGATAATGGGAATTTGATTCGGAGAGCTGTGATACCTGCTCTAGCCTATTCCTTGCCGCAAGAAAATCGCCTCTTCCACGCTCTAACTCTGCCAAATTAAGCATGGCATCCAGACTATGGTTACTTGCGGGCCCCAGGCTACGCACGCTGAGTTCAATATTTTCCTGCAAGGCGAGTTCAGCTTCAGCTTCCCGGCCGAGGGTTGCCATCAAAGTCGCCTGATCGCGCCAGCAGGATAACGTATAGAGATGCCAAATGCTAAGCGACTGTTGCTGGATCTGGCACACCTGATTCAACTTCTGCAGCGCCTTAGCCCATTGGTTAGTTTCGCGTAAAATCCTGACCTGCTCTTGTTGAACCTGAATCGACCTGGCATGAGCAGCGCCTAAAGCAACGTTATATTGCTCTGCTGCTATAGCTAGAATGTCCAATGCGGCTTTGAAATCCCCAGTCTTAAGCTTGATTTTAAACCCAGAAGACAAGATAGCTATACTACTCGGATGACCAACCCCGAGTTGCTCAACGGCGATCTCATAAGCCTCTTCTAGCACCTTGGCAGCCAACACAGGCTGGTCGAGCGCCAGATGGTAAACGCTTAATTTTTGCAAAGCCTTAGCAGTTAGCCAATGCCTCGGTCCAATGAGTTCCTGAGCAAACTGCACATTACCTAATTGAACCTGAACCACGGAAGGATCTTGCCTTTCAAATAACTCGTCAGCCTCGATTAACAT
Source organism: uncultured Pseudomonadales bacterium (assembly GCA_964524295.1). Taxonomy (GTDB): domain Bacteria; phylum Pseudomonadota; class Gammaproteobacteria; order Pseudomonadales; family Azotimanducaceae; genus UBA9926. The sequence goes on from CAZGCW010000089.1 coordinate 1,800, forward strand.
GTCATCTAATAGCTGATCAAGGCCTTGAGCCTCATTAGAGACCCTTTCGGCTTCTAGCAGGGCATCGGAAAACCGCATGGGCAGAGCCTGATAGGACAAAGTCAGCTCATTTTGAATCCGGCCCACCTCTTCCAGGTCCTGGTTGGCCACCGCTACTTCGATATCCTCGAGTAACGTATGCGCGTGTCCGGTTGCAGCAGCAACAAGGAGTACTAAACCCAACAAATGAGTCACCCTGCTGCTGATTGATGTATTCATTTTTAAGCTCTCCGATAGGCCTACACCGTCAATGGCGCTCAATCCATTATGAACTTGTCTCTACCGGAGTTAATTGTCAAGGCGACATTATCAGTCGTTTATGTCTATTACTGCCCTAAAGCGCATTAATTACTGGAAACCCCACCGATGACCATGTACATTCTGGCATCCGAATATGAATTAATTAACATGCCCTCACCCCAAAACTCATGGATTGTCAGGAGATTCGCGGGAATTTTCCTGACGATTATGGGCTGGAAAGTCACCGGTGAAAACCCGGTTGCTCCGCGCGCAGTGATCATCGCAGCGCCCCATACCAGCAACTGGGATTTTGTTTATCTCATAGCCGCCGCTGCTCATTTAGGCATCAAAATCAATTGGCTCGGTAAAGCCAGCCTATTCAGGCAGCCGCTGGGCTTCTTCATGAAGCGTTTTGGTGGCATTGCCGTCGATCGAAGTAAACGAAACGACCTGGTTCAACAACTGACCGCAAAATACAAGCAGCATTCCAGAATTAATCTGGTCATTCCCCCGGCTGGCACCCGGGACCATACAGATCACTGGAAATCCGGTTTCTATCATCTAGCCATCGCTGCCAGGGTACCCATTATCTGTGGTTACCTGGATTACCCGAGCCGTAAAGCCGGACTCAGCAAACCTTTTGAACTGACCGGTAAAGTAGAACTCGATATGGAAGCGATCAGACGCTTTTATAAAAACAAAGTGGGCTTATACCCGGAAAAATCCAGTCTCATCCGCCTTCGAGAGGAAGACAATAGCTAAGTCAGACTATGGCGGCTTGTACTGTTATATTCCTGATGCGCACAGCAAAGGAAGGGCCACCTAGCGACCGACAGGCTTTCTATCTACCACTATTGATTTACTGTTTTTATCTATTGAAGCCGCCTCATTACGTGCCCACCCTATCATCCGATCGCTCAAACAGTAATTGCCAGTGCGATCTCTAGATGCTCGCTGAAACCCACTGAATCACTGATCAAACATGATTACACTTCTGGCAACCGAACCCGACTTCATATCAACAAAGGCCTCGTTGATATCTTCAAGGCGAATTCTCTTCGACACCATTTCATCAAGATGCAGTTTACCGGCCAAATAAAAATCGATAAATCTCGGCATATCAACTCTGAATCTATTTGAACCCATCATGGAACCCTGAATTTTTTTCTCCTGGAGGAATGCGCTACCCATGAGTTCAATCTTAACGCCGACTGGAATCATGCCAATGACCGTCGCAGTCCCACCTTGGCGCAGCATACTAAACGCCTGCTCGGCCGTTGTTTTAAGACCAATCGCCTCGAATGAGTAATGAACGCCACCGCCAGTTAACTCACGAACCTGATCCACCACACTGCCATCACTACCATTGATGGTATCGGTCGCACCAAAGGTTTTTGCCATTTCCAATTTTGAGTCCACCATATCGATGCCGATAATTCGTCCAGCACCAGCGAGCGCTGCACCATTAATGCAGGATAGGCCAATACCGCCACAACCCAATACTGCCACAGTCGAACCTGGGCTGACTTTCGCAGTATGAAACACACTACCGACGCCCGTGGTGACCCCACAACCAATCAAGGCAGCCCGGTCCAAGGGCATATCTTCTCGGATCTTTACAATAGCATGCTCATGAACAAGCATTTGTTCAGCAAAGGAAGACAAATTCGCGAATTGCGTCACCGACACATCTCCCTGAGCTAATCGTGGCTGCTCATCCTGACCCCGTCTAGTTTCCGGGTTCTGACACAGTGACATATGCCCGGTTAAGCAGTCTTCACAATGACCACAAAAAACAGACAAGCAAGTGATGACATGATCACCCGGTTTCACATAAGTCACACTCTCGCCAACCGCTTCAACAATACCGGCCGATTCATGTCCCAATACCATCGGCGTCTGACCTGGATACAGACCCTCAACAAAATGAAGATCGCTATGACAGACCCCAGCCGCTGCCGTCCGAATGAGCACTTCTCTTGGCCCAGGTTTAGAAATCGAAACTTCCTCTATACTTAACGGCGCGCCTACTTCCCTGAATACTGCTGCTTTCATCATGAGTCCTCGTATTAATCTAGTTAAGCTATGAACAATTTATTACCTAGCATATCAACATCGGATTATTTAATCCTTCGGCAATTACATGCCAACGCTACCTGCCCTGGGAACTAGTGAGCCCCCCCATCAACGGCCAGAATGGCGCCCGTGGTGAAACTGGCCGCTGAACTGGCAAAATAAAGTGCAGCGGCTACAATTTCGTCTGGCTCCCCGCCTCTTCCCATGGGAATGTTGGTTGCCGCCCTCTGCTTAAAAGCCTCCATATCCCAGGCTTTACTGATATCAGTGAGAAATGGGCCCGCCATAATACAATTCACCCTGACAGCCGGGCCATAAGCTGCTGCAAACGAGCGTGTTAGTGCATTTAAACCTGCTTTCGCAGCGCCATAAGGCTCAGAGTTTGGACTCGCAGATACAGAAGCTGTACTACTCACATTGATCATTGCACCACCACCCGTGTCCTGCATACGCTTACCCACGTTGGCCATTAATCGAAAGGGTCCTTTCAGATTAACCCCTATCACCTTGTCAAACAGGACTTCAGAAACCCCATCCAGGGATTCATACAACGGTGACATCCCCGCATTGTTAATGAGGACATCAATTCGGCCAAAGCGCTCGTAGACAGCGTCTACCAGAACATCAAGCTCATCCCAGTGGCCGACATGCACACGGTATGCTTCAGCCTGTACCCCGATCGCCCTGATCTCATCTGCGGTACGTTCGCAGGATTCCAGATTACGACTGGCAATCGCCAGGTTAGCGCCTTGACTTGCAAATCCGTGTGCCATTGCACGTCCTAATCCCCGACTACCTCCGGTGACCAGCACGACCTTCCCTTCAAATTCGTTATCCACAATTCTCCTTAGGTCTGATTTACCCCTATTGGTATACTGATCTATACCTTTGTTTGTTTATACCTACACTTATACCTGTTTATAGCTACAGCTAGACTTGTTTATACCTACACCTGAACTTGTTTATACCTACACCTAGACTTGTTTTATACCTACACCTGGACTTGTTTTATACCTACACCTGGACTTGTTTATACCTACACCTGGACTTGTTTATAGCTAGACCTCGTCTGAATGTTTACATATACCTCAGCTGGCATCACCTTGGCAACTACCCCTCGAAACCACAGAAGGCGCTTGTCAGCACGATTGGAGCGCAAAATGCACTGGTGAAAGCGTACTTATTCATGTACTAATAAACACAGGCCACAACCCTAAAGTAACCGTAGACACGATTTCAATGGCACCCACCTTATCAAGCGTCTACACTGGTTTGGTGATCACCCATACACCATGAATAGAAACGCAGAACGAGTCTAACTTGAAACTACACTGTTTTAGAAAAAAAATAAAAGCCATTCTCTACAGTCTACTTGCTGTGGTTCTGGCTCTGGTCAGTTGCACCACAAAGAATTCACCCTCAACAACGGATTTAGCGGAGACCCAGGGCGCCATTGAATCCGCCTGGCTCTCTGGCGACCATCATATTCACTCAAGATATAGTGTTGGCTGGAATCTGGACTCTGGCGTGCCCAAGCCCATCATCGGTGGAGATGCCATTTACCCAACCGCAATGAATGCCCGCATGGCAAGACATCATAACTTAAGCTGGATGGTGACGACTGACCATGGGGGACCGAAACATAGCAAGGTCAATTTCGAACTGGCCTACCCGGAACTGGTTCGCTCTCGGCAACTTGTGCCCGAACTTCTGCAATTTTATGGCCTGGAACTGAACACACCGGGTGGTGATCACAGTAGCATCATCCTTCCCAGAACAACCACAGAGGCAGAACACCTGCTCCATCTTGAAAGTCGGTTCGACAGCCGAGAAGTCTATCCCAGGGATGAAGCCAGAAACGACACACAACAGATGCTGCTAGCTTTAAAGGCAATGCAATCAATTCAACCCAGTCCCCTGGTCTTTGCCCATCACCCTTCGCGTTCAGCGGCCCATCTTGGTCAGTTCGGCTTACATTCACCCGAGGATCTGCGTGCCTGGAACGATACAGCACCTGATATAGCCGTCGGTATGGAAGGCGCACCGGGCCATCAAGCGATTAGCCTTTCAACCTCAGAAAACTTTTCAGATACCACCCGGCAGCTAAGAGGATATTACCGACAGTATCCTACTCTGGGAGGATTCGATCAAATGACTGCGGTGCTAGGGGGATTCTGGGATGCCATGCTGGGTGAAGGGCGCCGATGGTGGATTACAGCTAATAGCGATTCCCATGTCCACTATTCAGAAGGCGGTGTTGATTTCTGGCCGGGCGAATATTCGAAAACCTACGTTTATGCACAAAAAACCTATCCCAGTATTATCGAATCGCTTCGTGCTGGAAAAATCTTTGTTACCACCGGTGATTTAATATCAGAAGTCTATGTCACCGTAAAAACGTCGTCCGGCAGCGCAGGGATTGGCGACACGTTGTTTTTCAAGCAAGATCAGACCACGCAGCTATCAATCAAGATAAAGGATCCGGAAGGCACCAATTTCGCCGGTAGACACGCCAGATTGGACCACTTCGATGTCATCCAGGGGCTCGTCTCTGGCAAACAACAGCATCCTGTCAATCATAATCCTTCAACGAAGGTCATCGGCAGGTTTGATGCCGATAATTGGCAAGTCGATGCACAGGGTTATATATCAGCTTCGCTCAATGTACCTATCTCGGCCTCTTCCTACTTCAGAATTCGTGGTTCAAATAGCGAAGAATTAGAACCCAACCCGGATAAACCAGGCGAAGATCCCTGGTCAGATCTGTGGTTTTACACAAATCCGGTGTTTCTAATTCGCTCTCAGGGCTAAACCGGTATTCCCCAAATAAATACTGCCTAGATACAATCCTACCGCCATGAAACCTGAACTTGCCGCCAGCAGGTAAGGAATCTCATAAGAAAGGGATAATGAGTAGAACCAACCCAACAAACCCGGTCCGATGGCAACGCCTATTACGGTGAATAAATTGGCCCATGAAAACAGTCGGCTGTAGTCTCGAGTGCCATACCGCTCAGCAACGATCAGTGGCTGCAACATAAGCAGATTACCCACTGCGATTCCGAGAACAGCCAGTGCGATGAAAACCCATATCATCTGGTAACTCAGCGCCAGTATAAGCAAGGCGATCGCTTGCAATAGCATCATACACAAGGTGAACATCAATATAGGGAAATACTGCAGCACAAACCCGCCTGCAAGCCGGCCAAGGATGCTGAAGGCAGGCATGACTGCAATCGCAACCGGCGCAAGATGCAAGGGAAGCCGCTCTGCAATCAAACCATATTGGTGAGAAATTCCACCTACTTGAGCCACCATGACAAAAATATAAGTTAGATTTAAACCCCAGAAAAACACATCTCTCACTGCAGCTTTAAAACCAACTCCTTCAGTTTCGGGTTGATGACCGGTCCAGTTTGCTCCATCCGGCATTAAACGCATCGATGCTGGAGAAGGCCTTAAAACCCAGATGCTAATTGGGATCACACCGATAACATAAAGCGCTGCTAACCAATTCGATGCCTCGGTCAAACCGACTTCCTGGATTAACACGGCGCTCGCAGGCGTAATCAAGATGCCGCCCATGGATAACCCCGTGGATGCAATTGACAATGCTCGGGCTCGATGAACAACAAACCACCTCGCCAGTAATGTGGTAGTGGGTAACAGGCTGGTCGCAGAAAAACCAAAACCAAACAGGGTGTAGACCAAATACAGTTCCATAACCGTCTGCACTGAACCCATTCGCTGCAGTCCCAACGCAGCCAACAAGGTACCAAAAATCATGATCCAGCGTATGTCGAGACGATCAAGAAGTGGCGCCATGAGCAATCCGGCCAACCCGCTGACGATAAAGAACACTGAAACAGCAAAGGATGCTTGTTCAACCGAGAATAGACCGTCAGAAGCTAATGCCTGTAACAGTATTGAATGATTATAGAATCCCAGCCCGGAACTGAATGCCATCACCACAAACAGCGCAGCGACAATTTTCCAACCGTAAAAAACACCTTGAACCACACTGTTCCGCCATTTGACCTGACTCAACCATAGCACGTTTCCACTTCCGTCAGTTCAAACCCACCTAGGTGTTCTATGCTAGAGTCAGACTCCGCCCGAATGATCCGAGGACTTCAAGATTTATCGCTGGATTCTATTAGTTGCTATCTGGTTTATCTATACGGCCTTTGGTTTAACCGCCACCAGCCTGGCGCCATTGATTACTTTCATTGAAGCAGATCTGAATATTTCCCACACTGCCATGGGTAGCATCCTGGGCGCCTGGCAACTAACCTTTATTATATTTGCTATTCCCAGCGGTATCCTACTGGACCGTATCAGCCCAAGAACCGCGTTAACTCTGGGGACACTTATAATCGCTCTATCATCGCTGGCACGAGCATTTTCCAGTGACTATTTCTCGATGATCTGCGCGGTCATGATTTTTGGCATCGGTGGACCGATTATATCTGCAGGCGCACCCAAGCTTATCACGCGTTGGTTCTCTGGTCCCTCCAGGGGACTGGCCATGGGTATTTACATGACCGGGCCGGCTATTGGCGGAATAATATCCCTGACCTTAACCCATTCAGTTTTACTGCCGAGCTTAGGTTCATGGCAAAACATTATGCTTGCCATTGCGGGATTTTCGTCTCTGACGGGCCTGTTCTGGTTCGTTATTGCATCAAACTCACGGTTACAGACCCAGCAGATTCAAACTGCGGACCCGGCCAAACCAAAACAAACCGTGGTTTTCCTAGCTTTAATCAAACTACCTGCGATAAGGCTGTTGCTATTAATGAGCCTCGGAATCTTTACCATCAATCATGCCCTTAACAATTGGCTACCAGAACTGTTGAAGTTAACCGGCATGACTCTGGTTGAAGCGGGATACTGGGCTGCCATCCCAACCGCCATTGGCATCCTGGGCTCACTGACCATCCCTCGACTGGCAACACCCGCTCGACGATTCAAGATTTTGTTCTGCCTGTGTCTTTGTTCAGCCTTTGCCAGTTACCTTCTGCACTTTCATTCAACCTCCCTTCTGACCACCGGCCTGCTCCTGCAAGGTATCGTTCGCTATAGCATTATGACGGTGCTCATTCTGGTATTGGTCGAAATCCCCGGTATCGATGACCGTTATGCCGGCATTGCCAGCGGCTTGTTTTTTACAGCCGCTGAGATCGGTGGCGTATTCGGTCCGTTAGGCCTGGGGTTGCTGTATGATCTTACCGGTAATTTCCAGTTGGGTCTTATGATATTAACCTGCATTGCAGGGTTGATTACCCTGGCAACCTTATGGCTGGACAGATTACTAAAAGTGAAACAACCTCGCTTCGCGCCTTAATTGCCCTGAGTCTCTAATGGGTCTCGGGGAGCACCTCATTAAGGTCTCTACTATCGGGCTTAAAAACAGCCTGAGGAAAAAAGGTGATCCTTCTCGCCCTCAAGGAATTTCAGGTTCGAATCTGCTTTAAACCTATATGACAAACCATTTCGACTCCATTCCTGCGAAACACATCACCCAATGTCATCATCCCGGATAGAGAAAACCTTTTATGACCTTAGGTCGAGGCAACCAAAGCAGGCACTTCACAATAGGGGTTAGCATCAAATTCAATACTAACAGCCGAATTCTTGTGGGTTCCAGCGCACCAAGATGGCATCACCATCGAATAAAGACCGCTTCCCCCTGCCATCAACATTAAAATCTGTTCCGGTGAATTAAAGCAATACCGTTTTCTCCGGGTTGATTGTTTACGGCTCACATCAGGACTAAACGTGCTGTGTGCCGGCGTCTGGATATAACACCGCTCAAATAATTCAAAACAAACCTGATCTCGGGTCAAACCCGCACTTGCCAGAATAAGCGCATGCTCTGGATTAAGTACAACCGTTGCAGCACCGCCTCCGAGCACCGCATTATTAGTCGCCCCATTGGCCAACCCAATGGCAAGAACATCCAATAGACGTGAGGCATTATCAGGCAGGTCAGCATTACCACTGAACATCACTGAATGCGGCGCTTCAGCACCAATTACAGTCACCACGCTGTCCTGTTCAGCAAAACCGCGGCTGACATGTAAAGCCTCAAATGGACTTGATTCCTCATCTTCGGCCAAACAATAAGTAAACTTACCAGGATGGCCTAACAGCGCCATATCGGAAGTGCCGGTCCTACCCCCACCGATATTGATCATCGCTAACCGTAAAGCTCTACCAATACTGGCATTGGCTCGATGGCCTGGACCTAATGCACCAAAACCACTGAAAACCGGTCCACAGCTTAACCTGGCAGGCCCATTGACAATCAGCAGTGGCGCTGTGCAATGCGTGGTCGCTTGCATTTCCGTTAAATCAAACTCGGGCCGCAGTATCGCCTGAACCGCGGCAACGACAACAGGCATATAATCCGGCAAGCAGCCTGCCATCACAGCCGATACGGCCACTTTTTCCACCGTAGCGGCATTACCTGCTGGCCCCATTACCCCTAGCTGTAGATCGCCAGCCATATTGGACTGCAAGACCATCCGTTGCACCCGTTCATCCGTCGGAATAACCACGGGTAAACCATCTGTGCAATGAAGGGCATGTAGCTGCTCAAGTGCAGCAGCTTCATCAGAGGCAGTTAAATAGTCGGTCATTCTGCAAACGCGGCAATAATCTTCGGCGTCATTTGCTCGGCAATGGCCTGCATCTTGGCCATGCCACTCCCCGCTACCGGGTGCGGTAATTTAACTCTGGGTAATCCTGGCATCCCCAGTGACTGGGCAACAAAATCGCCCTGTGGCCAAAAGGCTTCAGTGACCAAAGCAATCGCGGGCAACCCATTCCTTGCTGTTGCTATGCCGTCACGCACGGTGCCGGTTGTACAACTGCCTCAATGCCCGTAAGCCGTTACCAGAGCATGACAATCCTCAGCAATGCTTGCCAGCAATCCATCGCCTGCGGGAATCGAGGCATTGCCTTTATTATACCGATGGATCACCAAACCAGGACTGAACTTCAATAACGATGTTTCAATGAGACCAAGGAACTGTTCTGAATCTGGGAAACCATTTGCCAGCAACCCTATACTGGCCGTTGACCCCGTATCCAGCTTAATACTCAGTCCGTAATCAGTTTCCGCAACGGCCGACGCACCTAAGGGGTTATGAAATTGTATTGCCATATCGATTCCTTAATACCGATTACTTTTACTTTACACCATCTTGCTCATCTGGCAACTCGGGGACCCGTTGCCGGTAACGTTCAAACCATGCCAGTATATAATCCACTTTTGCAACCAGCCTAGAAGGCCTGGCCGCAATACCGTGAGAAGAATCCGGCAAACGAACCATGACACTATCGACCCCTTTCAACTTAAGCGCCTGGTAAAACTGTTCCGATTCTGATATCGGTGTACGTCGATCTAATTCCCCGGTTAATATCATGGTCGGCGTCGTAATCGAGGCTATCTGCGATAGCGGTGACCGAGACCAGTAATGGTCAACGTGCTGCCAGGGCATGCCCGGAAACTGATGGCGAATCTGATAAACCGAGGAATCGGCTGTCAGCGTTTTGCTAATCCAGTTGATCACCGGCTTTGCTGCAACAGCCGCATTAAATCTATCCGTCAAACCAATAGCAAAGGCTGCGCCAATACCACCCGCAGAGCCGCCGGCTACAAACAAGTTCTGTTCATCAACAAAGCCAAGTTTGAGCATCTCATCAATTCCACTCATGTGATCCGTAAAGTCGTCCACACTTGCATATTTGTATTGCAACAGACTGGCAAACCGAGCGCCATAAGAGGTGCTGCCTCTATAGTTATCATAAAACACAATATATCCCTGAGCCGCCATCAACTGTACTTCTGCTGAGAAGAAGTCGCCGTAAGCACTATGCGGTCCGCCATGGATTTCCAGTATCAGAGGGTATTTCCGGGTTGGATCAAAACCGGGTGGCGTCACATACCAGCCATGAATAACCTCGTTATCCAGCGAAGAGAAATAAGTTAACGGCGTTACCTTTGCCAAGCTTTTATGCCCTAACACATCCTCATTTAAAGCCGTCACTGTCCTGCTGGAACCCCCTTGAATAATTCCCAATTCGGCTGGCCTTCCCTCATCCGCCAGGGAAAAGCCATAAGTCCCTTGACTGTAATGAAACCCTCCACTTAGATAAGGTCTGCCCAACGAAGTACCCCCGACCTGGTCGCTGACCTCCTTGAACCGGTTGCGCAGATCCACGCTACCGATTTTTCTCCGGCCTTCCTGGTCAAATAGAAAACTGATAGTACGACCTGCATCGCTCCATAACGCCGAACTGACAGAAAAATCCGCTTCACTCAGGAGGGTCTGGGCCCTACCTTCTTTGAGTGAAAGGACCTTCAGTCTTCGGTGCCGATAAGCAAGCGGTTCGTTTTCCTCTGAAATATAGGCAATGGAACGACCATCCGGTGAAAAACGCGCACCAGTTTCAGCCCCGGGATCATCAGTCACCTGGGTCAACTCTAAACTTTTTGTATCAACAAGATACAAATCACTTTCAATGGTTTCTAATTCCCAGTTTTTGTGCCTGTTTGCAGAAAACAAGACCCTACGACTGTTGGTTGACCAGGATAAAGGCCCACGATGCTGGAAGGAGCCCTGAGTTAATTGTCGAGGTGTCCCGCCCGCAGCAGGGACAACGAATATCTGTCTGGATTCTGGTGCGACAATTCCGCGACCATCAAATTGATAACGTACACTGGAAATCACCATGGCTGGCTCGGCCCAGGTGGCTTGCTTGGGTTTAATCCTCGGCTCCACAAGTGGTTTGGCTTTGATCGGTACTTTCATGGTAAAAGCCAGGGATAAACTATCCGGTGACCAGCTTAGATCAGCAGGCTGCTTTGCAAGGCTCGCAACCACCGCCGTTTGGCCGGTATCAAGCCAGTAAACCTGTATCTGAATCCTTGCATTGTCTGTAACGACATATGCAATACGCGATCCGTCAGGCGACCACCTGGCCCAACTGTAATGGGTGTGTTCGGTAAGCAACGGACGATGAGATGCCGCCGTCAAATCAACTACCCAGAGGGAACTATGGGTCGAGTCCGTCATGATATCGTTGCTGTTACGACGATACAGAACACGGTTACCATCGGGGGCAACCTGAACCGCATCGACATATTCAAGATTGAAAACATCATCAGCACTAAATACAGCCAATGGCTCACTTTTGGCCATACCCACTGCGGAAACACAATAAAGTAATATTAATGAAAATAGCTTATACATAGGCGCAGACTCTTATCTATGGATGGCCATCATTACTACAGATCCAGACCCGCTTTGCAAACACGCGAGGAAACAAGATAATCCGATAACTCGAACAGGAAACAAACAATGATTAAGCCATTTTCTATCGATGTCGACCAGAGCATTCTCCAAGACCTTGACTATCGTCTAACCCATACTCGCTGGCCCGATCAAATCGGCAAGCCCTGGCGCTATGGTACCGATTCACACTACTTAAAGGCGCTGGTTAAATACTGGCAGCACGAATTCAACTGGAAAGAACAGGAAACCTTTTTAAATCAATTCAATCAATTTATCGCACCTGTTCAGGGAAAAAATTTACACTTCATTCATCAACAATCAAGTCATAAAGATGCAATGCCGTTGCTGATGACACACGGCTGGCCAGGTTCGATCAGCGAATTTACCAAAATTATTCCCATGCTGACTCAGCCCGAACGCTTCGGCGGGGACAGCAGAGATGCCTTTCACTTGATCTGTCCTTCACTGGCAGGCTATGGATTCTCCGAGGCGCCCGCTTGCGAGGGCTTCGATCAGAAGCAGGCCGCGCTACAGCATATTGAGTTAATGCAGCAACTGGGTTACTCAGAGTACGTTGTACAAGGCGGCGACTGGGGTTCGGCGGTCAGTTCTTGGACAGCTCGTTTAGCTCCCCAAGCGGTTAAAGCTATCCATCTAACCCTAATCTTTGCCCCCTATCCAAGCGTCAAGGTCGACCCGTTTGACGGTGTGACCAATACAGAAAAGACACGCTTGGCGACGAGCCGGGCTCGCATGAAGGAAGGCACAGGCTACCAGGCGATTCAAAGTACCAAACCGCAGACCCTCGGTTTTGGTCTCAATGACTCGCCAGTCGGTCTGGCAGCCTGGATAACTGAAAAATTTCAACATTGGACAGATTGTGATGGTCGGCTCGAAACCGTTATTTCAAAAGATGAATTACTGACCAACATCATGATTTACTGGGTTAGCCAGTCTATCACCTCTTCTATGCGTCTTTATTTTGAGTCTAGTCATACCAAATCAGATTTGTTTGCCCATGGCAGAATCGAAACACCGACCGGACACGCTATCTTTCCTGGAGAGCTATACCTGCCCCCTCGAGCCTGGGCAAATGAACTCTACAACATCCAACACTGGACAGAGCAACCCAAGGGCGGCCATTTTGCAGCTTTGGAGCAACCCGAATTACTCGCTGAAGATTTAAGACTTTTCTTCAGAAAGTACCGCTAACCTTTACTGACTGCTCAGGCTCGCCTGAAACCGGCCTTTCCTTTCAGCCACTTTTACCGCCTCATCCGGTTCGGTCAACCGTTTCAGCGTTACGCCTTTTATCTCACCACTAAACGAGAAAGTGTGAGGGTAATGGCCGACCGGAGAGCCTGTGTCCACACCAACATCAAAGGTTTCTCCACTCATAGAAAATATCACGGGCACGGTCCTGGGTATCTCTTGCTGATGCACTGCGTGGCCATTAACTTCAAGAAGGGCTTTGCCACCGCCACCAAACTCACCGCCATGCTGGTAAATCACTTCCAGTTTACAATGCCCGGGGGCCAGTCCAGCGGTATCCTGTAATAAGGTAAATTCATGACCGAACCAATT
>CAZGCW010000090.1:0-14894 GCA_964524295.1 uncultured Pseudomonadales bacterium
TCAACCCATCAGGGTGGAGACTCATTAGCAGCTTGACCGAACTCGCGTTAGAATAAGCCGTTACCTGGAAGATAATGAAAATGTCAAAAATTGTATTTGTAACGCTTTTGTTTTGGGTGCTCGAGGCGACAGCGGCGCCGATGATTATCCCTTCAGCACCCCAGTTGGCGGTTGAAGGCTATATTCTGATTGATTCTACCACCGGTAAAATTCTCGCCGAGCACAACGCTCAGGTGAGGCTGCCTCCAGCGAGTCTGACCAAAATAATGACGAGTTATGTCGTCGCTTCAGAGATTAAGCAGGGTCGGATAAATTTGGCTGATTCTGTTCCGGTGAGCGTCAAAGCCTGGAGAATGGAAGGGTCGAGAATGTTCATTCAGGAAGGGACCTCGGTTTCTGTTGAGGATCTACTGCGCGGCATTATTATCCAGTCCGGGAATGATGCCAGTGTGGCAATGGCTGAGTTTGTAGCCGGAAGTGAAGCGTCGTTCTCTGAAATGATGAATCATCAAGCAGAAAGGATAGGCATGTCTAATAGCCAGTTCAGGAACTCAACCGGGTTGCCCGATGAAGCACATTTTACAACGGCATCGGATCTGGCGAAATTGACCTCAGCGCTGATTGAGAACTACCCAGAGCACTACAAGCTTTACGAGGAAAAGTACTTCACTTATAACGATATTAGGCAGGCCAACCGAAATTCCCTATTGTTCAGGAATGAGACTGTTGATGGTGTTAAGACAGGTTATACCAAGGCAGCCGGGTATTGTCTGGTGGCCTCTTCCGAGAAGAAGGGGACTCGATTGATTTCGGTGGTGATGGGCGCAGATTCTGAACGTAGCCGAGCCAGTGAAACACAGAAGCTGTTGACCTATGGCTTCAGGTTTTTTGAAACCGTTGACTTGTATCAAGCTGGAGATAGCTTGCGAAAAGTCAAGGTTTGGGGTGGCCTACACGAATCGATACAATTAGGGATTGAAGAGGATTTGGCAATGACTATCCCGCGTGGGCAGCGTGACCAACTCACTGCCAGGATTCAGGTAGACCCGGTTATCAAGGCACCCTTAACCAAAGGCCAGCAACTCGGTACGCTCACCTTAATGCTCGAGGATGAAATTCTAGTTGAAAAGCCCGTGTTAGCGCTCAATGCGGTAGCTGAGGCGGGCTTTTTGGGGAGAATTTGGGACGAGATCAAGCTTTTTTTTACGGAATTGATTTCCGGTGATACATCGGCTGTATAGCCCGTGATGGATGAACCGCCCAAAATAGAATTCCCCTGCGACTATCCCATTAAAATTATTGGTGAAGCCTCTCCTGATTATGTTAATCAGGTGCTGCGTATTGTTAATCGCTATGACGCGAATTGTACTGTGGCTAATTCATCGATACGACCCAGTCGAAAGGGTAAGTATGCTGCTTTAACGATTAATTTCTGGGCCCTGAGCGAACAACAGTTGGCCTCTCTGTTTATTGATCTGAAGCAGTTGAAAGCCGTGCGCATGGTTTTGTAGGTTATGTCAGGGAAAGCAGAGTGGTCTGGCCTGACTTTGATTCGCGATCTTAATCGAGTCGATTATACTGATGCCCTGATTCGGCAGAAGCAGTTTACAAAGCACAGAACTGAAAGCAGCATTGATGAGGTCTGGTTGCTGGAACATGATCCGGTATTTTCTTTGGGACAAAATAGTAAGTCAGAACATCTCCTGGCGGCAGGAGATATTCCGGTCGTTCAATCTGATCGTGGTGGCCAGGTGACTTATCATGGACCGGGCCAATTGGTCGTTTATCTTCTGCTTGATTTGAAGCGGAAGGGGTTAGGGATTCGCCAGGTGGTAGACGGTATGGAGTCAGCCGTCATTGAACTGCTGATGTCTTATGGTTTGTTTGCTGAGGCGAAAAGATCAGCGCCGGGTGTTTACATCGAGGGTGCCAAGATATGCTCCCTGGGGCTTAGAGTGAGCCGCAGTTGTACTTATCATGGTCTGAGCTTGAATGTTAAAATGGATCTTGAACCCTATTCGCGTATTAACCCCTGTGGTTTTCCAGGGTTAGCAATGGTTGATTTATATGGCTTGGGAACTAAAGTTGTGATGACGAAAATAAAACAGGACCTTGTTAGGTTGCTGCTGGAGCAGTTTGGATATCACCCTCAGACGCCGACGGGTTGGACACATGGATTCTAAAAAGAGGAACCGGCTGGTTCAGGGAGAAAAGCTTCGTGGTGCGGATAAGCTTCGTCGGATACCTGTAAAAGTAGTGCCGACCACGGTGATGCAGAGGAAGCCTGATTGGTTGCGTGTCAGGATCAGTGCAGATCCAAAAGTAGCAACAATAAAGGCCATATTACGCAAGCGTAAACTGGCATCTGTGTGTGAAGAGGCCAGTTGCCCAAATCTTTCCGAATGTTTCACACAGGGAACCGCTACTTTCATGATAATGGGCGAAATCTGTACCAGACGATGTCCTTTCTGCGATGTCGCCCATGGTAAACCCAATCCGCTTGACCCGGCTGAACCCCAGCAGCTTGCAGAAGCAGTTAAGGAGATGGAATTAAGTTATGTGGTCGTAACCTCAGTCGATAGAGATGATTTAAAGGATAGCGGCGCAGCCCACTTCGCCGAATGTATCAGGGCGGTTCGTGAGTTGAATCCGAATACCCAGATTGAGGTGCTGGTTCCGGATTTTCGCGGACGAATGGACATTGCCTTGACTATTTTGCAGGAGACTCCGCCACATGTGTTTAACCATAACCTGGAAACAGTGCCGCGACTTTACAAGCAGGCTCGTCCAGGCGCCGATTATGTCTGGTCATTAAGGTTGCTGAAGGAATACAAGCAGTTACAGCCGGAGGTCGTCACTAAGTCAGGTCTGATGCTGGGTCTGGGAGAGGCGATATCTGAGGTCGAGGAAGTGATGGTTGATTTACGTGAGCATAGTGTCGATATGATCACCCTGGGACAATATCTGCAACCGAGCAAAGATCATCTGGCGGTATCAAGGTTCTTGCACCCTGACGAGTTTTTGCAACTGGGTGAAATGGCCAGGAAGCTGGGTTTTTCCAAAGTCGCCAGCGGGCCGCTGGTGAGGTCATCTTACCACGCCGATTTACAGGCTAAGGGTGAATTAAACTAGCCTCCTTGGGATAGGGTACCCTGATGTTGCGTCGAACGAGTTTAAGCGGCTTAGTCTGACGCCCCACAGGCAGGGCAGTCTGCTTGCTTGCTGACTCGAAACCGTTGCCACTGGCTACTGGCTGCATCGAAGATCAGCAGGGATCCTGATGCGGGTTCGCCGAAACCAAGTAGGACTTTCAGTGTTTCCATGGCTTGCATGCTACCGATAATGCCGACCAGAGGGGCAGCGACACCGGTTGTGGCGCAATTCAAATCCAGTTCCTCGGTATTTTGATACAGGCAGGCATAACAAGGCGCATTAGCGATACGGGGATCGTAGACCATGATTTGGCCCTCGAGGCGAATAGCGGCACCGGAAATGAGGGCGACCTGGTGGTTGACGCAAGCCTGGTTTATCTTAACTCGGATGGCGAAGTTATCAGTGCAATCGACGACGGCATCGACGCCACTGATTAAAGTATCAATTTCTGTATCGGAAAGCTTTTCAGGAAAGGTATTTATCTGGGTTTCTGGATTGAGAGCGGCTAATTTAGTTGCTGCCGATGAAACCTTGGTTTTACCTATTTGACTGGTGTCATGGATGATTTGTCTTTGCAGATTGCTGAGATCCACTGAGTCGTAATCCACCAACGTTAGCTTGCCGATGCCCGAGCTTGCCAGATAGAGGCTAACAGGGCTGCCAAGACCGCCAATACCAATGATGGCGACATGCGATGCGAGTAATTTTTCCTGACCTGATAGATCAATCTCGGGGAGAAGAATATGCCGGCTGTATCTGAGTAAGTCGGTGTCTTGCACTATTTTATTTCCTGTGTCCGATTATCGCGCGGGGCTGGCCGTTGAGATCTTTATATTTTTCGGTACTAAAATCCGCAGTTTCCATAAGCTGCTCGACTTTGGGTTGCTGCGTATAACCATGTTCCAGGAGCAAGCTGCCGCCGATCGTCAGCACACGATTTGCCTGCTTGATAATTTTCCCCAGATCACTCAGGCCATTATCTGCAGACACTAGCGCATTTATGGGTTCAAATCCAAGCTGGCCTAAAGCGGGGTCATTGCTGGCAATGTAGGGCGGGTTAGCGACGATTAAATCAATACAGGAGGCATTGATACAGTCCAGCCAATTTGCCTGCAGGAAGGTGATTGAGGCGTCTGACGGGGTGTTTTTTTTTGCCATGTTGAGGGCGGCCGCACTGATATCAGTTGCCAGCACCCGCCATTGGCTGCGCGCTTGTTTGAGCGTGACCGCCAGGGCCCCTGAGCCGGTTCCCAGGTCCACGATGGTCATAGGATCAGGGCCGAATCGATTCAGGATGATTTCAATTAACAGTTCAGTATCGGGGCGGGGTATGAGGGTGTATTTGTCGACCAGAAAATTGCGTCCCCAGAACTCTTGATAACCCAGTATATACGCGATTGGTTCGCCGGCTTGCCTTCTTTTCAAAAGACTGCAGAGCTGTTTGGATTGCTTTGATGTCAGTTTTTCATGGCCTTGAGAAATCAACTGGGCGCGATTCTTGCCGAGGCATAGGCAAAGTAATAGCTCGCAATCAATCCGCGCTGAATCCGAAGCGGGCAGTAGCTGCCGGCTTGAATTTATGATGGTCTCTATGGACTCAGGCATTGGCCTCATGATCCAGTCCCAGTGCATTCAACTGGTCCGCCTGGTACTCCTGTAGCAATTGATCAATCACACTGCCTAATTCCCCGGCCATGATTTGTGTCAGCCGATATAGGGTTAAATTAATGCGATGATCGGTCACCCGACCATCCGGGAAATTATAAGTCCTGATTTTTTCGGATCGATCGCCACTACCGACTTGAAGCTTTCTTCTTTCGGCCTGTTCCTGAAATTGTTCTGATTGGGCCTTGTCTAGTAATTTTGCTTGCAGCAGGCTCATCGCCCTGGCTTTGTTTTTATGCTGGGATCGTTCATCCTGGCACTCCACGACCAGACCGCTTGGGATATGAGTGAGCCGTACCGCAGAATCAGTCTTATTGACGTGTTGACCGCCAGCGCCACTGGCACGGTAGGTATCGACTCGAAGATCGTTTTTATCTATATCGATGGCATCGACTTCGTTGATTTCCGGTAGTACCGCTACAGTGCAAGCTGATGTGTGAATCCTGCCCTGGGATTCGGTTTGCGGAACACGCTGTACACGATGAGCCCCTGATTCAAATTTCAAGGTGCCATACACCTGTTTACCTTCAATCCTCGCGATCACCTCCTTGAATCCGCCATGATCACCTTCTCGTTCATTCAGGATTTCGACCCGCCATTTCATGCTTTCTGCGAAGCGCAGATACATCTTGAGTAGATCGCCAGCAAAAATAGCAGCTTCATCACCGCCTGTACCGGCTCTGATTTCTAGAAATATATTATTGCCATCGTTTGGGTCTTTGGGCAGAAGCTGGATTTGAAGCTCTCGATCAAGGCGGGTTAATCTAGGTTCCAACTCGGCTAGTTCTTCCTGGGCCATCTGCTTAATATCGACATCATCATCTTCTAGCAGGAGTTCCGTTTCAGCTATCAATGCTTCGGTTTTCTGGTAATCCTGGTAGCTCTGTACGACCGATTCAATTTCAGCGTATTCTTTTGAGTAGGCTCTGAACAGATCCTGGTTGTCGATGGTGGCAGAATCACTGAGCAGGGCAGCTAATTCTTCGAAGCGTTCGGCTACCTGGTTCAATTTTGATTTTAGAGAGACTTTCATGATTCCTCACTGCCGGGGAGGTTGAACAGTTTTGTGATGGCAGTGACTAATTCCAATTCACCCTCGGCAGCGGCTTTCTTGATCTCGATACTGGGGCCATGAGTCAATTTCTGAGTGAATTGATTTGCAAATCGAGTCAGGACTTCATCTGCAGGGTCACCCAGCTGCAGTCTCGAAATCGCTTTTTCGAGCTCATTATTTTTCAGCGCTTCTATCTGTTGGCGAAAGGAAACCAGTGTATCAACGACATTTCTACTGCGTTGCCCGCTAAGAAACTGGCTTAACTCGGTTTGGACCACGCTTTCTGCTTCGTCGGCAGCCGCCAGTCGATGCGCTAAATTCTCTTTAATCATGATCTGCAAATCGTCAAGACTGTACAGGTAAGCATCCCTGAGTGTGGCTACGGTGGCATCAATGTCTCTTGGCACGGCCAGATCGACCATGAATATGGGTTTGTGTTTGCGACGCAGCAAAGCTTCATCGATGGTACCCCGGGAGATAAGAGGCTGGCTGCTTGCCGTCGCAGTAATGATGATATCCGTATCAATGATCTGCTCAGGCAGCCTGTCAAGTTCAATGATTTGGGCGTTGATCTGGTCTGCCAGTGGCTTGGCATGACCCAGGGTCCGATTGGCAATGGTTATGTTTTCTACGCCCGCCTCAATTAGGTGTTTGGCTGAGAGGTCGATCATCTCGTTAACGCCGATCAGCAAGGCAGAGCAATGCGACATATCGGTAAATAGTCGTTTTGCCAGATTGATGGCCGTCGAGGGGGCTGAGATGACATGGCGGCCAATACTGGTTTCGGTTCTGACTTTTTTTGCAGTTCGGAACGTTGCCTGGGCGATGGATTGCAAATGACCTCCCAGGGTGGAGGCTGCTTCTGATTCGGCAAATGCGGCTTTGACTTGTCCGAGAACCTGCGGTTCGCCCAATACCATGGAGTCGAGTCCTGAGGCAACGCGCATCAGGTGTTGTACCGCCTGTTCGTTGAGGAAATGGTAATCGCTGCCAATGAGTTCCTGGGTTTCCAGGCCGTGGTAATGAGCTAACCAGTCCCTTATTTTATCTGGTTCAATGGATGCTCCCGAGGCGATGACCTCGGTTCTGTTGCAGGTTGATAGAATAACCACTTCGTCGAGCTTTAGTTCTGTTTTTAAATTCGTCAGAGCCCGGCCAATATGCTCTGGCCCGAAGGCGACCTTCTCTCTTAGCGCAATGGGCGCGCTCTGATGATTTATGCCCAGTAAGGTCAGTTTCATGGGTTAGTTGAATATCACCCGCTTGTCCTGGGTGACTTTCGGTCCTCGTAAAATTAGAATAGTTAGAAATTGACTGAGGTCTTGACCTCGATTTAGCGTATTGTACGTTGGTTCACAAGGAAATACAGGTAATCCTGCGAAGGCATTGAAAGATCATGAACGTTAAACTATTTTGCCTACATCCTAACTTGATACTTGCCATTCTTATTTTACTGGTTTTTTCAGGTTGTGCTTCTAATGACCCTGTACCTATTGCAGCTGAGGCAGTGGTGCTGGAGGGCTTGGATAGCGATGCTGAGGTTGGCGAGGCTGAATCAGTGGAGGAGGTATCGCATCCTGTGCGTGCATTCACGCAGCAAGGCCTGTACGAATTGTTAGTGGCAGAAATTGCCGGCTACCGTGGGCAGTATCAATTTGCTTTGCGTCAATATCTGGAGCAGGCCAGGGCGACCCAGGATGCTGGGGTGGCGGCTAGAACGACGCGATTGGCCAATTATCTCAAAGATAATAGAAGTATTTTGCATGCCTCGAGTATATGGGTGCAAGCCGATCCGGATAATCTGGAAGCCAGGCATTATCTTGTAGATCAGTTAATTCGCCAGAGAGATTACATTCAGGCAATGTCCCACATGCAGGAAATCAGGCGCTTGGGTGGAGAAGCGCGTTTTGATATTTTTGCCTATCGCGTGGCTGGGATGGACCTGGAAGCTCGACGTAACCTTCTTACCAGCGTTATCGAGATGCTGGAGAGCTATCCAGGCGAAAGGGATTTACTGTTTACCCAGGCTGCCTTGCTTGAACAACTGGACGAACCCGAAAGCGCTATGGAAATTGTTGAACAGCTGCTGGCGGATGAGGTTCACATTAACCTGGTTATATTGAAAGTCAATTTATTGAGAAAACTAGGTCAGGAAGCAGCAATAATGGGATTGCTTGAAACCCAGATTGCCGCAGGACTTGATTCCAGGCGCCTCCGGGTCATGTATGCGCGGCAGCTCTTTGATGCCGATCGGCGCCAGGAGGCTAAGCTTCAATATCAGTTACTACTCAGTGAGGATCCTGAAGACGAGGAAGTCGTATTTGCGCTGGCGCTCCTGGCCATGAGTGAGGAGGATGATGCCACCGCTCGAAAGTATTTGAACCGAATGATTCGACTGAATACCCGGAAGGATGAGGCCTATTATTACCTCGGCTCCCTGGCGGAGAAGGATGGAAATCATATCCTCGCTATTCGCGAATATGGGAAGGTTAAGCAGGGTTACAATTTTATATCGGCCCAGGCTCGAATCGCCGGGTTGATATCAGGCCAGGAAGGTCTGGTTGAGGCAAGAGGCTTTTTAGGACAAAGCAGGGTGGCTAATCCTGATGCCAGAGGGCAACTGATCCTTTTGGAGGCGCAATTGTTGTCTGATGCTAAGGCCGAGGAAGAATTGTTTGGCTTTCTTGATGATCAGTTGGAACGCGATCCGGACAATCTCGGCTTACTTTATTTCAGGGCAATGAGTGGGCAGAAGTTCGGTAGCCTGGATATCCTCGAAAGAGATTTACAGCGAGTCATAGAGCTGGACCCAGGCAATGCGGATGCATTGAATGCCCTTGGCTATACTCTCGCAGATCAGACTGAGCGTCATAAAGAGGCGTATGCTTTGATTGAAAGAGCGCTCACCATCAAACCCGAAGAGGCAGCGTTCCTTGACTCGATGGGATGGGTGCTGTATCGGTTGGACCGACTACCGGAAGCCATTGAATATTTGCGGCGCGCTTACCAGTTGTTTCCTAATGATGAAGTTGCGGCGCATTTAGGTGAGGTGTTGTGGATGGACGGACAACGCTTCAAGGCAAAGAAAATCTGGAAGAAAGCGCTTAAATCGGCTCCTGAAAGTCCATTTCTGATTGATACACTTAAAAGAATTAACGGGAAATAATTTGAGAGGGTTCGTTCTTTCATTGCTGGTCTGTGTGTTGGCGATCGGCTGTCAGAGCATAGCACCGGTACCAAAGTCAGACAAAATAGCTTTATTTGAGAGAATCAAGGGAAAAATTTCCATTTCCAGTCAGCCTTCATCCTTATCTTTCGATTGGGTTCGGATAGAAGGCCTTGATCGTCTGCGGTTTTCTTCCTTTGGATTGTTGGTCGCAAATCTTATTGCGTCTGAGGATGAAGTCAGTATTCAGGCTGCCGATGGTGAAATATGGAGTCAGGAGGCAGCCCAGCTGTGGATGCAGTCGAACTTGGGGGTTGAGCTGCCATTCAAGTCAGTCGCTTTCTGGATTAGTGGCCGTCCAGATCCTGCCTATCCAAGTACCCGTCAGAATGAATCTTTCAGTCAGTTGGGCTGGCAGGTAAAAATTAATCGATTGCATAGGCTGGGTTATCCCCAGAAGTTGACGGTGGAAAATGCCCAGATCAAAGTCAAGATAGCGGTGAGCTCATGGCAGTAGAAGGTCGATATGATTTCCCGGCACCGGCTAAATTGAATCGTTTTATCCATGTTCTCGGGCAGCGTGAAGATGGCTATCATGAGCTCCAATCAGTTTTTCAGTTAATTGGTTTAGAAGATACGGTTAGCTTGCAGGTCGATTTGGTTTCTTCCGAGATTGTGCTGCTGGAACCAGAGGGGTTAGCTTGTGGTTTCGAAAACCTGGCTTATCGCGCTGCCCAGACATTGCAGGCGTATAGTGGATGCTCCCTGGGTGCTCGAATTCAATTGTCTAAGCGTATTCCGGTTGGGGCCGGTTTAGGTGGAGGCAGCAGCGATGCAGCCACCGTCTTAGTCGGCTTGAATGCATTGTGGCAACTCAGTTGCACTGAGCAGGAACTGTTGTATCTGGGAGAGAAGCTGGGTTCTGATGTACCCTTTTTTATTCATGGGGAAAACGCCTGGGTGACCGGGACAGGCAACGAAGTTGTCGATCTGGTGTTGCCGCAAACCTGGTTTTTATTGGTTTACCCAGGGATTGAAGTATCGACTGCTCAGGTTTTTCAACACGCAGATTTGACAAGGGATACCCCTGCGGTGACAATAGCGCGTTTTTCGGGAAGCAGTGAGGGGCTGGATTCTTTGAATAATGACCTGGAAAGTGTCGTATTCAGTCTTTTTCCTGAAGTACAAAGTGCAAAAAACTGGTTAAGCCAGTGGGGCACTGCTAAAATGTCCGGCTCGGGTAGTTGCCTGTTTTTAGATGTTGGCTCAGAAAAGAAAGGCCAAGAGATATTACAGCAGGTTCCTGAAAACTGGACCGGGTATTTAGTACCCTCGTTAAGTTCTAGTAGTCTGCATGGGGAATTGCAACGCTACCGAGTCTAAACGTGAATAAATGATATCTATTTTAGGGATTGGGGTGTCGCCAAGTTGGTAAGGCACAAGGTTTTGATCCTTGCATGCGGGGGTTCGAGTCCCTCCACCCCAGCCATTCTTACAATCCTAAATTGGGGACACTCGCGTGGCCGAGCTTAAGATCTTCACTGGAAATGCCCATGTTGCGTTGGCAAATAGGGTCGCAGATAGATTAAGGATTGATTTGGGGGATGCCGACGTAGGCCGCTTCAGTGATGGAGAGGTCAGCGTAGAAATTATTGAAAACGTTCGTGGCAAGGATGTTTTTATTGTCCAGCCGACTTGCGCACCCACTAACGACAATCTAATGGAATTGATTGTTATGGTGGATTGTATGCACCGGGCTTCCGCAGCGCGTATTACCGCAGTGATTCCCTATTTTGGTTATGCCAGGCAGGACCGTCGAGTCAGATCCTCGCGAGTGCCGATTACTGCCAAGGTCGTTGCAGATATGCTGACCAGTGCCGGGATTGACCGAGTATTGACCATAGACCTGCATGCCGACCAGATTCAAGGTTTTTTTAATGTGCCCGTTGACAATATTTATGCTACTCCCGTTTTGCTTCTGGACATAGAAAAACAGGTCGAAGCGGGCCTCTACACTGATGTGATGATTGTTTCACCGGATGTCGGCGGTGTGGTAAGGGCCAGGGCGATGGCCAAGTTATTAAATGATGCTGATCTCGCCATTATTGATAAGCGAAGACCCGAAGCCAATCAATCTGAGGTCATGCACATCATCGGTGACGTTGCTGGGCGAACCTGCATTCTGGTAGACGATATGGTGGATACAGCAGGGACATTGTGTGCTGCCGCTGACGCCCTGAAAAGAGAAGGGGCCACCAAGGTGATTGCCTATTGTACTCATCCCGTACTTTCGGGACGCGCCCTGGAAAATTTAAGCGGATCGTCGCTGGATGAATTAGTTGTCACGGATACCATCCCTTTATCTGATGTCGCGGGTGCAGTTCCGGACATCAGGCAGCTTAGTGTTGCAGATGAGCTAGCGGAATCAATTCGCCGAATTAGTAATGAAGAATCATTAAGTGCTTTGTTTGCCAAGCGCATTCAACCAGCACTTTTTTAACGCCCAATCCGGGCATCACAATAGCAGGACGTGGTCGCAGCGTTCTGTCAATTTAAGGAGCTAACTATGGCCGCTGACTTTGAGTTAAGTGCCAAGCTGAGAACTGACATGGGGAAAGGTGCGAGCCGCCGCCTGCGTCGTGCAGCTGATCATATACCTGCCGTGATTTATGGGGCAGGGAGAGAACCACAACCGCTGACCTTGGCGCACAAGGATCTTGCCAAGGCATGTGAAAACGAGGCTTTCTTTTCACATGTTCTAACGTTGACGATTGATGGTGAAAAGCAGTCTGCCATTATTAAGGATTTGCAGCGTCATCCTGCGAAGCCACGAATTATGCATGCTGACTTTTTGCGCGTTCAGATGGATCAACTGATCTCTGTTGAAGTTCCATTGCATTTCCTAAATGAAGAGGTCTGTGTTGGTGTAAAAATAGGCGGTGGACAGATTTCTCATAATATGTCTCAGGTTGAAATCAGTTGTCTGCCAGGCGTGCTTCCCGAATATATCGAAGTAGACTTGGCTGAAATTGAGGTAGGACAAGCAGTCCACATGAGTGAGATAATTCTACCGGAAGGCGTTACTATTCCCGCTTTGAGTCACGGCACTGATTACGACCAAGTGATTGCTTCGGTCAACATCAACAAGCGTGCTGAGGCAGAAGAAGCTGAAATCGCTGAGGAAGAAGGCAGTGAGGCAGAGTCTGATGGTGGGACTGAAGATGAAGATGAAGAATAAGCCAGCATGGGTTGAGTAACTATCTATGGGCCTATCGCTCATCGTCGGTCTGGGTAACCCAGGTGCACAATATTCAGGTACCCGTCATAATGCGGGTATCTGGTTTGTGGAAATGCTCGCTAAACAAGTGGGCGCTTCTTTCAAAGAGGAAAAGAAGTTTTTTGGCAGGCAAGCCATTGCCAATTTAGATGGCGTCGAGTTCCGGCTGTTTATACCCAATACCTTTATGAACGAAAGTGGCAAGGCCGTGGGTGCGTTGTGCCATTTTTTTAAGATTTCGGCTGCATCAGTTTTAGTTGCTCATGATGAATTGGATCTTCCCGCAGGTACCGTTCGCTTAAAGCAGGGCGGAGGATTAGCTGGGCATAATGGTTTAAAAGATATCGCTCGCCATCTCGGCGGTGATCAATCGTTCCAAAGATTACGTATTGGGATTGGTCATCCAGGAAACAAAAAACAGGTGACACCGCATGTGCTTAGTAAACCCGCTGCTGCTGAGAGAGCGGCCGTTGATGGCGCTCTGGCCGAAGTTTTGAGCCTTGTTCCAGCCTTACTGACGGATCGTTGGGAAGAAGCGCTTAAAAAGCTGCACACAGTTGCAACACCAGAGGGGAAAGCAGCTTCCCCAGAAGTTTCGGAGTAAATATGGGTTTTAAGTGTGGAATAGTTGGGCTTCCTAATGTGGGTAAGTCGACCTTGTTTAATGCGCTAACTCAGGCTGAAATCGCAGCGGAAAATTTCCCGTTTTGTACCATTGAGCCAAACTCCGGGATCGTTCCCATGCCTGATCCGCGTTTGGATCGGCTGGCCGCTATTGTCAGTCCACAACGGGTTGTGCCGACGACGATGGAATTTGTTGATATCGCCGGTCTGGTTGAAGGGGCATCTAAAGGGGAAGGCTTGGGTAATCAGTTTCTGGCCAACATTCGAGAAACGGATGCGATTGCGCACGTAGTTCGTTGTTTCGAAGATGACAACGTAGTTCATGTTGAAAATTCAATTGATCCCGCCAGGGATATTGAGATTATTAATACAGAATTACAATTAGCTGACCTAGAGACCATCGAAAAAGCCATTAGCCGAGTTCAGCGTATCGCCAAAAGTGGAAATAAGGAGGCCGCTTTAGAATTGCAGGTCTTTGAGTCCATGCAGGAACATATTGATAAGGGTCTGCCTGCTCGAACCCTTAAATTGAGCACCGAAGACGAAGCGCTTATAAAAACACTCCATTTGTTAACCATGAAGCGGGTACTTTACATTGCTAATGTTGACGATACCGACGTGCAGGATAACCCGATGCTGGCAGTCGTGCAGCGCATTGCCGACGAAGAAAATGCCCAGGTAGTCACGATCTGCAATCAATTAGAAGCTGAGATAGCCGAGTTGCAGGAAGATGAGAAGCTTGAATTCCTGCAGGAGCTTGGCATGAATGAGCCGGGCCTTGATCGAGTGATCAGAGCCGGGTATCTGTTGCTAGGCTTGCAGACCTATTTTACCGCCGGAGAAAAAGAAGTCAGGGCCTGGACGGTACAGCAGCAGGCACCCGCGCCTAAGGCTGCGGCGGTCATACACACTGATTTCGAGCGAGGGTTTATTCGCGCAGAAGTGGTTAGCTATGAAGATTTTATCAGTAGTGAAGGCGAGGCAGGTGCCAAGCAGGCAGGGAAATGGCGCCTCGAAGGCAAGGACTATCGGGTTCAGGATGGTGATGTTATTCACTTTCGATTTAATGTATAAAGTCTGGGCCTTGCTTCCCTCGTATCGGCTCTTCAGTTAGCCTCCCTTGAGTAGCAGGACCTAAGCCCCGGTTCCGACAGGGCCTCGGCGGTCGTTTTCCTGGTCTTGCCTGAGCTTTCTGAACCACATGATTGTTTTGGCCCGATTCCTCCGGAAGGTTACCGGGTGTGATTCGGCTCTCCCATGACGAAGTTGATTTAGCTGGTTGCATTTAAAGCCAAGCATTTTTTGGTCATGAAATGCTGACGAGTGCTATCCAGGCGTTGGCGCTTGAGCAGGCCGAACTTATCCAATCAGAGTGAAAAGGCGTTAACCACCTCCTTGCAATGTGTCTAGACATGAATTTCCAGGTGTTTTATTGTTTTTGGGTACAGCTAATGGCTGTCGAGGAGGAAAGGCTATGGTTAACAAACTAGTTTCACTGTTTTTAGGGGCTTGTCTTGTAGGCTTGATACCGGGTGTCTCGTACAGCCAGAATGTCGCCAATGACTTGGCTGATGACCCCGACAAGAATCTGATTGAAAGCACTTGTATCGCCTGTCACCGGCTCAGCATGATCCCGCGGAGCTCGGGGTACACCTACGAAGGATGGCGGGAGTTGATTAGCACCATGATAGACCTCTCGGTTATGCCTGACCTGGAGGCTGATGTGCTAGGTTACTTATCAAAACATTATCCGCCGAGTAAAAACCGTGCCTCGACGCTGGTGCCCGGCAGCTTCCAGATTGAGTTTGATCAGTGGCAGGTTCCGACCCTTGGGCAGCGTTCTCGGGATCCTGCTGAGGGGCCTGACGGGGCTATCTGGTGGGTTGGGCAGTCCGGTAATTTGATGGGCCGTATTGATCCTGTCAGCGGTGCGATGAAAGAGTATCCGCTGCCGG
>CAZGCW010000091.1:0-14849 GCA_964524295.1 uncultured Pseudomonadales bacterium
CGGCCATTCGGTCTGTAACCACAATTCAAGCCAAGCCAGAACAGCGGCTGCCCCACCGGTGGTGGTCGTCAGATAGTAGTGCTCTTGGCCGAGACGTGCCATCACACCATCATCCTTTACCATGCCATCCTCACCGAGCAGAATACCGTAAGCACAACGACCGATTTTCATTTTATCTACGTTATGGGTATAGATACGATTGAGAAAGACCGTTGCATCAGGCCCATGAACATCAATTTTCCCCAACGTTGATGCATCCATAATGCCCACACTCGACCGGGTCGCCCTGCATTCCCGGTTAACAGCCGCCGCCATGTCCTCTCCCTGTTGAGGGAAATACCAGGGCCTCAGCCATTGTCCAACCGGCTCAAAGGGGCCGCCTGCTCTTTCGTGCCAGTCATGTATTGCCGATGTCCTGACCGGCTCATACAATTCACCCACAGCTTCGCCCGCTCCTACTGCGAAACTGGTGGGGGTATAAGCCGGCCTGAAGGTCGTTGTACCCACTTCAGGAATAGTCAGTTGCAGGCATTCTGCCAAGATGGCCAAACCGTTGATATTGCCCAGCTTACCTTGTTCAGTACCGAAACCGAGCGCGGTATAGCGTTTCACATGCTCAACACTCTCAAACCCCTCTCGGACTGCCTGGCGAATGTCGGCAGCCGCGGTATCATTTTGGAAATCAACGAACTGCTTTGGACAACGGTCAGCGTCTTTTATCGAAGGCACTCGCCACAACGATTGCACTGGATTGACCTCAACCTCAATCAACGTTGGAATCGCCTGCGACACCGGGTGCAAGCCACATTTCTCAACAGCCTGGTAGCCGCCTTGATATCCGTCCTGGATACAATCGTGTAGGCTCCACTGACCTCGGCAGGCACCAACGGACCTGTTCTCCTGATGGCTTTGTTCCGGAACAAAAGCCTGAACAGCATCATCCCAGCGAATTTTCCCGCCTGCCTGGGAGTGCAAATGCACGGCTGGGCTCCACCCCCCCGACATCACCAACAAGTCACATTGGAGTGTTTTAGTCGCTTTTACACTGGCTTCGGACTGACCATTCCAACGGGCCAGCTGAACCGCATTGATGCGACGACGGCCCCTGACATCAACCACGAGATGGCCCTTCATTACAGGAATATCCAAGGCTGAAACCCGCTCAGCAATCTCACCCGCCCCAGTCACACGACTATCCACAATCGCCATGACGGCAACACCGTGTCCGTGCAGGTCGACTGCCGTCTGATAAGCAGAATCATTATTAGTGAAAATCACAGCTCGCTCACCCGGTTTTACCGCGAAACGATTGAGGTAAACTGAAACAGCAGACGCCAGCATGATCCCAGGACGGTCGTTATTACAGAAAACAAGCGGCCTTTCAAAGGCGCCCTGCGCCAGCACAACCTGTTTCGCCCTAACTCGCCACAGGCGCTCCCTTACGCCCTGCCGGTCTGCCGGGTTCAAGTGATCAGTGCACCTTTCAGCCAGGGTCAAAAAGTTATGATCGTGATACCCGAATACCGTGGTTCTTGGTAGCAGCCGTACCTCTGGGCTTTCATGGAGTTCGCTTAAAACCGCTTCTAGCCAGTTTTGCGCAGATGCGCCATTAATCGACTGAGTCGTCGTCAGCAGGCTACCACCTAACTCGTTCTGCTCATCTGCAATAAGCACTCTGGCCCCACTGCGCGCAGCCACCAAGGCTGCCATCAAACCTGCCGGTCCAGCACCGGCAATGAGGATATCGCAGTGCACGTTCCTGTGCTCATAGCGGTCCGGGTCAGCCTGGTCAGGTGCTTTACCAAAACCCGCAGCAGCACGGATTAAGTGTTCATAAAAGCGCCACAAGAATCTAGGTTTAATAAAGGTCTTATAGTAAAACCCAGCGCCAAGAAGTCGGCTAAAAACATCATTTACCTGAGCAATATCAAAATTAACGCTGGGCCAACCCTTGGTCGACCAAGCTTCAAGGCCATCATAGAGCTCTACCTGGGTGGCTCTCGGGTTAGGCTGCGTATGACCAGCACGGCCAATCTGCATGATGCCATTAGGTTCTTCGGTTCCAGCGGCAAGGATGCCCCGGGGTCGATGCAGTTTGAAACTTCGCGACACCACACTCACACCATTGGCAAGTAATGCTGAGGCCAGGGTATCGCCGGCAAAACCTTGATAGGATTTACCATCGAAGCTGAATTCTAGCGGCTGCGTTCTATCCAGCCGCCCACCTGTCATTAATCGCTTAGTCTGCACGGTTTTCACTATCCAGGCTGGTCGATTCGGCTGAACTGGCCAGCTTTGAACTA
This sequence comes from uncultured Pseudomonadales bacterium, assembly GCA_964524295.1. Taxonomy (GTDB): domain Bacteria; phylum Pseudomonadota; class Gammaproteobacteria; order Pseudomonadales; family Azotimanducaceae; genus UBA9926. The sequence goes on from CAZGCW010000091.1 coordinate 2,304, forward strand.
CCGGCAATCTGATAGGTTATGGTGTTTCTTTCCACCACAAACCACTGGCGACACCCCTGACTATGGTTCCAAAGTTCCCGATGCCAGCCGCGCGTATTCTTGCGCATGAAAAGATAATCAGCCCAGTCCGCATCACTGAGCAAAGCCGGTGACTCGGGTCGACTGATATCAGCCTCACCACCACAACTGAACTCGGTTTCTGCCCGGGAACCACACCAGGGGCATTCAATCAGTAACATCTAACTCACTCCTGTGCACCTAGTGCGCCACCGCCGCTGCACCATGCTCATCAATTAAGGCACCACTGGCAAAACGATCCAGTTTAAACGGCGCATTCAGTTCATGTGCTTGATCGTGGGCGATGGTGTGGGCTAATACCCAGCCTGAACCCGGTGTTGCCTTGAACCCACCGGTACCCCAGCCACAATTAAAATAAAGACCTTGAACCGGTGTCATACCGATAATGGGACAGGCATCCGGACTGACATCAACAATGCCTCCCCACATGCGCAGCATCCTGACCCGACTAAAGGCCGGGAATAATTCAATGATCGCCTGTAAAGCGTGTTCAATCGTCTGGAAACTGCCGCGTTGGCCATAACCGATATAAGCATCAATCCCGGCACCCACGACCAGCTCACCTTTATCAGATTGGCTGATGTAACCATGAACCGCATTCGACATCACCACGGTGTCGAGCACCGGTTTTAAGGGTTCAGAGACAAATGCCTGCAACGGATGACTTTCCAGGGGCAGGCGAAATCCTGCGTATCCCGCAAGGACACTGGCATGCCCAGCCACGACCACTGCCACCTTGTTAGCCGCGATATCACCCCGACTGGTTTTAACCCCGCGAATCTGGCCGGCGTGCATATCAAAACCGGTCACCTCGCATTGCTGGATAATATCGACCCCGAGCGCATCTGCAGCACGAGCGAAGCCCCAGGCAACCGCATCATGTCTGGCTACGCCCGCGCGCGGCTGCAATGATGCACCTAAAATGGGATAACGGGCAGTCGTGGCGGTATTTAAACCGGGGATGGCTTTACTGAGTTGTTCACGGCTGACGACCTGCGCATCAATCCCATTTAACTGATTCGCCGCCACCCTGCGCTCTATGTCGCGCATATCCTGGAGAGAGTGACCCAGATTATAAACACCGCGCTGGCTGAACATCACATTGTAATTGAGATCAGCACTGAGACCTTCCCAGAGCTTCATTGATTTTTCATACAGTAGCGACGCTTCCGTCCACAGATAGTTAGACCGTACAATCGTCGTATTTCTACCGGTATTACCTCCTCCGATCCAACCTTTTTCGAGAACGGCTATATTGCGGTAGCCATGTTCCTTGGCCAAATAATAAGCGGTTGCAAGCCCATGCCCGCCTCCACCGACGATAATCACATCGTAACTGGCCTTAGGCTCTGGATTTCGCCAGGCTCGCGGCCACTTGCGGTTGTAATTCAGCGCATTGGCAAGCAGTGAAAATGCAGAATAACCGCCGCTCACGAGGATTGCCGCTTACGTGTTAGCCTTGGGTATTTTCCGTTCTTCATACTATCGCATTTCCTATGGCATTTCCTATGGCATTTCCTATGACATTTCCTATGACGCTTCAGGATCACTCAATCGCAGCCTTTGATTGCCTGGATCATAGGGGCTCTCCTCGACCACGACCGCAGGGTAACTCTGGCCCAGTATTTCTATACTCATCTGCGTACCCGGTTGCGCATAGGCCGGTTCAACCATACCCATTGCCAATGATTGGTTAACTCTAAAACCAAAACCACCGCTTGTGGCTCTGCCAACCAACTGGCCATCCTTGAGCAGGGCGTTATTACCCAGCGCATCAGCATCAACGACATCCTGAATCGCCAGAGTCACAAGCTGACTTTGGAGTCCTTTGGATTGCCGTTCCAGCAAGGCCTGCTTACCCAGAAAATCACCCTTCTTCAGGTTAACAAATCGATCCAGGACCGATTCAAAAGCCGAGTACTCAATGGACAGTTCGGTACCGATGACTCGATAGGACTTCTCCAGGCGCATCGAATCCATGGCTCGAATACCAAATGGTTTTAGACCCAGATCGCCTCCGGCCTCAAATAGCGCATCAAACAGCGTGTTCTGATATTCAATAGGGTGGTGCAATTCCCAGCCTAGCTCACCGACAAAGTTAACCCGCAGCGCATTGACTGAAACGCCACCCGCTAAAATCTGTTGACCTGTCAACCAACGAAAACTTGGGTCTGAAAAATCTGTTTTGGATACCCGTTCCATCAAGGTCCGTGCTTTAGGGCCTGCGACAACCAGAACCCCCATAGTGGAGGTTAACTGGGTGAACTGCACTGAGCCATCATCGGGTAGTCGTTTACACAAATAATCGTGGTCTAAGCGTTGCATCGCTCCTGCCGACACCAGATAAAAGGAATCAGCTGACTCCCTCATGATGGTAAACTCTGAGTGTACGCCCCCGCGCGTATTTAACGCATGGCAGAGCCCTATCCCGCCCTTTTTCTTCGGCAACCGATTGGCGACAAAATGGTTTAGAAATGCTTCGGCTCCGGGACCAGATAGCCGGCACTTGGCAAAGGCGGTCATATCTAGCAAGCCCACATTTTTGGCTACATTGTCAACCTCCTGCCGGATTGACTCGAACCACCTTGACCGTCTAAACGACCAATGATCCTCCGCGATTTCACCCTCAGCAGCAAACCAATTGGCTCTCTCCCAGCCAAATTTCTGCCCAAACACGGCGCCCATTGCTTTTAGCCTGTCATAGCAAGGGGCTGTTCGCAGTGGTCTCGCGGCCGGTCTTTCTTCATCCGGATAATGGATAACAAAAACATTGGCATAGGCCTCTTCATTCTTTTCAATGAGGTAATCTTTATTGGCATAGTCACCAAACCGTCTTGGTTCTACCCCCAGCATATCAATGGTAGGCTCACCCTCTACGATCCATTCTGCCAGTTGCCAGCCCGCACCCCCGGCAGCGGTAATACCAAAACTATGGCCTTCGCTTAACCAGAAATTTTCCCGGTCCCAAGCAGGCCCGACGATCGGGTTGCCATCCGGGGTATACGCAATGGCGCCGTTGTATACCTGTTTGATGCCAACCTCTGAAAATGGCGGAACACGAGCCATTGCCGCCTCAATATGCGGTGCCAGGCGATCCAGGTCTTCCTGGAAAAGTTCATATTCAGCCCGCGGATCAGGTCCATCCACATAACAGGCGGGTGCCCCATGTTCATAGGGCCCCAGGATGAACCCGCCATTCTCCTCACGTAAGTACCAGGAGCCATCGGATTCACGCAGCACCGGGAGTTCAGGTGCTGACTGGGCCTGCCTTGCCTGTAACGCCGGATGAGGTTCGGTGACGATGTACTGGTGTTCAACAGGAATCACGGGAATATCCAGCCCCACCATGGCACCGGTCTGTCGGGCATAGTTCCCCGTTGCCGAAATAACATGTTCACAACTGATATCCCCTTGGGGTGTTCGGACAATCCAGTTATCGGAAAAACCGCGCTCAATGGCTTCGACAGCCACATTTCGATAGATGGTTGCATTCATGGCCCGGGCTCCCTTGGCCAGGGCCTGGGTCAGATCCGCCGGCTGGATATAACCATCATCAGGATGATAAATACCACCGACTAGGCCTTCCGGGTTACATAAAGGCCAGAGTTTATGTATTTCTGCTGGCGTCAGAAATTCGACATTAATGCCGATGGTTCGAGCGGTTGCAGCATACTGGTAATACTCATCCATACGGTCATCATTCATCGCCAAACGCAGATTACCCACCTGCCGAAAACCAACATGCTGGCCAGTTTCGGCTTCCAACTGCTGGTAGAGGTTCACTGAATACTTATGGATCTGACCGACGCTGTAACTCATATTAAACAAGGGTAACAGTCCGGCTGCATGCCAGGTGGACCCCGAGGTTAGCTCGGCCTTTTCCAGCAGCACGACTTCCTCACCCCAGCCTTTTTTGGCGAGATGGTACAAGGCGCTGACCCCAACCACACCACCACCAATCACCACTACTTTAGCCTGAGATTTCATTTTCACACCTTCAATTTAGTTATTCTGGTTAGCATCACAGTCCGGCCAGGTCCCTGCTTTAGATCACAGCATCACGTTGTTGATCTGCTGCGACGACGGCTTCGACGACCGAGCCTCGTTGCCGAGTTCGTTTTCTCGGGTCTGCTGACCTGAGAAAACAAATTCGGGAACTCATCCTGTTTATTTGGAAATGCCATCGCATCCACAAAGTAGTCCTGGAATTTAGCTTCGATGGCCGTTTCTATTTTGACTATTTGTTTTACCAGGGTTTCTATTGCTGCTCGAGCCGAACAGTCAAGCAAAGCAATTCGGGCCCCGGTCCCGGCGGCGTTGCCTGCCGATGACACAGCCGTCAATACACAATCAGGAATCAAACCCAGAACCATGGCATATTTGATATCAATATGACTGCCAAATGCACCTGCCAAACGGATCTGGTCAACTTGACTGACGCCTTCCCGATCTAACAGCAGCTTGACTCCGGCATATAAGGCCGCCTTGGCAAGCTGTATCTGTCGGACATCATTCTGAGTCACACTGATTTTCTGCTCACCATCGTTGAGCAAGAATGACCAGGTCCGTCCATCTTTAAAGACCCGCCCGCTTTTCTTGCTGGCGTTACCATCAATGACCCCATCCTCACTGAGCACACCACTGAGAAACATCTCGGCAACGGCTTCTATGATTCCTGAGCCACAAATCCCGGTGATGCCAAAGTTGGCTATTGAGGCATCAAAACCCGCTTCATTCGACCATCGTTCTGAGCCGATCACCCGAAAACGAACATCTAGGCTATCGGGATCTATTCTGACCCGCTCGATAGCGCCAGGAGCCGCTCGTTGGCCGCAGCTAATCTGTGCGCCTTCAAATGCGGGACCGGTCGGGCTGGAACAGGCCAGTAGTTTACCTTCATGGGCGAGAATAATCTCCGCATTCGTGCCCACATCCACCACCAGAGAAACACCTTCATTTTTTTGCGGTGCTTCGGCCAGCACCATCGCTGCAGCGTCCGCACCGACGTGCCCGGCAATACAAGGCAGTACATAGACCTGGCCGCCAGCATTGATATCCAGACCCGTGTCTCTAGCTGCTATATTCAAAGCCTGATCAGTCACCAGAGCAAACGGTGCCGAACCCAATTCGACTGGACTCAGGCCCAGAAACAAATGGTGCATAATCGGATTAGCGGCAATGCTGATCTCAACGATATGGGTTTTGTCGATCCCTGCCTCGAGAGCGGCGCTGGTAATTAACTCATTAATCCCTGCCCGTACCACCGATGTCATCTCGGCACCGCCTTCCGGGTGCATCAGCAGGTAGGAAACCCGACTCATTAGATCCTCACCAAAACGAATCTGTGGATTCATAATGCCACTGGTCATGACTACTTCTCCGGTCGCCAGGTGACATAGATGACCCGCAATGGTGGTCGAACCAATATCCAGTGCGAGCCCATAAATATGCTCCTGGTATCCTGGCCAAATAGCGGTAATGAGCGATTTCTGATTAACCGCTACGGTTACCTGCCACTGTCCCATTCTCAATGCCGACTGCAGCACCTGCAGTACCGATCGGTCACTGGCCAGGTTTTCGAGCCCCCATTCCAGCGATAATGCGGCATAGAGCCGTTGCAGATCGCCCTGAGCATCTTCAAGTTCAGCCGGTTTTACTTCGACATAATACAAGTGGGTAGCCGGGTCCAGGGTGATATCACGGTGCTCTGCCTGTTTGCGTACAACCTGTCGATGCATCTGGCTTTCCGGTGGTACATCAATCACCAGATCTCCGACCACTAACGCTTGGCAACTGAGCCGCTGGTTACCTATCAGCGGCGTGCGTTTCTCACTGAAACGCGTCTCAACCGCACCCACAGGCGAAAGATGTGCTGCTTTGGAACTGATACCATGTTTGCTGAAATTGCCCTCGGTGCAGAGCACCTTGCAGCGGCCGCAAATACCCCGACCACCACAAACAGAGTCTACGTCGACGCCCAGATTACGAGCAGCATCCAGCAACCGGGTCCCCACCGGGAAGTGACCCCGTCTTCCCGACGGCGTAAACACTATCTTTTTTTGATCTTGCTCCAAACACTCACCCAACTTCAAAGTTTTCAGTTCGGGTTTAACGCCGACGGCGCCCTCTGCCCCGTGCAGCGCGATCTGATCGTACCGCAGTTGGATCACGATAGCGCTTTATCCATTGCTCACAGTTCGGGTCATGGCCCATCATCACATCGGCCCCTGATACGGCCTGCATGACTTCTGCATGCAATGGGCTGGTTATGGCGGAAGTCAGGCCCGCCGCCATCGCCATGGTCAAAAAGGCCGCATTAATGCCATTTCGATTAGGAAGCCCAAAACTAACATTAGAGGCACCACAGGTCGTATTGACTTGTAGTTCATCGCGCAAGCGACGCACCAGATGCATCACCTGCAGCCCTGCAGAGTTGATGGCCCCAATTGGCATCACCAACGGATCAACCACCACATCGCTTCTGGGAATACCATAGTCTGCAGCTCTTTCAACTATCTTCTTAGCGACTTTAAAGCGTTCATCCGGATCTTCTGATATGCCCGTCTCATCATTGGATATGGCGACCACTGCAGCTCCATATTTGGCCACTAATGGCAGCACCTGTTCAAGCCGCTCCTCTTCTCCCGTCACCGAATTAACCAGCGCTTTTCCCTGGTATACCGACAGCCCGGCCTCAAGTGCTGCCACGATCGACGAATCAATAGACAAGGGCACATTCGTTACAGATTGAACCAACTGCACCACCTCTCTTAACATGGCCGGCTCATCAGCCAGAGGAATACCGGCATTAACATCTAGCATATGGGCGCCGGCGGCGACCTGTGCCAGGGCATCGGCTTCAACTCGACTATAGTCACCCCGTTTCATTTCAGCGGCCAGGGCTTTCCTTCCTGTTGGATTGATACGCTCTCCGATCACAATAAAGGGGAGTCCGAAACCCATCCGCACTTCCTTTGAGGACGAACTCAAAATCAGTTCTGTCATGCTGCATTTCCTCTTATCACTCGCTTAATTAAATCAATGGATTACTGTTTTATCTGGCCCTTTGCCCGAATCAGACTGAGTAGGGCTTCATCCGAGAATTCGGATTCAAATCTATCAGCATGAACCTGAGCCCAATTTTCAGCACTCTCTTGCGTATCTTCGACTAGGGTTTGTCGACGCCATTCCGATAAATAGGCCTCACTACTGCCCTTACCTGCCCGCATTGCCGCTCGATCGACGGCCTCCTGAAACCGTGAGCTCAATAACACCTTAGCCCTGACTCGCCCTCGCTGGACAATCACCTGGGATGGAATATCACGCCAGTAAACGAACGTGCATTTGACTCTCACCTGACTCCTCCAGCTGTTGTTTCAATTCAGTCTGCAGCAAACCATAACCTGCATGAACCTGCTCAAATTCAAGTCCCAGCCGTTGAGCTGCTTTCTTTGCCAAACTCAACAGCGTTTTATCATGAGTTTGGGATAGATAAACCAGCTTCCGATAACCGGCAAAATAAATTTCCTGCAGCTCAGGATGCTGATCCAGTTGCAATGTTTCGATCACTAAATACTGAAAGTGGCGGGCCAGAAAATCAGTCAGGTAGAAGGTACCCAGCTCGGCTTCATGTAATTCAGCAAATTCACGATGCCCCGCATAAAACTCATAGCAGTGTGCTCCAGGCAGGCGATGGATCGCTCCCTCGGGTGATTCCTCGAGTAGCATACGATCAATTGCGCCTCCGGTGCCACAATCAGCATAACCAACGAAGATGGTCTGGTAATGCCCTCGTTGTGCCTGAATTTTTTCCCTGAGCCTTTCGGTTATCTGTTCAGGCCTGTTGTGAAGACTGGCTTCAAGACATTGTAAGTGTAAATGATCCCACTGATTCATGCGTTTGAGCGCCTGGATTTCTCTAGCCAGGGCGCCGCAAGCAATCACTAGAATCGGGTTAGGCATGAGAGGCTCGACGGTTGTGAAGCAGCAAGGGTGCCATCTGCGCTGCTTGGGCCGCATCCCGACAATAGCCATCCGCACCTACTGCTTGACCGAACTCTTCATTCAGAGGCGCACCGCCTACCAGCACGATATAATCATCACGAATATTCAAGCGAACCAGCTCATCAATCACCACCTTCATATAGGGCATGGTCGTGGTTAGCAAAGCCGACATACCCAAAATGTCGGGTTTATGCTCTTCCATGGCCGCCAGATAATCTTCCACGGAATTATTAATCCCGATATCAATGACTTCGAAGCCGGCTCCCTCCATCATCATGCCAACCAGGTTCTTACCAATATCGTGTATATCGCCCTTAACCGTACCAATCACCATTTTCCCGATGGGTTCAATACCGCTCTCCACCAGCAGAGGCTTCAAAATAGCCATCCCCCCTTTCATGGCATTGGCAGCGAGTAGCACCTCGGGTACAAATAGTATGCCGTCTCGGAAATCAATTCCGACAATCGTCATGCCATCAACCAGCGCCTCGTTAAGCACTTTTTCTGCACTCCAGTTCCGAGCCAACAGAATCTCAGTTCCTTCTATGATCTCTTCTTTCATACCATCGTAGAGGTCATCGTGCATCTGCAGGACAAGCTCTGTATCGTCTAGTTCAGAGAGAATGATCTCTTCGTCATCGTAATTTTCATCTGTCATGAATCACAACCTTATTCACTATGCCTTATCTAATTCTTATATTGATCCCAATACCCTTCAATAATCCCGGTCTTCAAACTGCGCTTTGCGTTGTCCGATGAATTCTATTAAGGCTTCATCCAAACTCGGTTCTAACGGCGGCGCTTGATAACGGTCCAACATTTTCCGGCAAATCAAATTGGCCCTTGCTGAAGTATCTTGCCCACCTTCCTGCTGCCACTGCTCAAAACTATTGTTGTCGGCCACGGTCGAACGATAAAAGGCCGTTTCGAAATTTGCCTGGGTATGACTGGCTCCGAGAAAATGTGATCCCGGACCGACTTCATGAAGTGCATCCAGAGCCTGGCCATTTTCAGACAGGTCCACGCCCTGTAGCAACACTTGAAGCATACTGGCCTGATCAACATCCATAATAAATTTTTCATAACCCACGGTCAGACCACCCTCAAGCCAACCGGCCGCATGCAGCATGAAATTGACACCGCACAGGGCGGCTGTCTGCAATGTGTTGGCTGATTCATAAGCTGCCTGGGCATCCGCTATTTTCGAGCCGCATAGACCACCGCCGGAGCGAAAGGGCACACCCAACCGTCGCGCCAATGCAGCGGCCAGATACATGATTTTACTGGGCTCGGGCGTTCCAAAAGTAGGCGCTCCGGATTGCATGGAAACCGCAGCGGCGAAAGTACCGAACACGACCGGCGCGCCGGGCCGTACCAATTGAATGTAGGTCATACCTGCCAGGGCCTCTGCCAGGATCTGGGTGACCGTCCCAGCCACGGTGACTGGAGACATAGCGCCAGCCAGTATAAACGGAGAAATTAAAGTCGCCTGATTATTTTCCGCATAGACGGTAGCGGCGCCTAACATAGTAGCGTCAAATGTCATCGGCGAATTCACATTGATCAAGCTGGTCAATACGGTATGGTTCTGAATAAATTCCTCACCAAAAACCAGTTTGACCATATCAACCGTGTCTTGGGCCCGTTCAGCTGAGGTAACTGATCCCATAAAGGGCTTGTCGCTATACTTGATATGGCTGTATATCATGTCAAAGTGACGCTTATTGACTGGCAGATCGACCGGCTCGCAAACCGTACCACCGGAGTGATGCAAACCCGGACTCATATAAGCCAACTTGACCAGGTTTCTGAAATCCTCAATGGTGGCATAACGCCGCTTTCCATCAAGATCTCGTATAAATGGGGAGCCATAAGCCGGAGCCAATACCATTCTATCCCCGCCTATAATGACGTTTCGCTCTGGATTTCTGGCCTGTTGGATGTACTCTGCTGGGGCTGAATCCTGGATTATGGATCGACACATCCCTGGCGGGAAACGGACACGATCACCTTGGACATCAGCGCCGGCGGCTCTGAATAGCGCCAGTGCCTGCGGAAACTCCTTAAAATCGATACCGATCTGCTCGAGAACTGTGTCCGCATTTTTCTCAATGAGCTGTAGGCCAGCATCATCGAGTAATTCATAGTAAGGTATCTTGCGTTCGATAAAGGGAGCGATCTGCTCAATGTTGGCTTCCCTGGATATCCTCCGGGCTTCACGTCCACCACTTCTTCTAGTTGATCTGCCGGTCATCGACTCATCTACCTATTAATCCTGTCACCAAAAGGCCAAGCCCTTTTAGTTGTCAGGCTGTTCAATAATTACCCTTTTCTGAGCTATCGACGTCCCCTCTCAAGTCTCAGCTTTAACGCATTTCACACCGCTTATTTCGTGCACGGTAACCGATTTTACTGTCCGCATCCATCATTTTTTTTCGGCCTTTTTCAGGCCGGCAGCTACGCCAGATTCTGGCCCCGAAAAAAGCTCTGAAACCCTTATTTTTAGGGGTTATAACGGATTTGAACCACAACCTAAAAAGCACACCGAAGCGCGGCTTCAACACCGCTTGTATGGCACGAAAATAAGACGGCAAGAAACTGCGCCTTGAGAATGACTCGTTTGGATTGCGTCCCGCGTCCAAACCATGACCTCACAACGGTTACCTGTTACAGTAATCGGCGCACTCCTCTAACTGTGCCTGAACAACGCCACAAGTGGTGCTAGTCTAAAATTCATCCAAGCAAAGGGTTACAAGCCATCAACAATAAAGCGAATAGGGGTAGCACACCCCAGGCAGATAATTTCACTCATATCATGGGTGGAAATAACATCCAGATCTACGGCCTGGATATTCACAATCCGGTCTTCATGATATCGGCGGTTTTATCTTTAATCCTGGTTATCATCACCTTGACCTATCCCGAGGCATCCGGTCTGTTTTATGTGGAACTTCGTCAATGGGTCACCACTCAATTCGATTTCTTCTTCCTCATAGCGGCTAATCTATTCATTATCTTCTGTTGCGCTATTGCCCTCTCGCCCTTCGGTAGAATTCGTCTCGGCGGAGACCAGGCCAGGCCTGAGTACCGTTACAGCTCCTGGCTGGCAATGCTGTTCGCTGCAGGCGTAGGTATAGGCCTTATGTTCTATGGCGTTCATGAACCCATCACCCACACATTGAACCCACCGCTGAATATCGATCCCCTGGATACGGCAACGGCGAGGGCTGCCGGAATGTCTGCGGCGATTTACCATTGGGGACTACATGCTTGGGCCATTTATGCGGTCGTTGGCCTGGCATTAGCTTATTTTACTTTTAACCGGGCGATGCCCATGACCTTACGCTCGGCATTTTTCCCATTACTAGGTAAGGCCGTCTGGGGCCCCATTGGGGATATCATTGACGTTGTCGCCGTGCTGGCAACTGTCTTTGGGCTAGCAACCTCTCTGGGCATAGGATCGGAGCAGATTGCCGCTGGCCTGTCCTATCTGTTCGACATCGATGCTACCCATACCACCAAGGTTTTATTAATTATAGCCATCGTCTCGATTGCCCTGGTATCCGTAATGTCCGGCCTGGATAAGGGCGTAAAACGACTCAGTGAGATCAACCTCGTGCTCGCCTTCCTGCTCCTGCTCTTTGTCTTGTTCGCTGGCCCTACTCTAACCATCCTGTTGAGCTTTGGCAGCCTAACCCTAGACTACCTTTATTATCTACCGGCATTAAGCAACTGGGTCGATCGCACAGATGACCTGTTTCTCCATGGCTGGACAACCTTTTACTGGGCCTGGTGGATCTCGTGGTCGCCTTTCGTGGGTATTTTTATCGCCCGCATCAGTTACGGTCGCAGCATCAGGGAATTCGTCATCTGGGTATTGATCATCCCAACGATCATTGGCCTCATCTGGATGGGCACATTAGGGGGTGTCGCGCTCGAACAATGGCTGACCCTGGGCTATCAAGGGGTCGCGGACTCACCTCCCGAACTCGCGTTATTCAAAATGCTGGAGGGCCTGCCACTGGCTAAAATAGTGTCGGCCGCCTGCGTGCTGCTCATTGCATTGTTTTTCGTAACCTCTGCTGATTCAGGATCACTGGTCGTTGACATGTTAACCGCCGGAGGTAAAACAGATGCGCCAACCCGGCAGAGGGTATTCTGGTGTACCACCACGGGTCTGGTCGCCATGGCGCTGATGCTCGGCGGTGGTATGAACTCACTTCAAGCGCTGACCACGGCCATAGGACTTCCCTTTGGGCTACTCCTATTACTTATGTGTGTGAGTCTGTTGAAAGGGCTTCAACAGGAAAAGTCTGATCCGCCCGCCAGTTAAGCCGCCTTGCCGCACGCTCGAACCCCACTGGTCCATTTGCGAACCGGTTGCCCGTAGCACCACTCGCACCTATGAATACCGGTTTAGCGTCATCCAGTCTCATTCATAGACGTCCGTCAGCGCCTGGTAAA
>CAZGCW010000092.1:0-14739 GCA_964524295.1 uncultured Pseudomonadales bacterium
TATTTAATATTGCTTCGCTTTCTATGGTAGGGACTCTGGCAAGAAATCAGGTCCGGTGGGGGCTGGTGCTAGATCAGGAGGGTGTGGTGCATCGTGTTCAGGTTGGGGATTACATGGGTACCCAATGGGGAAAGATAAAACGGATCCGCGAATCAGGCATTGATTTAGAGGAAATTGTTAGTGATGGTGCTGGAGGATGGTTGCCAAGGGCGCGTAGCATTGAAATGCTGGGTGGTAACTAATGAATAGCATAAGCCGGAGAATGATATGACAGGTGTTTTTTCTAGACAGGCGCACCCTGGCCTAAACCGCTTTATCGGTCGGGTTTTCATATTATTCTTAATGCTGCTGAGTGCGACTAGCTTTGCGGATGTCACCTTGCAAAGCATCGAGTTCTCAAACTTGCCCGGAGACCGGGTGGAAATTCGCATGCACTTCGATGGCATGCCACCAGAGCCTTCAAGTTATTCCATTGAGCAGCCAGCCAGAATTTCATTAGATTTGTTCTCTGTTCAGAGCAATCTCGCGTCTAAATATCATCCGTTAGGCAATGGCAATGCGCGAAGTGTTACGGTTTTAGAAACCGAGGATCGTACTCGGGTTATTGTTGCATTAAGTGAACTAGTGGGGTATCAGACGCGCATGCATGGCAACGCGCTTTATCTCTTGGTAGGCAGAGATTTGCACAATGTTGAAGCTCAGCAGTTGTCTGCTGCCTCCATTGATAACGGGGCCACGATCGCGAAAGCCCAACAGAGCTACCATCAACAGCAGATCCTGGATGTCGATTTTCGCCGGGGCGATGCGGGTGAAGGCAGAGTAATTGTAAAGCTATCCGATGCAGGGATTGGTATCGATGTAAGCAATGAGGGCGGTAAAATAAGAGTGACCTTTCCGAATACTCACCTTCCGAAAACATTGCAGCGAAGGCTGGATGTCGCGGATTTTGCAACGCCGGTAAAAATTGTCGATGCCTTGCTCGAAGGTGATGACAGTACGTTGACGATAGAACCGATTGGTGAGTATGACTATCTTGCCTACCAGACTGATGAGCTGTTTACGCTGGAGGTTAAGCCTCTGGAGGCATCCGAATCCGAGACGGCTAGTGAGAGGGCTTTCCTGTACCGGGGAGAGAAACTGTCTCTGAATTTTCAGGACATTGAGATTCGGTCTGTACTGCAGTTACTGGCTGAGTTCACCGGCCTTAACCTGGTTGCCAGCGATACGGTTGTCGGCCGAATTACCTTAAGGTTGCAGAATGTTCCCTGGGATCAAGCCCTAGACATCGTGATGCGAACAAAGGGCTTGGGTAAGCGCATGGAGGGGAATGTATTGATCGTCGCACCGGCGACAGAATTAGCTGCCCGGGCTAAATTGGAGCTCGAGAATATTCAACAGATATCTGATCTAGCCCCATTACGAACTGAGATAATCAAGGTTAGATATGCAAATGCATCCGAACTACTGAGTCTGTTTACCTCCGGGGGAAATGGGTCGGGTAGTCAGGATATGGGCGGCGGAGGTTCAAACAAGTCGGGCGAGGGAGCGTCACGCGGCCTTATTTCCAGTCGCGGGTCGGCATTTGTTGATGACCGGACAAACTCAATTATCCTCACGGAGACGGCTGAAAAGTTAAATCAATTTAGGGGATTGTTAGAAAAATTAGATGTGCCCGTGCGACAAGTGCTTATTGAAGCGAGAATCGTAAAGGCGAGTGATAGCTTTAAACGTGAAGCGGGAATCAGGTGGGGAGCCTATGGCGGCCGAGTCTATAGTGATGGCACGCGCGTCCAGTATGGCAATTCGCTGGAAACGGTACGGTCTTTTCGGGAAGGGACAGAGCCTGATAATAATCTGATCGTTGATTTGGGAACCAGTTCAGGCAGAACGGGTGGGTTCGCGTTTGGGCTGGTTAATGATGACTTCCTGCTTGATCTGGAATTACAGCTGTTTGAAAGTGAGGGCATGGGAGAGACGGTTTCCAGGCCAACCATTATCACGTCGGATAAACATACTGCATCGGTAAATTCGGGAAGCCAGATACCCTACCAGGAGGATACCGGAGGGGGTGCCACCGCAACCAGTTTCATCAGTGCTACCGTTGGTTTAACCGTGACGCCACAGATTACTGCAGATGACCGCATTATATTGGAATTGAATGTGACTAATAATTCCCGGGGTGATCCGACCGCCGATGGACCACCCGCCATCGATACTGAAAGTATCGAAACACAGGTTCTGGTTAACGATGGGGAAACGATCGTGCTGGGCGGTTTATATCAGACACGTACAGATCTAATTCAATTGAAAACACCTATATTGGGTGACTTACCGTTTGTTGGAAGACTGTTCCGTAATTCGGCGAGAACCAATGATAAGGATGAACTGCTGATTTTTATTACCCCTCGAATTATTCGGGATTCTAAGGCCGTTAGATAGTTAGCTGATTGAAGGGCTTGCTTATGCATTTGCAGACCTATAAGAGCCTGTTTCTGGTTGGCCCGATGGCCTCGGGTAAAACGACCGTAGGGCAGAAATTGGCGAAACAGTTAGGCCTTGAGTTTATCGATGTCGATCAGGAAATCGAAAGGCGTTCGGGTGTCTCTATTGCCTGGATTTTTGATGTGGAGGGCGAACAACTCTTCAGGGAAAGGGAATGCCGAATAATCGAAGAACTCAGTTTGCTCCCAGGGTTGTTAATGGCAACGGGTGGCGGTGCGATTTTAAAGGAAGAAAACAGGCGCTGTCTGGTTGAGCGGGGGGCTGTGTTGTTTCTTGATACCACGGTGGATACCCAACTCAATAGGACAACCTATGACACTAAAAGGCCCCTGTTACAAAATGTGGATAAGCGAAAGGTGCTTACTCGTTTGAAGCAGGAAAGAGATCCTCTCTACCGGGAGGTTGCAGATGTGATTGTTAAAGTGGATAACCGATCGACCAATAAGATGATCGAGGCGATCATGACTGAATTATTAGATATTGGAGTGGTGAGTAAATGAATTCGTGTCTGCAGGTGGATACAGGCCATGTTTCCTATCCCATCCACATTGGCAGAGGCCTGCTCGAGCAACCCCAACTGATTGCTGGGTATATTCAGCATTCAGCGGTCTTTGTAGTCAGCAATGGGACGGTTGCTGATTTATATTTGGATCGGTTGAAGTCGGTATTAAGCGAGTATTCAGTCGATGAATTTCTAATTGGTGATGGAGAGCGTTATAAAACCCTGCAGACCGTGGAGGATATCGTGGGTGCCATGCTGGCATCAGGACAGACCCGGGAAACCACCGTGATTGCTTTGGGTGGTGGTGTGGTTGGGGATATTGCCGGGTTTGCCGGAGCTGTTTACCAGCGTGGCATTAAAGTAATTCAAATACCAACCACCCTATTGGCTCAGGTGGATTCATCGGTCGGCGGGAAGACGGCGGTAAATCACACTTTGGGTAAGAATATGGTGGGTGCCTTTCACCAGCCAAGTGCCGTTTTCATTGATGTTGAGGTGCTTGACAGCCTTCCTCCACGAGAATTAAGGGCCGGTTTGGCTGAGGTGATAAAGCATGGCGCCTTGGCGGATGCGCACTATCTGTCATGGTTGAAAGCGAATGTGAAGGCATTACTGGCGCTGGATAAAAGCACCATCACAGAAATGGTATTGCGAAGCTGTGAGATTAAGTCTGCGGTGGTTTCTCAGGATGAAAAAGAGGCCGGTGTAAGGGCGTTACTGAACCTGGGGCATACCTTTGGACACGCGATAGAAACACTCACTGGCTATGGTGTGTGGTTACATGGAGAGGCGGTTGCTGTCGGTCTGGTTATGGCAGCGGATTTGTCGGCGCGACTGGGCAAGATTACCTGGCCGGATGCGCGTTATCTCAAGTCGCTGGTTCAGGAGTTTGAGTTGCCCACGACACCGCCCGACGACTTGACCAGCGAGCAGTTGCTGGCGGCAATGGGCAGAGACAAGAAAGCGACGGCGAAAGGCATGCGATTTGTTTTATTAAATGCGCTGGGAGAGGCCAGTCTTGAGGATGACGTGCCCATGGAAATGATCAAGCAAACCCTTCAAGCCGGTGAAAAACTGTGCTGTGCTTGATTCATTTTGCCAGTCTCGTTGATCAGTGTCGGGCACTGGCCTGGCGCACCCAGAGTTTAAATGGATCGAGAATATGAGATGGATTAGGATAGATAATAACCTTCACCAGGAAGCGCTATTGTCGGCATTTCCTTATTTTAAAATGGGTAGGCGGGCTTTTCCGGGCCTCAACGATCAGCGGACGAAAATGTTATGGAGAAGATCATGCTACTGCGATTGGTAATGAAATTAGCGGCGCTGCTGACGGTTACAGTTTTGTTTTCCTGTGGGGGAGAAAGTGGCGGTTCAGGTGAGGGTGGGCTGACTGGCGGCTCAGGTGGTGACGGCAGTGGCAGCGCCACGGGTTCGATCACCCTGGCGCTCCTGGATCAAGATTCCGTTGCCATTACCGCGGTCAACGGTTATGAAGTAGGTTACTTGACGGCGGAAGTAAAAGATTCAAATGGGGACGCAGTGACGGGGATTGTGGTGACCTTTGCAGCCACACTCGGTTCGGTTGCCGAACTGACCGCATTAACCAATGACTCGGGCATTGCCGTGGTCGAATTAAGATCAGGGAATATAGCCGGTGCGGGTGAGGCGACTGCCTCGGCCACGGTTGATGGCGATTCATTAACCAGTAATGTCCTTGGATTTGAATCTGATGGATTAGGGGTGGCTCGTCTTTTATTGTATTTGGGAGTCCCCGATCTAGAGACCGTTCCCGGTGCTTTGGTCACCGATTCACCGGTGAGTAATAGTAATCTGGAGTCTATATCAGCGGTTGTTCAAAACGATCGAGGTGAATTAATTGATGGTGCTCTGGTTAGTTTTATTCTGACTGGAGAAGGTCGACTGAGCAAAACGGAAAATATTACCCTGGACGGCATTGCATCGACCACGGTGATGGCAGGTACTTCCGCTGGATTTGGATCAATCTCTGCCAGTACAACCATTGCAGGTATAGCTCAGTTGTCGAATGCGGACAATACCATCGCTTTTGAAACGCTCGGTGATGAGCCCTTTGCAGGTGAAGGATCGAGTAATCTTTCAATTGAGACGACCCTGATTACTAATAATCCATTATCTACGGTTGAATTGGATGCAGAATATACGGGCGAACTGCAAGCCCTGGTAACCCAGTCCGATGGGACACCCGTTGTTGATATGATTGTGCAGTTTGAGCTCGATGGTAATGTAGGTAACTTGTATCCACCCAATGGTCTGGCGCTGACGAATAGCGAAGGCATTGCCAGTGTTGTACTAACGGCAGGTTCGGTTTCTGGTGCTGGCACAGCGAAAGCCTCTATTGTAATTGAAGGACAGGTTTTTAATTCTGATACAGTGGTCTATGCAAGTCTGGGTAATGAGGAGGGCGAGACCCCGGCAACGGTTAAAGTTTCGTTTAATGGTATCCCGGTAGATGAAGATGTTGCTCGAGTTGTGACGGCTGCCAACCCGGCGACGATATCCATTGAAGTGACCGACTCAGCAGGAACGCTTCTGCCGAATCGAAAAATCTTTATTAGTACCACCCTGGGATTGTTGCGGCCTTCCACGAGTAGCGACGCGGGTGAATCCAGCTACGAAGCGGTCACGGCTGATGGGACCGCACAATACGAATTGTTAGCACCGGAATCGCTGGCCTCTAAAAATGGTACCTTAGCGATTATCGTCGGTAGTACCAGTGAGTTTGTACAGTTTGAATTGGGTATAGACGGTCTGCAGCTAGGTATCTGCTCAGGCGGAACCGGAGCGATGGATTGTGGTGTTGGAACCACTTTTGAGGAAGGAAAGCTAGATTTCGTAGCAAATCCACTGTCAGCGCTGGGGAGCACCATGGTGAGTTTGCTGGTTGTTGATGCTGATTCTGTGCCGGTATCCGGTATTGAAGTCGGCTTTACTTCAGGTTGTTCCGATAATGATTTGGCCCAGATCACGGCCACAGGAACGTCTAATTCCCAGGGGGTAGTGACGTCAGCTTATGTGGCTAATGGTTGTGAAGGGTTGGATACGGTGACGGCAACAGAACTCAGCACCGGCGTTGTTGCCAGTGGTGATGTCGAGGTTTTATCGGCGATGATCGGCTCAATTCGGTTTGTCAGTGTGACGCCGAGCGATATACAGATTAGAGGCTCTGGTGATAGTACGGCCATCGTCGTTTTCCAAGTTCTTGACGTGCAGGGGGCAGCGGTTGCTGATGCTCTGGTGAGCTTTGAGCTGACCTCGGTTGTGGGTGGGGTGAGCCTGGTCGGTTCTGATGATCTGACGGATGCCGATGGTAATGTCACTGCCTTGGTTCAGGCAGGCCTGATCGCGACTACAGTTCGAGTTCGAGCCAGTGTCGATGTTGATCTGGATGGAGATGGTGAAACAGAGGATGACGAGACCTCGCTTGAAACTTTGTCTGATGGCCTTTCAATCAACACAGGCGTTCCTGACCAGAACAGTATGTCGCTGGTTGCAACCGACCTGAATATCGAAGGCGACCGTTATGACGGTACCACCAGTCAGGTTACCGTTCGATTAGCCGATGCCTTTAATAACCCGGTTCCAGATGACACGACAGTCCAGTTTCGAACTGAGTTCGGCGCAATTGAGTCGTCGTGTAACACCAGTGCGGGTGCCTGTTCAGTCCTCTTCACCAGTCAGGAACCGAGACTACCAGTGAACCCGAATACCACGGTCCAGGAAATCGATATTTCCAGTTGCCCAACACCATGGATTATTGATGAACCCGTTACCATTGACGGAGCCGGGGCCGGAATGACTGATTATGTGCCCTTGTTAATCACCAGAGTGGAAAAGGCCGATGGGAGTAGTTTGCAAGCCAGTAGTGGAGGGGTTGTTCGGGATTGGTCCGCGACGACCACAGGCATCGCCTGCGATAGTGTTGATTGTAGTGGCGATCTGTTAATTAGCTATGCGCGTATGTATTTGGATGAAGCCGGGGGTTCTGATGGCGAGAATAACCCTGATGAACCTGCGATAGTGCAACCAGGTGTTGCGACTGCTCCGTTTCTATCAACGACTGGAGGACCTTGTCTGGCCAATGCTAGAGCTCAATCGCCGGATGCATCAGCCTACTTGGGTGGGCTAGGTCAGATTTATGGGGCGCGGGGATCGATCCTGGCTTTTGCGCAAGGAGAAGAAACCTTCATCGATACCAATGGTAACGGTATGTATGATTTTGGGGACCCATTTGTTGACCTGCCTGAGGCTTTTCATGATCTAAATGAAGATAATGTTTTTGGTAATGGTGATCCTGTCGTCGATGGCTCAAGAAATTTTGAATCCCCGCTCTGTTATGGCCCGCAATCACCGGTCACTGACATGGATGAAGTCCTTGATCAGTGTTTTCAGCAAGGCGGTGACGAGGAAACCTTTATCGATTTTATAACCGATGGTTATTTTAATGAGGGTAATGGTATATACAACGGAACCCTCTGCCCCGAAGAGGTGAGTGATAGAACCGATACTTGCGATAATGACGCTGATGTCTGCGATGAGAATGAACGTTATTGTAGTCGTGACCTGGTTAATGTTCGTCGCGATCTAGTGATACTCATGTCTGGATCATTTGCCCGGTTTGGTGTGCGTGATGCGGCGACCTCAGAATGGATAGATTCCGTTGATATCACCGGTCTTGTAGACGAGGGCGTTGCGCCTGGTGCATTTGATGCCACTATTGATGTTTACGCTAATGACGGAACGGTGATCCCCGCTGGCCAGGATTTCACCATTGGTTGGCAAGATCAGCAGGTGGCACCTGGGGTGGGTGATACGGTGAGCTTACGGTCCGGTTCCGGGTCAGTTGCCATCGATATTTCCGATCGTTTTAATGCGGGATTGGCATCCGGCACGACGGTGGCTGTCACAGGTACCACGACAGCCTGTGATATCTCAGGTCAGGATACGTTTACTTTTAGTAATAGCGATCGTCCCGCCAGTATTGGAATCGGGCTTTTTGCTAAAGAAGGCATTGAAACGGGTGCGGGTTCAATTGAAATAAGGGTGCAGACACCGATTGGTAACGAATCCTTAGCTTCGTTTTCCTGTCAGTTTTGATAACCGACTGAGCCAGCTTCAAGCGGCGCAGTTGGCTAACGGCCTTAAGGCAGTTGGCTCGTACCCATGAGATCGATATCAATTGCCCTGGCTGCCTCTCTGCCTTCGTTGATCGCCCTGACGACGAGATCCTGGCCACGTCGACAGTCCGCAGCGGCGTAGACTTTAGGCATAGAAGTGCGGAAGTCATCTTTGTTTGCACTGAAGTTGCCACGATCATCTAATTCCAAGTCCGCTGATTCGATCACCGTGTGCTCGGGGCGGAGGAAACCCATGGACAGCAGTATCAGATCTGCCTGCCAGGTTCGTTGCGTACCCGGAATCTCGTTGAACTGGTGATCAATATTGACAGTAATGATACCCGTGAGCGCACCGGTTTCGTCCCGGGTGAATTTTTTACTCAAAACTGAATAGACTCTGGGGTCTTCGCCAAACAAGTGGGTCGACTCGGTATGTCCATAATCTGAACGGTGGATGACAGGCCAAAATGGCCAGGGATTACTTTCAGCGCGCTGTTCTGGAGGTTGAGCGAGAATCTCAAAATTGACCAGACTTTTGCAGCCATGCCTCAAGGAAGTGGCAATACAATCTGTGCCAGTGTCACCGCCTCCGATGACAATAACCTTTTTATCTTTCGCTGATATATAGTTGCCATCCCGTAGATTCGAGTCAAGCAGGCTTTTAGTATTGGCTGTCAGGAAATCCATTGCCAGATACACATCTGAACCCTCGCGGCCGTCAATTTCGAGGTCCCTGGCCAGGGTGGAGCCGGTGGCCAATAGCACGGCGTCGTTATTTTCAGATAGGGCGTGCAGCGTCATGTCACGACCAATATCAGAATGGGTGATGAAGCTGATGCCTTCCTCTCTC
Organism: uncultured Pseudomonadales bacterium; assembly: GCA_964524295.1. GTDB lineage: Bacteria > Pseudomonadota > Gammaproteobacteria > Pseudomonadales > Azotimanducaceae > UBA9926. The sequence goes on from CAZGCW010000092.1 coordinate 9,011, forward strand.
ATCAACTGAATGCGGCGTTCAACCAGGCGTTTATCAAGTTTCATGTTGGGAATGCCATACATCAGCAAGCCGCCAAGTCGGTCTGCACGTTCGTGAACAGTAACCTGGTGACCGGCCTGGTTAAGCTGAGCTGCCGCCGCCAGACCACAGGGGCCAGAGCCTACGATAGCGATCGTTTTCCCGGTGCGCAGTTCTGGTGTGTTTGGCACAACCCAGCCCTCTTCAAAGCCTTTATCAATAATGGCGGATTCGATGTTTTTGATCGTGACGGCTGGGTCGGTGATACCGAGAACACAGGCACCTTCACAAGGCGCAGGGCAGACCCGTCCGGTAAACTCGGGGAAATTGTTGGTTTTGTGTAGACGGTGAAGGGCCTCTCGCCAGTAACCCTTGTAAACCAGGTCATTCCATTCAGGGATCAGGTTATAGATAGGACAGCCATGATCACTCTGGCAAAAAGGTACGCCGCAATCCATGCAGCGCGCACCTTGGGTTTGCAAGTGACTTTCTTCAGGCGTCGTATAAATTTCCTTATAATCAAGTAAGCGTTCAGCCGCATTTCTGTAGGGGACAGTCGCTCTGGTATATTCCTTGAAACCCGTATTTTTACCCATTGAGGTTCGCCTTGCCGCTGGACGACTCCATGGCGTTGATTAATACTTGTTTGTAATCTGTTGGCATGACTTTGACAAAACCATTAGCTTCTGATTCCCAGTTGCCCAGTATTCTTCCGGCAACAATGGATTCAGTAAATTTTTGATGCTGGCTGATCAGATTCCACAGCATCTCAAGGTCTGTGGCTGTTACAGTTTCCAGTTCAAAGGTTTCATTATTGCACTGTTTTGGGAAGGCGTGCTCGGGATCGTAGATGTAGGCTATGCCGCCGCTCATACCAGCACCAAAGTTTCGACCCGTCGGTCCCAATACGACAACAGTACCTCCGGTCATGTATTCGCAACCGTGATCCCCAATACCCTCGACAACGGCAATGGCTCCGCTATTTCTAACGCAAAAACGCTCGGCAGCGATACCTCTGAAAAAAGCTTCTCCGGATGTGGCCCCATACAGGACGACGTTACCCAGCAAGATATTCTCTTCAGCGATGAAGCTACTTTCTCTGGGAGGGTAAATAATGAGTCTGCCACCGGATAGACCTTTACCGACGTAATCATTGGCATCGCCTTCGACTTCGATGGTGATACCTTTAGCTAGCCAGGCTCCCAGGCTTTGGCCGGCTGATCCTGACAGCTTGATATGGATCGTATCATCAGGGAGTAATTCGCCTTGAGTTGCCTTTGCGACTTCGTGGGAAAGCATCGTGCCAACAACTCGGTTCGTATTGATAATAGGTAGGTCAATGTGCACACTTTCACCGCGAAGAATAGCCGGTTGGGCGAGTTCTATGAGTTGATTGTCAAGCGCCTTATCAAGATCATGATTCTGTTCGCGAGTTTGATAAATATCGGTCCCTTCATAGATGATGGGTGCTTTAGTCAAAACGCTGGAGAGGTCCAACCCATCTGCCTTCCAGTGTTCAAGGGCAGAATCAACATTCAAATACTGTACCTGGCCCACCATGTCCTGAACAGAGGAAAAACCCAGTGAAGCCATGATCTGGCGGAGCTCTTCTGCCACCATGAACAGATAGTTGACGACACTCTCGGGCTTGCCGGCAAACTTTTTACGCAGTTCCAGATCCTGCGTTGCTATCCCAACTGGGCAGGTATTGAGATGGCATTTGCGCATCATGATGCAACCCAGAGTGATCAGCGGCGCTGTGGAAAAACCGTACTCTTCTGCACCGAGAAGAGCCGCAATGGCGACATCTCGGCCGGTTTTAAGCTGCCCGTCTGTCTGCAGCACGACCCGCGATCGGAGATTATTTGCTACGAGTGTTTGATGTGTTTCGGCCAGTCCAAGTTCCCATGGCATGCCAGCATGCTTGATAGAGGTGAGCGGCGATGCCCCTGTACCACCATCGTGACCGGCAATGACCAGATGATCAGACTTAGCCTTGGTGACGCCAGCGGCGATCGTACCAACGCCAATTTCTGAGCCTAGTTTTACACTGATGCGCGCTTTTGGGTTGGCGTTTTTTAAGTCATGGATGAGTTGCGCGATATCTTCGATAGAGTAGATGTCGTGATGCGGTGGGGGACTGATTAGACCCACGCCTGGCGTGGAATGGCGGATTTTTGCTATATAGCGGTCAACCTTACCACCGGGTAACTCGCCTCCTTCTCCGGGTTTGGCTCCTTGGACGATTTTAATCTGCAACTCGTCTGCATTACTGAGATACCAAATGGTAACGCCGAAGCGACCGGAAGCAACCTGTTTGATTGCTGATCGCTTGGAATCCCCATCTTCCATGACCTTGAATCGAATTGAATCTTCACCGCCTTCTCCGGTGTTTGATTTACCGCCCATTCGGTTCATTGCGATTGCCAGGGCTTCATGACTTTCCGTTGAAATTGAACCAAGGCTCATAGCACCGGTGCAGAACCGTTTTACAATTTCCTTGGCAGGCTCAACCGAGTCGATTGAAATAGCCGCCCGCAGATCTTGATTAAAAGTTAATAACCCTCGCAAGGTAGCTTTACGGGTTGCCTGTTCATTGGCATGAGAGGAAAAAGCCAGATAGGCGCCCTGGTCGTTATTCTGCGAGGCTATTTGTAGATTGGATATGCTGGTGGGATCCCACATGTGGGTGTCGCCATCTTTACGCCAGTGGAAGGTACCGGAATTGGGTAGTGTTTTTGAGTCATCCTGGGTCCGAGTCGGGAACCCCAATTGGTGCCTCAGCACGGACTCTCGATACAACACGGAGAAGTTAATACCTTCTACTCGGCTGGCAGTTCCAGAGAAACAACGGGAAATGATGTCATTAGCAAGTCCAATCGCTTCAAAGATCTGCGCCCCCTTATACGATTGCAGCGTTGATATGCCCATTTTCCCCATCACCTTGAGCAGGCCTTTAGAAACCGCTTTTTTATACTGAGTTATAATGCTGGTCATGTCAGGAAACATAGATGAGTCGAGAATGTTGTCCTGTCGTGCCTGCCATAGTGCCTCATAGGCCAGGTAGGGGTTGATGGCATCAGCACCATAACCGGTAAGCAGGCAGAAATGATGGACTTCTCTGGCCTCGCCGGTTTCAATGAGGATACCGATCTGGGTTCTTTGATGCGTCGCGACCAGGTGATGATGTACAGCACCACAGGCTAGTAAGGCACTCAGTGCCAGCTTGTCTTTTTCTAGTTGCCTGTCCGATAGAATAATCAAGGCGGTGCCAGCTTCAATAGCAGCGGTTGCTTCCGTGCAGATTCGATCCAGGGCCACTACCAGGCCTTGCTCGCCCGCTTCCATCGGGTAGGTGATGTCGATGGTTTTGCTTTGCCAGCCTCTATCACTACCGTGACGCAGTCGGGATAACTCCTCGTCAGTCAGTATAGGATGTTCGATTTTGAGTCGATGGGCCTGTTGTTCGCTGGTTTCCAGGAGATTGCCTTCAGGGCCGATGAAGCAGGCCAGCGACATGACCACTTCTTCCCTAATAGAGTCGATGGCTGGGTTAGTCACCTGTGCGAATAGTTGCTTGAAATAATCGTACAGCAGCCTCGATTTGTCGGAAAGGCAGGCCAGGGCAGAATCATTGCCCATTGACCCGAGTGGGTCGCGTTGGTCGGTGACCATCGGCAAGAGCATGAATTGAAGCGTTTCTGTTGTATAACCAAAGGCTTTCATACGATTGATTAACGAGATGGAAGAAGGTGGTGGCGGTGTGTCAACTGAATCGAAATCAGCAATGTCGAGTGTCTGCCGTTTCAGCCAATCACCATAAGGCCTTTGCGAGGCATACTCCTGCTTAAGTTCTTCATCGGGTATGAGGCGTCCTTGCTCAAAATTAATCAGGAACATTTTGCCAGGCTGAAGACGACCCTTGAATTTGATGCTTGCCGGCTCTAGAGGAAGAACACCGACTTCAGAGGCCATGATGACTTTATCGTCGTGAGTGAGATAATAGCGAGAAGGTCTTAAACCGTTTCTATCTAACACCGCACCGATGTATCTGCCGTCCGTAAAAGCAATTGAGGCGGGACCATCCCATGGTTCCATTAATGCTGAGTGAAATTCGTAAAAATTTCTTTTTGCCGAGCTCATATTGTGGTCGGATTGCCAGGCTTCCGGAATTAACATCATAACCGCTTCTTGGAGGCTTCTACCCGACATGAGTAGGAATTCGAGAACATTGTCAAAGGAGCCTGAATCAGAACAGTCAGCCTCTACTATGGGAAATATTTTTGCTATGTCATCACCAAATAGGGGTGACTCGACAACGCCTTGTCTGGCTGTCATCCAATTTTTATTGCCCATAAGGGTGTTGATTTCGCCGTTGTGACTCATAAACCGATTTGGCTGGGCCCGGTCCCAGGATGGGAAGGTATTGGTGCTGAACCTTGAATGCACCATGGCCAGGTGAGTTGTATAGTTCTTATTTAGCAGATCAGGATAGAAAGGGAACAGCTGGCTTGGTGTTAGCATGCCTTTATAGACGATGACCCTGGGCGACAAACTGCAGGCATAGACCAGGTGGGCCTGGGATAGGTTCGTGTCCGCTCTTAAAAGTGTGGTAAAACGTTTTCTGAGCACATAGAGTGCCCGCTCGAAATGGGCCTCGTTGGAAAATAGCTGCTGACTGATAAAACACTGCTCAATGGCGGGCATAGCGGAGATTGCAGCAGGGCCTACGTCGGCAACTTCAGGTGCGGTTGGTACCGTGCGCCAGCCTAGGATCGTGAGTGATTCCTCATCGGCCAGTCGCTCAATGGCGTGTTTGCAGTCCCTACGCTGGTGCTCGTCTGTGGGAAGAAAAATATTGCCAACGGCATATTCACCCGGAGCCGGTAGGGAAAAGCCCAGATCAGTTGCAATATCACTGAAGAAAGTCTGGGGAATAGCCGTGAGTATACCAGCACCATCACCTGTGTTTTCCTCAAAGCCACAGCCGCCTCGGTGGTCCATCCTGCTGTTGACCATGTAGGCATCTAGCATGATTTGGTGGCTTGCCTGGCCTTTTACATGTGCTACAAAGCCTACCCCGCAGGAATCCTTTTCCTGGTTGGGGTCATATAAACCAACGGGGTCTGGAAACCCGGTTTTTCTATCCAATCTCATTACCAAATCTACTCTTATGAGTTGCCAATACGCCAGTACATGTCAGTATGCCGGTAGCGCTACCGATTAAACGGTGCAATGCAATTATCACCTTTCTCGGAGTGCCGCTTGTTGCTTGATAACGAGCTGCAAAAACGGGTTGGAGACATTAACATTTCTACGTTCAAAGTCAAGTAAAGGACCGGTTCCAAGCTCTATAAATAGAGGTAAATTATTGATTATTATGAATATTTCATAAAATTCATGATTTTGTGTGTGCCCGTCTGGACGGTAATAGAAAATTCCGGGATTCTCGTATCAACTTGGTTCAGGGTTTGCGCCCAGGCAGGCAAGCCGTGCGCGGTATTTTAATCGGGTGAAGGGGAGGATTTGTTTGGTGAGGTCTTTTGATGTTATTTGGTTCTGCTGGGACACTCAATTGCAAAAAACAGTGTTATACTCGCCGCGGTAAAATAGCCCGACCAGAAAGGCTATTGAGAACAATCATTGCTTTTTACCTACAGGAGTTTTTATGATATCACCCGTAAGGGTCGCCGTATCGGGCGCAGCCGGCC
>CAZGCW010000093.1:0-2091 GCA_964524295.1 uncultured Pseudomonadales bacterium
AGGCCTTGTTTGCGCTCTGAGGATGTCAGGGCACTGGTCACCGGTTTGGATGATCACCCGGTAGGCGGTTGCCTTGCCGTACCCGTGAAAGAAACCGTTAAAAGAGTAAGTAAAGCGGATGGTGTTGTGACGCTGGATCGCTCCGAGCTTTGGTTGGCACAGACGCCCCAGTTGTTTAGGTTGGGAATTCTCAAGAAAGCTTTAGAGCAGTTCCCTGGGGCAACTGATGAGGCCTCGGCTATCGAGCGGCTAGGATTTCATCCCAGGTTGGTTGAAGGTCATTCAGACAACATCAAGATTACCACTGCTGAGGATCTGGTTATGGCAGAAGCTATTCTTATGAGTCGAGGCCCTCTATGAAGGTGGGACAGGGCTATGATGTTCATGCGCTCGGTGTTCCTGGCTCAGCCTCAGTTATCCGCCTTGGCGGTACCGATATTCCCTTTGATCGGGTGGTCATTGCTCATTCAGACGGTGATGTTTTGATTCATGCATTATGCGACGCTATATTGGGGGCGCTGGCGATTGGCGATATTGGGACTCATTATCCAGATAGCGACGCATCATTTGCCAACATTGATTCCAGGAAGTTACTGGTTGATGTGGCTGAGCGTGCCCGAGCCTTAGGTTATATCGTTGCCAACGCGGATACCACGGTGATTGCAGAGCGCCCCAAGCTGGCTCCCTTTATTGAGCAGATTCGAACGGTGATGTCCTCAGATTTAGGGATTGACCCAGCTTGTCTCAGTGTTAAAGCAACCACCACTGAACGGTTGGGTTTTATTGGTCGTGGAGAAGGTATTGCCGCCCAGGCAATCGTTCTGCTGAGGCCTGTTTCTTGAGCTTTTCCCTGGATTTTTCCTATGCTCATGCCCGACCCGAGATGGTCGCACGGGTTAAGAGCCGACCCGCCGACTTTAAAGTGGTAGAGCAATCTATTGAAGCCACCTCGATAGGTGAGCATGCCTATCTGAGGATTAGAAAAACGGATATGAATACGGCCTGGCTAGCGAAACGGATAGCTGATCTGGCCCAGGTAGACCAACGGGATGTTGGCTTCGCAGGACGCAAAGACCGCTATGCTGTTACTGAGCAGGCCTTTAGCTGTTATCTACCTGGAAGACAGGTGAATCAATGGCATCGCCTGGAGGATGATCAGGTAAAAATACTTCAGGTTGACCGGACGTCTCGAAAAATCCGCAAGGGAGACCTATATGGGAATCAGTTTATCATCAGGTTGCGCGATGTTGAGGGTGATCTGAGCGAAAAGCTGGAGATGATCGGTTCACAGGGCGTGCCAAACTATTTTGGCGAACAGCGGTTTGGGCGAAATTTAAATAATCTTGAGCAGGCAGCGTTATTAATGAGTGGTAAACGAAGGCACTGTCAAAAGCGGGATTTAGTGCTTTCCGCAGCGCGTTCTTATCTGTTCAATGTCAACCTTTCCAGGCAGATCTCAGAGAAAGGCTGGGACGCAATTGATGCTAATCAGCAGGGTGTTCTGTTCGGACTGAGCAGGGATCCCCAGCAGGGTGAAGAGGATTTACCTGATGATTGCGTTCATTGGGTGGCTGGCCTAAAACGATTTCGTATCAAGCCGGGTCTCAGGGATTACAGGTTAATGCCAACCGCATTGGAATGGGATCAGCTCGGATCAGATTGGGAAATCAGGTTTGGTTTGCAGTCTGGTTGCTATGCGACCAGTGTATTAAGAGAGCTGGTGAAATACGGGGATTTAAGCAGTGGTATCTAAGATAGACCTTTCAGGTGTTGGGATGACATCCCAACGAACGCGTAATCGACTGACGGACAGGCTCAGAGCTGAAGGTATTAGCAATGAAAGCCTGCTTGAGGTCATCGCGTCTACGCCGAGGCATCTATTTGTCGACGAGGCTCTGGCGCATCGAGCCTATGAAGATACTGCGTTACCGATTGGCTACAGTCAGACTATTTCGCAGCCTTATATTGTGGCAAGAATGACGCAGGCGATCCTGGACCTGGGACAACCCCGAAGTATATTGGAAGTGGGCACCGGTTCAGGTTATCAGACGGTTATCCTCGCTCAGTTGATGGATGACATCTACACTGTTG
>CAZGCW010000093.1:2101-7609 GCA_964524295.1 uncultured Pseudomonadales bacterium
AGTTCAGACTGTTGGGCTTGAATCACATTCGCTACAAGTATGATGATGGTCAACTCGGTTGGCCGGAAAAGCAGCCTTTTGATGCGATTATGGTGACCGCATCACCCCGGGAGATTCCTCAGGAACTGGTTGCGCAGTTGAGGCCTGGAGGTTGTATAGTGGTGCCAGTGGGTACTCCAGGAAATCAGGAATTAACGTTAGTACAGCGAAATGAAGACGGCTTTAGTACCGAAGTTTTAGAGCGAGTGCGCTTTGTTCCTCTTCTTGGGGGTAAAAGTTGAATTCGCTCAGGCAAACTCTGCAGATCGTTCTGGTGGGCATATTTATGGGTGTGGCAGAACTGGTACCGGGTGTTTCCGCAGCCACTGTCGCCTTGATCTCTGGGTATTATGAGCGGCTGCTAACGGCGTTGAGTCGATTGACTCCAGCGAATTTGCTCAGGATCGGACGACGTAGAGACCAGAACGTTTGGCGAGAGGCCGATGTCGGCTTTCTTCTGCTGCTACTTTCTGCAATGGTTTTTTCCCTGGTGACTTTCGGGGTTTTCATTGGTACGGCATTGACGGAATTTCCGATTGCTGTCAGTGCCCTGTTTTTTGGTATCGTATTAGGGACTGGGCTCGTTTTGTTGCCACGACACTGGGAACCCAGGCTTAATTACTTATTCTCAATGGGGGGCGGTTTTTTGTGTGGATTCGGGTTTTCACTGGTGCAGCCTGGAGTAGTTGAGGCATCGTCGCTGCATTTTTTTATGAGTGGACTCGTTGGTGTTTTCGCCTGGTTCCTGCCGGGTATTTCCGGTGGCTTGGTTTTGCTGCTGCTCGGCGTACATGGAACGGTCTTGGAAGGAATGGAACTGCATCAGTATTCAATTCTTATTCCGATAGCGCTGGGGGCTCTATTTGGCTTGCTGGTGTTTTCCCAGCTACTCCACACCCTGTTTCAGAGGGCGCGGCAGGGCTTATTATTAGGACTGGTAGGACTGATGTTGGGGTATCTATGGAAATTGTGGCCATGGCAAGTCATTTCGGCCTACCAGCGGATAGGTGAGAATTCGTCGATACCGCTGGTCCAAGAGCCCGTTATGCCGCACACTTATGAAATTCTAGGAGGAGTTGATCCAATGATTGTGACGGCATTATTGATTGGACTGCTAGGTTTTGCTTTGGTAACTACATTGAATAGAATTTCAGAACCAAAGCATGACTAATCCAGGAAAGCGACTCATTAAACTGCTGGCTGGATTGATTATTCTGGTCGGTTTAGGCGCCTGTCAAAGCCAATCTGGTCGGGCACCCGTGAGCCAGATTGGTGAAAGAGGTCAGTACCATCAAGTGCGACCCGGTGAAACCCTGTATTCGATCGCCTGGAGATATGGGCAGGATTATCATGATGTAGCCAGGTTAAATGGCATATCACCCCCTTATACTATCTATGTTGGTCAGCGCGTGGCGATAAAAGGGAAGCAGTCCAAATCCAGGTCATCGAGGAAAACCAGATCCGCCTCGTCGGTGACAAAACCAAAGACTAATCAGGGCTTGGTCTATAAAAGCAAGCCTAAGGCCGCTCCCGCAAGAACTTTTGTTGCCAGCGATTTTAGCTGGCATTGGCCGGTGCGCGGAAAAATCATTAAGCCATTTTCTTTGGCAGGCAAAGTGAATAAAGGTATCGATATTCAAAGTAAGGCCGGTACCGCAGTGAAAGCTTCCGCTTCGGGCAAGGTTGTTTATGCTGGGGGTAATCTCAGGGGATACGGTAAATTAGTTATTATCAAGCATGATGAACACTTTCTCAGTGCCTATGGAAATAATCGCAAGTTAAAAGTTAAAGAAGGCGACCAGGTTTCCCAAGGGCAGGTGATATCAGAAGTAGGCATGACGGCAGAAGAAGTAGAAATGCTTCATTTTGAAATTCGCAGGGATGGTAAACCGGAAGACCCAGGCAAGCATCTGCCGAAATAACGAACTCGTTTAATCTTCAGCACACGAATTCAGAACACCTTTGAGCATCCCAGTCTGAGCGGTTGCTGGAATCTGGGAATATCGCTTTAACGTTCTAAATGATCGAGCTTGCCTGTCACCTCTGCCCAGTCTTCAGCATCATCAAGAGGGTCTTTCTTCTCAGTAATGTTAGGCCAGACTTCACACAGTTCAGCATTGATTTCCAGGAATTCCATCTCATTTTCTGGCAGTTCATCTTCAGAGAAAATGGCATCAACCGGGCACTCTGGTTCGCACAGGGCGCAGTCAATACATTCATCGGGATGAATAACTAGAAAATTAGGGCCTTCATAGAAGCAGTCCACCGGACAGACCTCAACACAGTCGGTATGTTTACATTTAATACATGAATCGCTTACTACGAATGTCATTGTGGTAGTTCCTATACGCTAGTTTAAAATCGTAACGCATCGAGTGCGCCTTTGTCCCTTATAGATGTTATTCCGAATGAATGCGATCTCTTATGGATGGGCCTCGCTGCTTTCATATTGGTCAGAAGTCCGCATTCTAGCAGCTTTTCTGAGGCATACAACTTATCCTTTTAGGATGGTTTGCTGCAACTCGTAGATTAGATCGAGAGCGGCTTTCGGGGTGATCTCATCCATGTCTGTTTTTTTAAGCGTTGCGATGACCTGACTCCAGGCTGGGTGGCTTTTCAGGAAGAGATCCGATTGCAGAGGGTCTCCCTTTTCATGGGCATCAGTCATTTCACTGCTGATTTCGTTACGTTCAAGCTGGGTGAGTTTGTCTCGAGCGGCACGAATAACATGGGCGGGAATCCCTGCTAGCCTGGCAACTTGAATACCATAACTTTGGCTGGCAGGTCCCTGTTGAACGGCGTATAAAAATATAATTCGATCCGCATGTTCTTTGGCGGTCATATGCACATTATGAGTCCCTGGTAGCAATTCCGGTAAGGCAGTTAATTCGAAATAGTGGGTTGCGAACAGGGTCATCGCCTTGAGTTTATTGGCGATATAGCCCGCCGTTGCCCAGGCTAGCGATAAGCCGTCAAAAGTAGATGTTCCCCGGCCGATTTCGTCTAACAGTACCAGGCTTCGATGCGTGGCATTATTGAGAATCACTGCAGTTTCGGTCATTTCGACCATAAATGTGGAACGCCCACTCGCTAGATCATCAGAGGAGCCGATACGGGTGAATATCCGGTCCAGGTCACCAATCCTGGCCTTTTCAGCGGGGACGAACGAGCCAGTATGTGCCAGTAGCGCAATGATCGCTGACTGTCTCATATAGGTTGATTTACCGCCCATGTTGGGTCCGGTTATGATCAACTGTCGGGTTTGCTCGTCTAAGGTCACATCATTGGCAATAAAGGGTGTTTCCAGCATGCTTTCAACGACCAGGTGACGCCCCGCTTGTATCTCGATGGACGCCCCATCATGTAATTCGGGTCGATTCAGGTTGAGGGTGAGGGTGCGTTCGGCATGACTGCATAGAACATCGAGTTGTGCCAGTGATTCAGCCAGTTTCTTCAGTGTTGAAAGGTGTTCGAGAAGCAAGTTCATCAAGTCGTCATAGAGGCTTCTTTCCCTGGCCAGTGCTCTACTTTTGCTGCTTAATGCCTTGTCTTCAAAAGCTTTCAGTTCCGGGGTGATGAATCGCTCGACATTCTTGAGGGTTTGGCGTCTGATGTAGTGAATGGGCGCCGATTCTGCCTGTGTTTTACTGATTTCAATAAAGTAGCCATGTACCCGGTTAAAGCCGACTTTAAGGGAAGATAAACCCGTGTTGGCTTTTTCTTCCTGTTCCAGTTTGACTAAAAATGCAGCAGCGTTCTCACTCATATTGCGCAGTTCATCAAGCTCAGAGTCGTAACCTTCCTTAATGACCCCGCCCTCTCTGATGACCATGGGGGGATTATCGATAATTGCCTTGGTGAGTAGGTCTGCAAGAACCGGTCTGGCAGTACAGTCGAGTCTGATCTCCTCTAGCAGGCTGCATTGGGTATCGCTGACGAGGTCTTCCACCTCAGGCAGTACAACAAGGCCATCCCGGAGGCGGATTAGGTCTCTGGGTCGTGCGGATTGCAAGGCAATGCGGGCCACGATTCGTTCCAGGTCGCCAATATTAGCCAGGATCAATTGCAGGGGTTCGTGCCGATAGTGTTCGCATAAAAAGCTGATCGCATCCAGTCGACGGTTCAATAGGTCCTGATTTCTGATCGGCTGGGTTAACCATCTGGCGAGTAATCGACTTCCCATGGCTGTCTGGGTCCGGTCCAGAACCGCGAGTAGGGAGTGTTCTCGTTGCCCCTGCAGGTTGACAACGAGCTCCAGGTTACGACGTGAAGCTGCGTCCATTAAAACGGTATCTTCATGCCGGATACGCTGCAGTGATTCGATGTGGGGGAGTTGTCGACGTTGCGTTTCCTGAACATAGGCTAGCAAACAACCTGCTGCCCGGATAGCTTGGGAATCCCGACCGCAGTCAAACCCGGATAGATCCCGGGTGCCGAACTGATGGCACAGGTTTTCTGTGGCTAATGCCAGGTCGAACGACCAGATCGGTTGTTTGCGGAGTCCACTATGAGAAACGAGAAAATCGGGTATTTCTTCGGTATCGGAAACTAGAATTTCTGCGGGAGCTAATCGACTGAGCTCGCTGATGACGGCTTCGCCATCTGCAGATTCAAATAGTTCAAAGCGACCACTGCTGAGATTAAGGGTGGCGACTCCCCATTTTTCTTTTTCAGTTATGAGTGCTGCTATCAGGCTCTCACTATGGGCATCAAGTAAGCTATCTTCAGTCAGGGTTCCAGGGGTAACGATCCGGACCACCTTTCGTTCAACGGGTCCCTTAGTGCTGGCCGGGTCCCCAAATTGCTCGCAGATAGCGACGGAAACGCCTTCCTTGACCAGTTTTGCCAGGTAGGAATCTGCAGCATGGTGCGGTACGCCACACATGGGGATGGGCACTCCGGCTGACTGGCCACGGGAGGTCAGGGTAATATCGAGTAGATGCGCTGCCTTTTTTGCGTCTTCATAAAAGAGTTCATAAAAATCACCCATTCGGTAAAAAAGAAGAGCGTCAGGATGCTGCGCCTTGATGCTGTGAAATTGTTGCATCATGGGTGTATGGGCAGGAGTGCTCAAGTGCAACGGGACCTTCTGTTGATGTTAGGCTGAAGGTTAGCAAAGCCAAACCAAGACTTCACCCACTATCAGAACAGATTATTCTGAGATTCATTCTGGATGGGGTCTGCTTCGGAAAAAAGGGTCAATAACCGGTAATAATCACACCAAATCAGCTGTATAAAATTGTTGAAAATAATACTGTACGTATAACCAGTGTTTAGGTTAAAGTAGTGACTTAAGCCTGTGACCATGGCACGTCGATATTCTGCCTTGTAGCGATCAATTACAGGCCCAGATTTGCATCAGATTCGTATAAGAGTTGCATAAGAGTTGCAAACGAGTTGCATAAGAGTTGCATAAGAATTGCCAGAAAATTAGACGCACTTAGTCTGTGCAGTAGTCAAAAAGGCGAG
>CAZGCW010000093.1:7709-14684 GCA_964524295.1 uncultured Pseudomonadales bacterium
GACCTAAAACGAGGACCTAAAACGAGGACCTAAAACGAGGACCTAAAACGAGGACCTAAAACGAGGACTGAGTACTCAAGACGAGGGATGTGATAAACCGAACAACCCGCACTTCGGCGGTAAGCGTCATTCGCATCAACAACAAAATTTCAATTTACACTAAAATTGACAGCTGAATTTACAACAAAGAAAAAACTTTAATCATTCAGGACTGTAACAGGTCCATTGACAGAAATGGCAACACGGAGAGCATGATGGATATGAATAAAGACGATAATAAGGAAAAAGCATTATCTGCGGCTTTGTCGCAGATCGAGCGCCAGTTTGGCAAGGGTGCCATGATGCGACTGGGTGATTCACCACAGGAAAAAATCCCCTCGATCTCGACTGGTTCACTGGGCCTGGATGTGGCGCTGGGTATTGGCGGCCTGCCCAGAGGACGTATTGTTGAGATCTATGGTCCAGAGTCTTCGGGGAAAACGACCTTGACGCTCCAGGTCATTGCGGAATGCCAGAAGATCGGTGGAACCTGCGCATTTATTGATGCCGAACATGCTCTGGATCCCCTGTATGCACAGAATCTCGGCGTTAATATTAACGATTTACTGGTATCGCAACCGGATACAGGCGAGCAGGCTCTGGAGATTTGCGACATGATTGTCCGCTCTGGTGCCGTCGATGTGGTTATTGTCGATTCTGTAGCAGCGTTAACGCCTAAAGCTGAAATTGAGGGTGATATGGGCGATCATCATGTTGGCTTACAAGCCAGGCTGATGAGTCAAGCCTTACGGAAGATGGCAGCTAATATCAAGAATTCTAATACGCTGGTTGTGTTTATTAACCAGATTAGAATGAAGATAGGGGTGATGTTCGGTAGCCCGGAAACAACCACGGGTGGGAATGCACTTAAGTTTTACTCCTCAGTCAGGCTTGATATTCGACGCATTGGTGCGGTTAAGGAAGGCGATGAAATTGTCGGCAATGAAACCCGGGTAAAAGTCATTAAAAACAAAGTGGCTCCGCCATTTAAGCAGACTGAATTCCAAATCATGTACGGTAAGGGCATCTACAGACTGGGTGAAGTTATTGATCTGGGTGTTCAGTTAGGGTTGGTTGATAAAGCGGGTGCATGGTATAGCTACAATGGAGATCGAATCGGCCAGGGAAAGAAAAATGCCTGTGATTTTCTTCAAGAAAATTCCGCAATGGCCAGTGAAATAGAAAGCCTGATTCGTTCTAAATTACTTGATTCTGGTTCTGATGAAGATGCGACAGAGAATGATTCAGACGAGGATAATGTCACACCGATAACCGGTGGTCAGTAGTTCGGTTTGCTAAACTGCAGTCCAGGATCAACAGATAGTCCAGTGGTTGATACAGCTGACACTGACTTGATATCAGGCAATGATATAAGACGGGCGGCTATGGATTTGCTGGCGCGGCGTGAACATGCAGTCGCAGAGTTGCACCGTAAACTCAATCATCGTTTTAGGGATTGTAGTGATCTGGTGGAGCATGAGGTTTGTCGGTTGACAGAAGAAGGCCTGCAGAGTGACGCCAGGCTTGCGGAAGCGTTGCTGAATTCCAGGATTGGAAAAGGCCAAGGGCCCCTGAAAATCCGCCGGGAGCTGCAAATGCGGGAAGTGGACCCGGAGTTAATCAGAATTGCTATTGAGCAATCCGAAGTTGATTGGTCGGTTCTAGCGGATTCTGTACTGGAGAAGAAATTTGGTGTTGATCTGTCGACGAAGCCAGCCTTTAGTGCAAAAGAGAAGGGGCGGCGCGTTCGGTTTCTTCAGCAGCGCGGGTTTACTTTTGATCAGATTTCCGGCGTGCTGTAAACCGAACTAGGATCAATGCTCAATTAGTGATGAGAGCGACACCATCAAGAGCATGCGTTGGTTGACTCGCTTGTGTGTCGGCTGGGGGAGTATTTCTGGGCTATTTTTCGCCTTAGGTAGTGAATTCTTCCTGCCCCGGCTCTGTTTTTCAGCACCCTTCCTGTCGTAGATAAATTAATCTTGGTTGTCTAGCACTAATCCGCTGTTCAAAATGGATTCAATTCTTAGAAACGAGAGTCGGCATCGATAAGTAGGCATTCAATTGATTAGCGCGCTGATTTCGGCCAAAGAATACGCTGATTTCGGTTAATCAGTACGATGATTTCTGCTTTTGAGTACGATATTTTCAGCGATACTATAATATAATGCCCGCCGACCAATTCTGTTACGAACAGATTCGCCATTATGATTCTGGTTGGATGTGTGTATTTCCTGGGATTTTTGAAACGGAGCCGGCGACATGAATAGCCGTGAAATTAGAAAAGCATTCTTAAGCTACTTTAGTGACCAAGGCCATGAAATTGTGGACTCGGCTTCGCTCGTGCCTGATAACGATCCCACATTATTGTTTACAAATTCCGGCATGGTGCAATTTAAAGAAGCTTTTGCCATGAAGGAAAACCGAGGCTATACCCGGGCAGCCAGTTGTCAGAGATGCATCCGAGCGGGTGGTAAGCATAATGATCTGGATAATGTTGGCTATACGGCTCGTCATCATACCTTCTTTGAAATGTTAGGGAACTTTAGCTTTGGAGACTATTTTAAGGAAGAAGCTATCCGTTTTGCCTGGGACTTTCTGACCGGGGTGCTCTTGGTTCCGCAAGATAAACTTTGGGTAACCATTCACACTAGCGATGACGAAGCTGAGAAGATATGGGTTGAAGATATCGGTTTCGATCCTGCCCGAATTACCCGATTAGGTGATGATGATAATTTTTGGATGATGGGAGACACGGGTCCCTGTGGCCCCTGTTCTGAAATATTCTATGATCATGGAGCATCTGTTCCAGGCGGTCCTCCCGGCTCCGAGGATGGTGACCTGGATCGTTATGTCGAAATATGGAACTTGGTTTTCACACAATATGACCGTGATTCAGAAGGTAACCTTACGCCATTACCCAGCCCCTGTGTGGACACCGGCATGGGGTTAGAGCGGATCGCGGCCGTTTTGCAGCATGTCCATAATAACTATGACACGGATCTATTTGTTCCTTTAACCAACGATGCAGCCAGTCTGCTCGGTTCTATTGAGCGTTCGAGCCCATCATACAAAGTGATTGCTGACCATTTGCGTTCTGCTTCCTTCCTTATTGCCGATGGCGTACTGCCATCCAATGAAGGTCGAGGTTATGTCATGAGAAGGATTATCCGCCGAGCTTTGCGGCATGGACATAAGCTCGGCTCAAGTGAACCTTTTTTCAACAAATTGGTTCCAACTCTGTGTGGTGTCATGGGAGAGGCCTATCCGTTGTTAGTGCAGACGGCTGAGCAGATTCAACGGGTTTTGCTCAAGGAGGAACAACAGTTTGAGTTGACGCTGGATCAAGGAATGAAAATTCTTGATGTTGCGATGACAACCATTGAAGGAACAGTCATCCCCGGGGAGGTGATCTTTAAACTTTATGATACCTATGGTTTTCCGACGGATTTAACGGGTGATATTGCCAGGGAAAATGACCTTAGCCTCGATATGGACGGATTTGATCAAGCCATGCAGGAACAGCGTTCACGAGCTCGGGCGGCGAGTAAATTTTCCGGTCAAGCTGAGACGGAATTGGCGCTTGATATTGAAACCAATTTCATTGGCTACGATGCACTGACAGCCAGTAGTCAGGTTCGGGCGGTGATCGTCAATGGTACTGAGGTCGACAAGATAACCTCAGGAGAGCAGGCATTGGTTGTTTTAGACCAAACCCCTTTTTATGCCGAAAGTGGTGGACAGACCGGGGATCGCGGCGTTTTTGCCGCAGAGAATTTGCAAGTTGAAGTACTCGGTACCGTCCGGCAGGGGGATGCGCATGTTCACTTAGTTAATGTGGATTCAGGTGAACTCAAAAAAAATGACACAGTCACCGTTGAAGTTGAACCGGGTGCCCGGCAGTCCACAGCATTAAATCATTCTGCGACCCATTTATTGCATGCTGCATTGCGATCGGTTCTCGGAACGCATGTTAATCAGCGGGGATCGTTGGTTCAGTCGGAGCGGTTAAGGTTTGATTTTTCCCATTTTGAAGCGGTCACGATGTCTGAAATTCGGGCGATAGAAAGGCTGGTGAACGACCATATCAGGAAGAATACTGTGATCAGAACCGACATTATGAAGGTAGACGAGGCAAAGAAGACGGGTGCTTTAGCATTGTTTGGGGAGAAATACTCGGAAGAAGTCAGAGTGTTGACGATGGGTGATGGTTTTTCTGTGGAATTGTGTGGTGGTACTCATGCCGAGCGTACCGGTGATATTGGGCTGTTCAGAATTCAGTCAGAACAGGGCGTTGCTTCCGGTGTGCGCAGGATAGAAGCGGTCACGGGCGAGATGGCCCTGCGGGATATGCAGGAACTCGATGAAGCCTCAGCGGCGATGGGCTCTGTCTTGAAAGTTGACCGATCTGAGTATGCCAGCAGGCTAAAAACGCTGTTGGATGATAATCGGAAGTTAGAAAAGCAGATCAGCCAGTTAAACGCTAAAATTGCCAGTGGGGAAGGCCAGGATATCTTAGCCTCAGCCGTGCCTATCGGTCCGGCGCATTTGTTAGTTAACCAGTTAAATGGGGCGGACCCAAAGTCTCTACCTGATGCGCTTGATCGACTTAAAAACAAGCTGGATAGCGGCGTGGTTGTTTTAGCCGCAGCGGATGAAGCAAAAGTATCGTTGATCGCAGGGGTGTCCAAAGATTTAACTGATCGGGTACATGCAGGAGAACTGGTCAACTTCATTGCCGCCCAGATAGGCGGAAAAGGAGGTGGGCGCGCAGATATGGCGCGGGCTGGTGGGTCAAACGTCAAGGCCTTACCGGAGGCTCTGGCCAGCGTTCGGGGTTATCTGGAGGAGCGGCTACAGTCGTAGTCGTATCACCAGGTTGCCTTGACATAATTAATGATGAATCATTGTTAGGGAAATACTATGGCACGGTTGGTCATGAAGTTTGGAGGGACATCAGTCGCCTCTATCAAACACATGGAGAACGTGGCTGCAAAGGTACGTAAAGAAAGTAAAGCGGGTAACGAAGTTGTGGTGGTCGTCTCAGCCATGGGTGATGAAACGGATCGATTAGTTTCACTGGCCGATGAGGCTCAAGTACCAGAGATCGATACTCGGCGGGAACTCGATGTTTTGTTATCGACTGGCGAACAAGTGAGTATCGCGCTTGTAGCCATGGTTCTGTCGAGATCTGGCGAGACAGCGAAGTCATTTACAGGTGCCCAGGTGGCCATTAAAACGGATGATGTACATAACCGTTCCAGAATTATGGAATTGGATGCGGCTAGGTTAGAAGTGGAATTAGCCGGGGGTGTGGTACCCGTTGTTGCTGGATTTCAAGGTGTTGACGAGGTTGGTGATATCACCACATTGGGTCGGGGCGGGTCCGATACGACCGCGGTTGCACTGGCAGCTGGCCTGGATGCCGATGAGTGTCGAATTTATACGGATGTGGATGGCGTCTACACCACGGACCCGAGAATAGTCGAAACCGCTCGGTGCCTTGAAAGAATCACCTTTGAGGAAATGTTGGAACTGGCCAGTCTGGGGTCGAAAGTACTGCATACCCGGGCTGTCGAGTTGGCCAGTAAGTTTCATGTACCGTTAAGGGTACTATCCAGTTTTAGCGAATCAACGGGTACGCTGATCACAAGAGAGGAAGATATCACCATGGAAGCACCATTAATCTCAGGCATAGCTTTCACGAAAGATGAAGCGAAGTTAACGCTGCTGGGCGTACCGGATCTGCCAGGTATCGCTTCGACCATATTGGGTCCTATTAGTGCAGCAAATATTGAAGTAGATATGATTGTTCAGAATGTGTCCGCAGATCGAAGCACTGACTTCACTTTTACACTGGCTCGCCAAGATTATGATCAGGCCGCGGCTATATTAGAGGAAATAGCTGCATCCATGGGGGCTCGAGAGGTCAGTGGAGATACCAGTATCGCCAAATTGTCCATTGTTGGTGTCGGCATGCGCTCACATGCAGGTGTGGCCAGTAAAATGTTCGAAGTGCTGGCAGCTGAATCGATTAACATCCAGATGATTTCGACTTCCGAAATAGCAATATCAGTGGTAATAGATGAGAAATACCTGGAGTTGGCCGCTCGAGCATTACACTCCGAATTTGATCTAGCGGAGCCAGCGGTCTAGTCAAGGCAATGGTCTTATGGGTTCAGGGTATGAGTTCAGATATTCAGTGTTTTTCCTGATGCTGGCTTGCCCGGCTCGCTGACACTCGAATACGAAGCTTGTTTCTGAGTTTGGACCGTCCTTTGAAGGACGGTGAAAGCAATCGCAGTTGTATGGTTCCCTGTTTAGTGACCATCGGTTTTTTGGGTCATGACCAGGCAGGTGAATCAATCATAGCGTTACTTCTTTGAATAAGGGAATGAATCCGCGAGTAAACGTCATATTCTTGAAGTATCCTTGCTCAGCCAGTAAACGATGCAGTAAGGGTAGGTGATACATTGGGACACTTGGCATTAAATGATGTTCCATGTGGAAACTGATTTGATGGGGAGCGATTAACAGGCGCTCCCACCAATCAGTTTTAAGTGTTCTGGTATTCTGCCTGGCATCTTTATCATATAGGTCAGGGACAGCAGCATGTTCAGCGACTTGTCTTAACCGTGTACATAACATGTGGGTTGTTGCAAATGCTCCAATCCAGATCAGCATAAGCCAGGCAACCTGAAGGTAGATAAACAGACCCAATAACGCCAGATTAACTATTAAGCCGCCTCTAACGGCTTTTTGGGATTCAACATCCAGGTTGCGATAATTTCTGATGGACCGACCGATTGACTTGAGTCTGCGCCAGCCCGTTTGACCGCTTAGGTCCCTGAAAACTTTTCGTTTAAAACTGTCTTTTGAAACAGGGTAGGCCTGGTAGTTTTTGAGGTCGGGGTCTTGGGTAGTGCCAGCGAGGCG
>CAZGCW010000094.1:0-8328 GCA_964524295.1 uncultured Pseudomonadales bacterium
TGAATATCTTCGAGTCAGTCTGGATGTAGGTATCGATGCCGAGTTTGCTACCAATCTGGCAGACCTCTATAGCTATATGGAAGTGCGCTTGAGCGAGGCTAATATAGAAACTGACGTTGTTCGTCTGGATGAAGTGCTGGGGCTGCTGGGTGAAATCGAGTCGGGTTGGAAAGGCATTCCTGAAGAGTACCGTAAGTAATGCCAAGCCGACCTGAAGTGGCTGTTTTCCCTGCCGTTGGGAAAATTGCTGAGCTGCGATTACGCCAGCTTGATGAGATTGCAGAGTTGACCCGGCAGATGCTGGCCTTGGCAGAGCAGGAGGACTGGACAGAACTCGCTGAGCTGCAACGCCGTCGGGATCTGCAACTGCAAACCTGTTTTGCAGCGCCCTTGACCCCGGATGATACGGCATTGGCGATTGAGAAAATTCGACATTTATTACGTGAAAATGAGCGTGTGGTGGCCGTTATCTGTCAACTCCGGGATAAACTGGAAGTACAACTTCGCAGCGTGCACCAGAAACATAAGATGGTTGATACCTATCTGCAGACCGGGATATAGGCGTTAGTTTTAAACAAGAAATGGTAAAGATAGGGTTTGAGTTCGCATAAGAATAAGGTATACAGAAGAACGGGCCAGGACAAGAACGCTCTGAACAGGTTATAACACCAATCTATCATGGCGTGCCGGCGTTCGGTTGGATGAGCGCTTAAACAGAGAAACTTGATGCTTTGATGAAGTACGCACCCGATCCATTTGCTGAAGGCTTGTCCTTCCATGACAGCCTGCCATTGAGCTGGAAACGGCTTTCGGAACTGCCTGGCAGCTCGACCCTGTTAAAACTCAATCAGCGTAATCTTTCCCTGCTACAGTCTGTGTTGTTGAACGATGACCGGGTTTTGGATGTCGAGCCGGAACTGGAACCCTTGGCGACCGAAATCGAGCGCCTTGACCAGAAGATGACCCTGCTCACTGAGCTGTTGAGTGACCTTTTGAGATCCCAGGCGATTCTACCGGAGGAGAGATTAGTCCGCATCGGCGCCAAGGGCTTGAGTTGGGAGATGAGCGAAGATGACCTGCATCCCGAGCAGCTTATCCAGTTGGACCTCTATCTTTTGAATGAGGTTCCCAGGCCGCTGCAGTTTATCGGTTTGATCGTTGGGCGTGAACCTTCCCGAGCCAGTTCTGACTGCAGAATGACCATGAGTTTTGTTGAGCACAGTGAGGCGGTGGATTCCTTGATGGGTCGGCTTGTTTTCCGGCATCATCGCCGAGAAGTCGCCATGGCCAGGATGAAAGCGGAGTAATTAATTGCACTTTTGCTGGCCATTGCCTGATTTGCAATCCTGTTTACTTTTGTTAATTTAAGGTAAAGTGACCCTGCTTTAAAACAATAGCTGATCCCCATGAAGTGTTTAGGAGTGACCCCGGTTTTCCGAATGCGTCACTGGTGAGGCTTGAGAACCGGTCGTAATAGACCGGGGCTCGCAATAAACCTTAAAAGTCACAGGAATAAGCCAGCCTTGAGTTCAGTAACACCCCTCCAGACACTAGAAGAATTACTGTTTGGTGATTCTGTATTGATGCGCGATGTGCGGGATTTGGTGTTACGCGTTGCGCCCAGCGATGCCAGTGTACTGATCATTGGTGAAACAGGAACCGGTAAAGAGCTGGTTGCGCTGGGTATTCATAATTGTTCCAGTCGAAGCGATGGCCCATTTGTTCCGGTGAACTGTGGTGCAATCCCTGCTGAACTGCTTGAGTCAGAATTGTTTGGTCATGAAAAAGGCGCGTTTACCGGTGCCATTGCCTCGCGTAAAGGGCGTTTTGAAATGGCTAAAGGGGGTACGCTGTTTCTCGATGAGATTGGTGATATGCCATTGGATATGCAGGTCAAACTACTTAGGGTACTACAGGAAAAGACTTTCGAGCGAGTGGGTGGTGCATCTAGCCTCCAGGCCGATGTGCGGATCATTGCGGCAACCCACCAAAACCTGGATGAGTTGGTTGCCAGCAATCGCTTCCGCCAGGATCTCTACTATCGATTGGATGTATTTCCCATTGATATGCCACCGTTAAGAGATCGCGCCGATGATGTCCCCCTGCTAATCAACCGGATGATGCTACCGTTCGATCCAACTGAGAAATTTACCGTCACCGATAAGGCCATGGCCGCTTTGCAGGATTATGAATGGCCGGGTAATGTGCGCGAACTGATCAACCTGGTGGAGCGGCTGTCGATCCTGTTACCCGGACAGGAAGTGGATCGCAGGCATCTGCCGAACAAATATCGTGGCGAAGAAGCGGATTATCCTATCCCTTTTGAATCAACTGGGGGAAGTGACCAGTTAATTCCAGACAGTGGTTTGAATCTTCGGGACTACGTGACTTCCATCGAAACCCAGTTAATACTCGAAGCCCTTGACAGGACCAATGGGGTGGTGACCAAAGCAGCCGCCCTATTGAAGTTGCAACGCACCACCCTGGTGGAAAAAATGAGAAAGCTCGATATCCAACGTGACTGAGAGCGTCATTTAATTGACATATCCGCCGCACTAAAGCAATTGTTTTTCATAACCTGTTGAATTTAATGTAGAAATAAAATCGGCATGCTGTTTGCTATATAAAAAGCAATATTCAAATTAATGAGTAACGCATGTCTGATTCGTCAGCGACTCCATTGGACCAGCAAGGCCAGTTGAAGGAAGCTTTCATTGCATTCAATGATCTATCTGGGCGGCTGACCGACTCGTATCGCGAGCTGGAGGATCAGGTTCGTGAACTCAATACCGAGTTAGCCACTGCCAGGGCCGCTCGGTCGAGAGAACTCGCTGAAAAAGAGCGCTTGGCCATTCGCCTGACCGCGCTGCTTGATTCGCTCCCCGGCGGAGTCATCGTTCTCGACCATCAGCACCAGGTGATTTTAGCTAATCCGGTTGCGAGTAATCTGCTCAGTGAACCTTTATTAGATGAGAATTTCCTCGAGGTGATCCGTCGACAGGCGGCTGCCATCGCGCCGGATGGCAAGCAATTAACACTGAGATCCGGCAAGCGCATTACGTTGTCTAATCAGGTTCGTGATAGTTATGGCGACCAGGTGGTCTTGATTACCGATGTCACTGAGGCTCATGCAGCTCAGGAAGCCAGTAATCGTAAGCAAAGGTTATCAGCCCTGGGCGAGATGGTGGCTAGGCTGGCGCATCAGATTAGAACGCCCTTGAGTTCAGCACTACTTTATATGGGCCAATTGTCGCGACAGCAACTGTCAGTCACGCATCGTTTGCGGATGACCGGTAAAGTCACCGATAGCCTCAAACATATGGAAAGCCTGGTGAATAGCTCGCTCAGTTTTGTGCAAGGCGGTGAGGTGGACACGGAGGATTGTTCCCTCTATGAACTACTGGAATCTTTGAAATTATCGGTGTTGCCAATGTTGCAGCAGCGGTCGGGTGTCTGGTCGCAGCAGATTCCTAAAAAAGACGTATTGCTGCAGGCCAATCGGGAGGCCTTGTTATCTGCTTTGGTCAGTATCGCTGAGAACGCGGTACAGATGGTCGCAGAGCCTGAGTTAAGCATCGCTGCTGAGCTCAAGATAAAAACCCTGGATATCACCATTGCTGACAATGGGCCTGGTGTTGATGGTGCCATCATTGAACATATATTTGACCCGTTTTATACCACCAGACAGGGGGGTACGGGTTTGGGTTTGGCACTGGCAGCCATGATTGCCCAAAGTCATGACGCAGAATTGTCGGTACGAAACGGCGATTCAGGCGGGGCGGTTTTCACCCTGCACCTACCCATATCAAGAATTCGTCTGGCGCAACCCGTTGAGGAAACCGTCACCGGCGAGGCCGCCGCACGTATTTAACTGCAGGAAGAGTAAAATGATGAATGAAGCCGTTACCATACTCGTCGTCGAAGATGACGATATTTTAAGAGAGGCCATCTGCGATACCCTTGGTTTTGCAGATTACCAGACCCTAGCCGTGAATAATGGCAAAGAAGCTTTAGTGGTCCTGGCAAACCAAAGTCCTGATTTAATTATTACAGACGTGCAGATGCCGGAAATGGATGGCATGCAACTGCTGGAAAAAGTCCGCAGTCAGTTCAGTGATATTCCGATTGTATTGATGACAGCTTATGCTGATGTGGCTGCTGCCGTCGAGGTTATTCGCAAAGGTGCGGCTGACTATCTGGTGAAACCCTTTGAAGCCGACAGCCTGGTTAACCTGGCCAAGCGGTTAACGGACTATCGCCAGTCTGCAGACGATGTGATTGCCGAGGATAAGAGTACCCAGGAAATAGTCAACATGGCGCATCGGGTTGCCTTGTCTGATGCAACAGTGATGATCAGCGGCGAGTCCGGCAGCGGTAAGGAAGTCTTTGCCAGGCTGATCCATGACCACTCTCCAAGAACGAACGGGCCGTTTGTGGCGATTAATTGTGCGGCGATACCGGAAAATATGTTGGAGGCGGTTCTATTTGGTTATGAAAAAGGCGCCTATACCGGTGCGGTTCAGGCAAACGCAGGTAAATTTGAGCAGGCGAATGGTGGGACGTTGCTTCTGGATGAAATCTCGGAGATGGAACTCAGCTTGCAGGCGAAACTCCTCAGGGTCATCCAGGAACGGGTGGTAGAACGCCTGGGCGGAAATAAATCCGTGGACCTGGATGTCCGCATATTGGCCACGACCAATCAGAACTTAAGAGAAGAAGTGACCCAGGGCCGATTCAGGGAAGATCTGTACTATCGTTTGAACGTATTTCCCTTGCATTTACCGCCATTGCGCCAGCGACCCGGGGACGTGGTCCCGTTAGCGCAGCATTTTTTACGTCATTTTGCTGGCGGTGAAGATCTGCAGTTCACGCAATCGGCTTTATTGAAATTATCATCGCATACCTGGCCTGGAAATGTCCGAGAGCTGGAAAACGTGGTGCAACGGGCATTGATCATGCGAACCGGATCGAACCTGGATGATCAGGCTATCATGTTCGAAGACCTATCGGCACCGGTTGATTCCAATTCAGATGAGTTGGAAGTTGAACCCGCCTTGGGGACGGGTTTGAAGGCCAGGGAACAGGCCATGATATTTGATGCATTAAAAGCAGAAAAAGGCTGTCGGAAAGATACGGCCGCACGGTTGGGCATTAGTCCGCGGACCTTGCGCTACAAACTGGCCCGGTTTAAAGAGGCCGGGATAGCCGTACCCAGCTAAAAGTGTGCTGAACCCCTTGGCTTGAATTTATTGAGAAGCGAGTTTATTTATGAGTATGGAAATTAATCAGGTACTGCAGCAGATGCGGTCCATGCAGATCGCCGCAACCGGTGATATCGGCACAGCGCCCACCCGGCTTGAGGGGGCACAAGATAGCCTGGCTTTCGGGAGTCTGTTAAATAATTCCCTGACAGCAGTGACAGAAACCCAGCAGAAATCTGCTGAAATGTCTCTCGCCTATGCATCCGGAGATGAAAATACTGACCTGGCTCAAGTGATGGTCTCCATGCAAAAAGCCAGTTTATCCTTTGAGGCAGTGACCCAAGTGCGCAACAAATTGTTGTCTGCTTATAAGGAAGTGATGAATATGCAGGTCTAGCGCGTCTACTCATGTGCTTGTAGGCCTCGATCGTTTGCAGCCTAGAAAGCTCGTAACTAGAGACAGCGCAATTAATCTGATTGTAATGAGGTATAGATAGCTTAATGAGGCCTAGCCAGCGCAGTTAAGCTTAATGTAATTAGGAACAGAGAGTGTAATGCGGTATAGATAGCGTAATTGAGCTTATTGTAATGAGGCTCAGATAGTGTGTAATTAAGCCTAGTGAATGTGTAGGTCTGAGCGCAGGGGCATCATTAACGTGAGCGGGTTTGGGGTGTGTGACCGGCCCCAGGTAGCGTGATTATATGAAGTGTGTATTTAAGTAAAGTGTAAAGGAATAGAGTTTCATGGCTTTAATAGAACCAGGTAAGACAATGCAACGTTTCAGCGAGGTCAGTCGTTTGCCCGCTGTAAGGCAATTGGGTTTGCTGTTGGGCCTGGCAGCCAGTATTGCCTTGGGTGTGGGTGTGGTGTTCTGGGCTCAGGAGCCCACCTATAGTCCGCTCTACGGTAACCTGACTGAAATCGATTCATCGCAGGTGATCACCCAGTTGGAGCAGAGTAATCTCACCTATCGTTATGATGCAGGCTCTGGGATGATTTCAGTGCCGGCCGATGACATCCATCAAGCCAGAATATTGTTAGCCAGCGCCGGACTGCCCCGCAGCACAGAGCGTGGTTTCGATGTTTTATATGATGACCAGGCGATTGGTACCAGCGCGTTTATGGAATCGGCGCGTTACAATCGGGCCCTGGAGGAAGAGCTGGCTTTATCCATATCAGCGATTGATAGTGTTAATGGTGCGCGGGTTCATTTAGCCATCCCAAAGCAGTCTGCTTTTATACGCAATCGAACCAAGCCCAATGCATCGGTGGTGGTGAATTTGCACCAGGGTCGTAATTTAAGCGAACCGCAAGTGGCCGGGATCATTTATTTAGTGGCCTCCAGTGTGGCTGACCTGGAGCCTGAGAGCGTTACCTTAATTGACCAGAAGGGACGGTTATTGTCTTCGCGTAGCAGTTCTGAAGAACTGATGCTCAGCAGTGAACAGTTTCGGTTTTCAAGGCAGATCGAGGACAGCTACATGCAGCGTGTCACCGATTTGCTCATACCGGTACTGGGTCTGGATAATTTTCGTGTCCAGGTAACTGCGAGTATCGATCATACGGCAGAAGAGCGAACGGTCGAGCAGTTTGGCCAGCAACCGGCTGCGATCCGAAGTGAACAGACCATGCAGGAGTCTTCCGGGACGGCGGATGCGGCGGGAGGCATTCCAGGTGCCTTGACTGAGGTGCCAGTGGAACCGGTCGCACCAGGGCAGGAAGCCGCTGCCGGGCCGGCGGTGGCGCCCGGTCAGAAGACCACATTACGTGAAACGCGAAATTTTGAACTGGACCGAACGATTCGGCACATCAAGGAAACGGGAGGCGTGGTCGAGCGGCTGTCAGTAGCAGTGGTGTTAAATAATAGAACTCAGCTGGCCGAAGATGGGGTCACCTTCGAATCAGTTGCCTTACCACCTGAAGAACTCACCCGTATTGAAAACCTGGTCAAAGAAGCGGTTGGCTTCAGTGAAGCTCGCGGTGACACCGTTATTGTCACCAATACTGCCTTTTTTGTTCCAGAAGAAATCGTCCTGGAGCCCTTGGGTTTTCTGGAAGGGAATCCCTGGATTTGGGATGCGGGTAAAATGCTGGGTGGTTTTGTCGCTATACTCTTGTTGATATTTGTTGTTTTAAGGCCGCTGCTTCGCAGTGTCGCAGAGGCGACCAGTTCTTCTGCACGTATGATCAATCCACAACTGGCTGTTCCTGGCGGAGAGATGCCGCCGGGTTATGAAGGCCAGCCCTTGGCCATTGGTGCAGATGGGACCTACCCAGCCGGTGCAATGGCGGCGGCGTCTCAACAAACTTATGAACAACAAGTCAGGCAGGCCCGCAATATGGTGCAGGAAGATCCTGCCAGAGTGGCCCAAGTGCTTAAAACGTGGGTAGCGACCGATGGCTGATGCAACAGAAGAAATTAGTGGTGCCAAGAGAGCAGCTGTTTTCCTGTTGAGCCTGGGGGAGGAAGCCGCAGCAGAAATACTACGGCATCTTGAGCCGAATGAGGTGCAGAGTGTCGGTAAGGCAATGACCGAATTGTCGACGGTCTCCAACGAAAACCTGACTTACGTGATTGGTGAATTTGTATCGAATTTTACCAGTGGAACGGCCATGGGCATGAACCCGACCAACTATGTGCGGAAGACATTGAATCAGGCCCTTGGCGAAAACAAAGGTAACCGGATGGTTAACCGGATTCTCAAAGGTGAGGATTCTAAGGGCCTGGAATCGCTGAAATGGATGGATGCAGAGTCGGTTGCACTCATTCTTAAACATGAACATCCGCAGATCTGCGCCATTGTACTGTCTTCACTGGACAGTGATCATGCCGCAGATGTGCTAGCGCTGCTGCCTCAGGATCGCTTGCCGGATATTATGATGCGGGTGGCTAACCTGGATACCATACACCCCTCTGCTTTGGCGGAACTCGATGAAATCCTGCAGAAGCAGGTGATTGAGGAGTCACCAGTGCCGACCTCTAAATTGCAGGGCATGAAAATAGCGGCCGATATTATTGGTTATCTTGATTCATCCGTGGAGGCAGAGGTATTGGATCGCATTGCTGAGACCGATGAAGATATGGGAACAGCCATCCGGGATCTGATGTTCATCTTCGATAATCTG
>CAZGCW010000094.1:8338-14676 GCA_964524295.1 uncultured Pseudomonadales bacterium
AGAAGTCTCCACCGACAAATTAACCGTTGATTTAAAGGGCGCTTCAGAAGAACTCAAAGAGAAATTTCTCCGCAATATGTCTTCCAGGGCATCGGAGATGCTGCTTGAGGATATGGAAACGAAAGGTCCAGTTAGATTGAGCGAAGTCGAAAACACCCAGAAGGAAATCCTCCAGACGGCGATGAACCTTGCCGCGGACGGGGAAATTGCCCTGGGTGGCAAGGGAGGCGAAGAATATGTCTGAACGCAGCTCTCCTGCTGAACTGAGTCCCTGGGAAGCACCTGATCTCAATGCGCTTGATTCAGCAGAAGCTGAACCGCTGCATGACCAAGAAGCGCGGCAGGCCATTATTAATGAGGCTTACGCAGAAGGTTACGCTAAGGGACATGAAGCGGGTGAAGCTGCTGGTAATGCGTTGACGGCGGATCGGGCAAACGCCTTTCTGGCGTTGCTGGATGGGATTGACCAGCCGCTGATCCAGATGGATCAGCATCTGGTGAAAGAGGTGGCTGAACTGGCCGCTGTGATCGCTGCAGAACTTGCCCGATCGACCCTGACAGTAGAACCCGACGGGCTACATCAGCATATTTTGAAGCTGACCGAGAGTTTATCAGCGCAACAGGATCCTTATAAAATTTTCCTGCATCCCGGTGATAAAGTGCTTGTGGCAGCCTATATTGAAGAATTACCTGACGAGCAGGCCAGGAATAACTGGGTCTTGATTGAGGAGACCAGTCTCCAGCCAGGTGATGTGCGCATTCAGGCGAGTGATTCTTCTATTGAAGCAAAATTAACCGATGCAGCGATTAGTGCAGTTCGAGATGCCATGATGAAAGAGCGTGATGCATGAGCCTAGTCGATAGTAAGCATCAGTTAGCGCAGCGAACCTCGCACATCAGTACGGTGATTCAGGCGCTTAAGGACAATATAAACCAAGCCCAGCCGGTGGTAGAAGGCAGACTAGTCAGAATGGTTGGCCTCACGCTTGAGGCGGTGGGGTGTCAGGCCGCCATGGGTAGTCGCTGCCGTATCGTCCCGTCTAATGGGGCCTCTATGGATGCAGAAGTCGTTGGTTTTTCGGATGCTAAATTGTTTTTAATGGCCGTGTCGGATAGTCAGGGGTTAATGCCGGAGTCCAGAGTCATTCCATTGCCCAAGACTGAGAATGTCAGTGTGGGTGAAGGCTTGCTGGGTCGGGTTATTGATGGCGCTGGCGTTGCCCTGGATCAACGAGGACCTATTTTAACCAGCGCTGCGGTGCCACTCGAAGGGGTTCCGATTAATCCCCTGGATCGGAACCCGATTGAGCGGACCTTTGATGTCGGCATACGAGCCATTAATGCATTGCTGACCGTCGGTCGGGGCCAGCGAATGGGCCTGTTCTCCGGAAGCGGTGTTGGCAAAAGTACGTTACTGGGCCTGATGACGCGACATGCCGACGCAGATGTGGTCGTGGTCGGGCTCATTGGTGAGCGTGGCAGAGAAGTTCAGGAGTTTATCCAGCATACCCTGGGCGCCGAGGGTCTGGCTAGGGCTGTGGTGGTCGCGACGCCGGCTGATTCACCCCCATTGATGCGGGTTCATGGCGCCTTGAGAGCCACGGCGATTGCCGAGTATTTTAGGTCCCAGGGTAAAAATGTGCTTTTGTTGATGGATTCATTGACTCGATTCGCCCAGGCTCAGCGCGAGATTGCCTTATCTATTGGTGAGATGCCGGTATCAAGGGGTTACCCACCCTCCGTTTTTGCTAAATTACCCCGGCTGGTAGAGCGAGCAGGGAATGGCAATGGTAATGGCGGTTCCATTACGGCGATTTATACGGTCCTGGTTGAAGGTGATGACCTTGAGGACCCCGTTGCTGATGCCGCGAGAGCCATTTTAGACGGACATATTATGCTGTCGCGGAAACTCGCCGAATCAGGTTTGTACCCAGCTATTGATGTGGAGGCCTCCGTGAGTAGGCTGATGACGCATATTGCAACGCCGGAGCAGCTTGCCAATGTACAGAAGTTCAGAGAATTGAATTCAACTTATGAGCAGAATCGAGACCTGATTAGCGTCGGTGCCTATAATCAAGGTAGTGATACCAGGATTGATGCGGCCATTGCTGCCTATCCTTATCTTCGTCGTTTTATCAGTCAGGGTTTAACTGATAAAAGTTCACTTGATCAGAGCCTGGTTGATTTTTCAGCTTTGATCAGACAGTCAGTAGAACTGAATCAGGATAGCGAGGTAGCATGAAACGGAGTGCGCGTATTAATAAATTGGTAGCACTGGAGCAGGTGGATGAACAGTCGGCAGTATCACAGCTGGGCTTAAGTCGCGCCCATCTTAAGCAGCAGCAGTTGGCATTGAAGTCATTACTGGACTATCGGCAGGAATACGCAGATCGATTAAGTCTGCAGGGACAAAGTGGTGTAGAGGCTACTCGGTTAAATGACTATGCCAAGTTTATCTCTCAGTTGGATGACGCGATCGAATTGCAGAAACACCAATTGGCGGATGCTGAGCAAGCGGTTATCGATAAACAGAAAATCTGGCGCGGTCATTATCAGCGGGTCGAATCACTGTCTAAGGTTGTGCAACAGAATATCAGCCAGGAGCAATTGATTGATCGAAAGAAAGTAGAGCGCCAGCTGGATGATCGAGCCGGCACCCTATCGGGAACTGCAGTCAAACCTGAATAGTTCCTGGCCCGGGTAAGTTGGCCCAAAGTCTGCATTAGTTGTCACAGGCATTATTGAACCAGGCAACAATGGCGAACGAACATTCCATTGATTTAGCTCTTTTATCTTCCCAGCAGGGCGCCCAAAGTGGTGTCCAGCAAGCGCGTGGGGGCGCTGATTCCAGTACCGATAAATTTGCCGAGGCACTTAAATATGAACAAAAAAATTACAATAAAAACGATACAAATCAATTAGATAGAGACTTCAAATCCATTTATGGGCAGGCCGGGGAAGTACCGGCTACGGTCCTTGTTCAGCCAGCTCCGGAAACAATCAAAGTCCCTGCCACAGGGCCATCCCCACCTGCTGACTTGACGGCTCTTGTTAATCTGTTGAGTGAGTCAAGCGGTGCCAACGGCCAGGTATTGCCGGAAGGCGGAAAGACCTTGCCGGCCGGGATGAATCCGGCGGCAATGGCTGGCTCATTGATGTCTGATAAATTCACAACGGCTGTGGCATCCATAACGACTAGATCAGCGGCTGATGCCGCCGTAACGGCCAATCCAGTTAAAGTAGCCGAGGCCGGGAAGGCCCACAGCGAAGCCAGCTTAAGGGATCAATCGCTATCTGATCGTCTGGTTGCTGGCCATAGTCGGTTGAGCCCTGCCGGACTGGTGAACTTACCCGGCATCCGAACGGAACCCATGACGAATGCCAGTTTGATGAATTCCTCCGCATCGGCATCGGCGGTGGGTTTAGCATCGGCCCTGATTCAAGATAAGGTCACCTTGGCAAATAATTTGAACTCCGGTCATGCGTTTTCTGAGAAACCAATGACCTCGTTAGTACCGGCTCAGCCGGTCGCAGAAAGCCTGCATCAATTAGTCTCCCGGCTCCGCCTGGCTGATTCCAGGACAAGCCAGGCAGAGGGTCCTCGAGTGGCCTCTGCAACCTTAGTTCAGGAAGGTCAATGGCTGGCGTCTGGAGAGGCGGGTCGGCAACTATTCGCAGCTCAGCTAGCCTCTTCGCCGTTGGCTGGCAAAGCAGATAGTGCAGTGATGCAGGTTGAAACTAAATTAGCAACTGGTTCACAATCGATGCTCTCTCCCTATAGTTTGCCAGGCTCTGCATTAAGCGCGGGCGTTGGTAAAGAGTCTGCAACGGTGCAATTCCAAGCGACCATGGGAACCCAGTTCGGCCAGCCCGCCTGGGAAACCGAGTTAGGTCAGCATACCCGCATGATGGTACGAGAAAACCTACGATTAGCGGAGATAGAATTGAAACCAGCCAGACTGGGCACCATTGAGATCCTGGTGACTCAGGAAAAAGACCAGACCAGCCTGATGTTTTTTGCCAAAAATCCTGTGGTAAGAGAAGCCTTGGAAGCCGGGTTGTTGCGCCTGCAAAAGAGTTTCTCAGAAGACGGTTTAAACCTGGAACAGAGCCAGGTATCGGATCAGTCGTTATCGGAGCACCGAGAGCAACAAAGGCAAGCATCCGACCAGCAGGAATCAGTTGAGTTAGCCAGTAGTAAGCTGGGACAGGTTGCCGACGCTACAGGCTCTGAACGACCCCTGGTGATGGCACCCGAGGGGATGCTCGATACCTGGGCCTAATAACAGGAAACTGCCAATCCACTGACAAAAACGTCATTTTTCTGACGAACACCCCACGCAGGCGTTCGTAACCTCCTGAATTATATTGATAAAAATTATGGCATAAGCATTGCTATAGGTTGTGCTATAGGTTGTGTTGTACGGATTTCGATGCCACTCTGGGAATCGAAATTTATCGATTATTCAGGAGAAACGGGTGAAAAAGATAATTCTAATCGGTACGGCTGTTGTTTTAGTCGCGTTGGGGGGTACTGCCTATATGACCGACTTCTTTGGCTTTTATGCCGAAGAAGATAAAACCGGTTCTGTTGATGACCGGCCTTATCAGTACGTATCAATCCCTTCTGTGATTGTCACCTTCACCAAGGGAAGTACGGTGCGTTACGTCCAGGTGGAGATTCAGTTGCAATCCAGGGATGAGACGTCAATTACAATATTGAAAGAAAACGTTCCGCTGGTTCAGAGTGTGATGTTACTCGAAATCGGTGAATTTAATTTTATTGAGTTGCAAACCAGTGCCGGCAAGATCGCTATGATGGAAGAACTTGAAGTGAAAATCAGAGAACTGTTTAAAGAACACAATGACCTCCAGTTGGAAAAGGTGGTGTTAACCGGTTTTGTGGTGCAGTAGTCATGGCAGAAGATGAAATCCTAAGCCAGGAAGAAAAAGACGCGCTGCTGCACGGGGTTGAAAACGGTGATATTGATACGCGAGATAGTCATGGCGAGGCGGCAGATGTCAGAACGTTCAATTTTGCAGCCAAAGAGAACCGGAGGCTATCAGGGCTTGCCAGGCTAGATACCATCCAGGAATTATTTGCAGAGGGAACCACCGATGCGCTGCAGCGGTTTTTTCGCTCTGAACCTTCGGTAGAGATCAAGGAAAAAGTATCCCGTAGCATGTCTGATTTTGTCCAAAGTCTGCCTGCCTTAACCAGTATTACCGTCTGCACCGCCAAGCCTTTGGAGGGGCAGTGGTTGTTGGTGATTGATGCCAAGCTGCTCTATATCATGGTAGATCGCTATTTTGGTGGCAAGGGCCATTCACCCACAGTGGCAACAGCAAAACAGTTTACCTCCATAGAGCAGAGACTGGCTGGCCAGACGATTGACCTGTTGTTGGCAGAATTGAAAACCGCATTTGAAGATGTGCTTGAAATCAACCCAGAAGCGCAGTTCATGGAACACAATCCGGATTATCTATCCGTGCCGGTGACCGATGAAACTGTGTTCCAACTCACTCTGGATATCGGTTTTAGCGATGACGACAAAGGTCAATGTCATTTGATCCTGCCCTATCAATTGTTGGAACCGATTAAAGACCGATTGGGCCAGGCTGGAACCGTCGCGTCTGTCAAGGCGAGTTCAGATTGGGAGGATAAAATTGCGACAGGGTTAAAGACGGCTTTGGTGAGTTTGTCGGCGACGTTAGGGGAGTCGGATCTATCGCTTCGGCAAGTGCTTGAATTATCTCCTGGCGATGTTCTACCAATTAAATCGCCGGATGATGTGACCGTTAAAGTTGATGAGGTGACGGTGTTCAGAGGAAAGTTCGGTGTGGCCAATGGTAACAACGCCGTCAAGATAACGGAATCGGAATTAAGCTAAGGCAGGCGGGTCAATGGGCCTGTAAAAATACGGTTTCAAGCAGGACCCTTTAGATTGAATTAAGCGGTTGTGAATAAAGAAGTTTACATGAGGTGAAATATGTCAGACGAAACAACAGAGCCAGGCGCTCAGCAGGCCGAGGAGCAAGGGGGCGATCCCCGGAATGTGGAAATGCCTGAAGTGACTGAAGATACAACATCAAGGTCAAACCGCCAGGCTAATCTTGATGCGATTCTTGATGTACAGGTCACGCTGACGCTCGAGATAGGCCGGACATCGATACCGATCAAGGATTTGCTCAGTCTGAGTCAGGGTGCTGTGGTGGAGTTAGACAGACTGGTGGGGCAACCTCATGATGTCTTGGTTAATGGAACATTA
Organism: uncultured Pseudomonadales bacterium; assembly: GCA_964524295.1. Taxonomy (GTDB): domain Bacteria; phylum Pseudomonadota; class Gammaproteobacteria; order Pseudomonadales; family Azotimanducaceae; genus UBA9926. The sequence continues at coordinate 14,608 of CAZGCW010000094.1, forward strand.
ATAGCCCAGGGCGAGGTCGTAGTGGTTGACGATAAGTTTGGTATTCGATTCACAGACATTGTGAGTCCT
>CAZGCW010000095.1:0-1155 GCA_964524295.1 uncultured Pseudomonadales bacterium
CAATCCGGCAATTGCCGAACCGGGGCCTACTTCTGCTACCAACACAGTGGTATCACCCCTGACCTGGTCACGACTGCCAAGGGGCTGGGTAATGGGGTGCCGATCGGCGTCTGTCTCGCCAGCGGCGCTGCCGCGGAGGTCTTAGGCCCAGGTAATCATGGCTCCACTTTCGGCGGTAACCCTTTAAGCTGCGCCGTAGCACTGACCGTCCTGGAGGAATTTGAAAGACTCGATATCCAAAAGCGGGTCACCGCAATGGGTGAGTACATGCTGGATAAATTTTCCGATCGACTCGGGCACCTGAACCTGGTTCGTGATATTCGTGGTAAAGGACTCATGATCGGAATCGAACTTGAGCAGCCTTGCACTGAACTGATCCAGAAAGCGTTGGAAAAAGGGCTGCTAATCAATGTCACCGCCGACTCCATAATCCGCCTGCTGCCACCCTTGATTATAAATCAAGATGAGGCCGAGCAAATATGCGACATCGTCTGTGAGCTGGTTGAAACCCTATGAAATTAATGACTGCGAACACGACGTACGGCCTCTAGCCAGCCATCATAAAGCCGAGTGCTAATCGCGGTATCCATGTCTGGGCTGAAACGTTGTTCCAGCTGCCAATTATTGGCAAGATCATTCAGTGTGCTGTATAGGCCCGCCTGCAAACCAGCCAAATAAGCTGCACCGAGCGCAGTCGTTTCTATGACCTGAGGTCGATCAACAGTAATCCGCACTATATCTGCGAGATACTGCACCATCCAGTTATTCGCAACCATACCACCATCAACTCTGATGAGCTGAGGTTCGATACCATCTTGGTGCATGGCTCTAAGCAGGTCTCTGGTTTGATAAGCCATGGATTGAAGTGTCGCAGAAACGATATCGGCAATGCTGGAATCCCGGGTGAGCCCGAGTATGGCGCCACGAGCCTCGGCATCCCAATAGGGCGCACCAAGGCCGGTAAACGCAGGAACCATATAGACCCCGTGACTATCTGGGTTGCTTCGAGCCAGCGCTTCAGTTTCATCGGCAGAAACAATCAATTTGAGCTCATCACGCAGCCATTGTACGGCCGCTCCCGCTACAAATATAGAACCTTCCAGGCCATAGGTAACCTCACCATTCAATCGGTAAGCCACTGTCGTCAGTAACGCA
>CAZGCW010000095.1:1165-3036 GCA_964524295.1 uncultured Pseudomonadales bacterium
TTGATAACACAGCCTCCTGACCTGTGTTCATAATGACAAAACAACCGGTTCCATAGGTCGATTTTGTCATCCCGGGGGCAAAGCAGCCTTGACCAATCAGGGCGGCCTGTTGGTCACCGGCTATTCCTCCGATCGGTACTGGCGCTCCAAACAATTTAGGATCACATAGACCAAAATCAGCGCTACTGTCCTCTACCTCGGGGAGCAGCGCCTCAGGGATGTCCAACCAATCCAGGATTTCTTTATCCCATTGCTGTTCATGAATATTAAACATCAAGGTTCGGGCGGCATTTGTCGCATCCGTCTTGTGACTCTTACCTGCGGTTAAGCGCCAAAGCAGGAAAGAATCTATCGTCCCAAAAGCAAGCTCACCTGCCTCTGCCCTGGCTCTGGCTGAGGGTACCTGATCCAGGATCCAGTTAACTTTAGTGCCGGAGAAATAGGGATCAACTAACAACCCTGTCTTCGCGTGAATTCGCTCAGCGAGGCCCTTTGAGCGCAGCTCCTCACACTTTTCAGTGGTTCTGCGATCCTGCCAAACAATCGCCGGGTGAATAGCCTCACCGGTACTTCGATCCCATATGACGGTAGTCTCTCTCTGGTTGGTAATGCCGATAGAGGCCAGATCACCGGCTTTAAGTGCGCCTGCCTGCAGCGCCTGCATCACCACCGCCAGGACACTGGACCAAATTTCCTCAGGATCATGCTCTACCCAGCCATCGTGTGGAAAGTACTGCTTGAACTCCTGTTGGGCTACCGAAATGACTTCACTGGCCTCATTAAAAATAATAGCCCTGGAACTGGTGGTACCCTGATCTATAGCTAATAGGTAAGCAGACATAAAATCCCCTGATAAGTAACATGACAGCGCACATTGATTATGTCTTAATAAGGTGGAATTTCAATTCATTATGCAGCCATGCAAATTTATCCGCCACCGACAAAGATATCAGTCCGGAAAAAATTACTCCGGATAACGAAAAGGCATCATATTCTAGTCCAGAAATCTCTTTCAGAACGCCTTACGAGGGCCCTGCTGAGAATGGCCGAAACAAACCCTGGACTCGTCATTTCCTATGGTGAACTGCAATCTGACGCTGTCCTGCTTCGTATTAAACAAGGTGGTGAAACAACTGAAGGCGCCTACCGCATCGTGACTGGGGAGGATGGCATCGACCTCATTGCCCACTCTGAATCAGGCACCTTCTATGGCTTGATGACGTTACAGCAGATGCTAGTGCAGGCGACTGATGATATTCACTACATTAACATCGAGGATCGACCTGACTTCCAACAACGGGGTGTCATGCTCGATATCAGTCGCTGCAAAGTGCCAACCATCAAATCACTCAAGAAGCTAATCGATCAATTTGCCTGCATGAAGATGAATCAGCTTCAGTTATATACCGAGCATACCTTCGCATTTCGCAACCATGAACGAGTCTGGGTCGACGCCTCCCCGCTCGACAGCAGCGATATCCTCCGTCTCAAACACTATTGCAACGACCGATTTATTACTTTGGTCCCCAACCTGAACTCCTTTGGACACTTCGAAAGGTGGTTAAAGTATCCCCAGTATCATCAATATGCGGAATGCCCCGACGGGTTCACTCATCCCTTGTCTCAAACCCCATTTGCCACGGGCAGCACCCTACGGCCTAACCAAAAAAGCCTGGGGCTGCTCAACGAGCTCTATAGCGAATATCTACCGCTGTTTGATGGTGACCTGTTTAATATAGGCGGCGACGAACCCTGGGAATTAGGACTCGGTTGGAGCAAACGTAAATGTGCACAAGAGGGGTCAACCCAAGTCTATATCGATTTCCTCACCAAGATTAACCGGCTGAGTAATCGACATCATCGCCGCACTC
>CAZGCW010000095.1:3046-14476 GCA_964524295.1 uncultured Pseudomonadales bacterium
CAATTCTGGAGTGATATTATGCTGCGACAGCCCAGTTACCTTGATCAACTACCTAAAGACATGATTGCACTGAACTGGGGCTATGAAGGTGATCATCCATTCAAACGTGAATGTGAGCACATGGCGGAACAGAACCTCGAATTCTATGTGTGCCCAGGTACATCCAGTTGGAATTCCTTAACGGGGCGAATTCAAAACGCAAAAGAAAATCTAGCCAATGCAGCACGTAATGGTATAAAAGCCGGTGCAAAAGGATATCTGGTGACCGATTGGGGAGATCATGGCCATCATCAATATCTACCCATCAGTTATCCTGGATTTGTTCTGGCTGCGTGTCATAGCTGGAACCACAAGGCAACCCAGAGAATAGATCTTGCCAAGGCAGTCAATCTTGTTTTTCTGGGAGAGCCCGGCGGCGCGATTGCCGAATCATTAATTCGGTTAGGCCTGACGCCCGACCTGGCTCCCTCCAGCATACGGAACGCAACCATCTTCAATAGAACCCTTTTCTGGTCCATGCGCGGAGAACCCAGCGCAACAAGAATGCTGACGGATGAGCAACTGCTAGCCTGTGTCGATGAACTTTCATCAATCCAGCAGACTCTGGGCAACAGCGCAAATCCAGACTTAATCCTGGTCCAGGACGAAATGCGCAACGCGTCAAGAATGGCGGTTCATGGCATCCAAAGACTTCTGTTATATAGAAACAACCCGACACAACCGCAGCAATTTGACGTGGATATCCGCAGAATCATGGCAGAACACGAACGTCTCTGGTTAGCAAGAAATGCCCCCGGCGGCTTACGAGAAAGCCTCCAACACCTGGCAAATACCATCACACCCTGGCAATAAATGCCTATTTACCCCAATCAACAGCATCAATATATGACAGATGCTTCTTTTGTTGGTTGTTTCCAGACACCTAAAAGAGGCACAATAGACGCAATTCAATCACGAAAACCAATGGAGAGTCAGCATGCGTGATGTGGTAGTAGTAGACAGCGTTCGAACGGGACTTGCAAAGTCTTTCCGAGGCACCTTTAATTTAACTCGACCCGACGATATGGTCGCGCACTGCATCGATTCGCTGCTGGATAGAAACCATCAGGTTGATCCGGCAGAAGTAGAAGATGTGATCGTTGGTGCAGCGTCACAAACAGGCGAACAAGGCGGTAACCTGGCTCGGCTTGCGGTTATCTTGTCGAAGCTGCCTGTTACGGTCGCGGGTTCAACGATCTCACGGGCCTGTTCCTCCGGCCTGAATTCAATTGCATTTGCTGCAAACCAGATTGCCAGCGGCTGCTCGGATATCATGATTGCCGGGGGTGTTGAATCTATATCAGCAGGAACCCGGCAGACGCCAGGCAAATCCCAGCCACATCCCACCATCAGGGAGATATCTCCAGACATCTTTATGGCCATGGGGAATACAGCTGAAGTTGTCGCTCGACGCTATAATGTGACCCGCGAATATCAAGATGAGTTCTCTTTGGAAAGCCAATTGCGCACTGCAGCAGCCCAGCAGGCAGGCCTTTTCAATGACGAAATCGTGCCGATGCCAACGAAATGGGCAAAAATCGTCAACAAAGAAACCAAGGAAACGGAAATCGTCGATGGCGTCTGTGTTGGCGACGAATGTAATCGCCCTGGAACGACCCTGGAAGGCTTGGCTAAGCTTGCCCCTGCTTTCGAAGAGGATGGCACGGTCACAGCAGGGAATGCCTCACAACTGTCAGATGGCGCTTCCATGACGCTCGTGATGAGCGCCGAAAGGGCAGCCCAGTTAGGTCTTGAGCCTATGGCTTATTTCAGAGGCTGGACGGTGGCCGGCTGCGAACCCGATGAAATGGGTATCGGTCCTGTTTTTGCGATTCCTAAACTACTCAAAGCTACCGGCCTGAACATGGCTGATATTGACTTGGTCGAACTGAACGAGGCATTTGCCTCGCAATGTGTCTATTCCAGAGATGCACTCGGAATTGACCCAGAAATCTACAATGTCAATGGTGGTTCCATATCGATTGGCCATCCGTTCGGCATGACCGGCTCCAGACTCACCGGCCATATTGTCAGGGAACTGCGCCGAAGAGAAAAGAAGTACGGTATTGTCAGCATGTGTATTGGTGGTGGCATGGGTGCTGCTGGTTTGTTCGAAGCCTGCTGATATCGCTGCATGACCATCCAAAAAAAGGAGCCAATCGGCTCCTTTTTTTGTGCTGCAATGGATCCAAACCAAACCCGGCTCCCCGTTCAATATCCTTTTAATATTTCATCAAGGTGTTCCATAAATGACACCGGTTGATCTAAAAACAAATGATGCTGGGCCCCCTTGAGCTCTATTACCGTCAGGTCATCTTTAATCGTCTTCATATGCAGCGCACTCTTAGCACTAAAAGAGGCACTTAATTCACCATACATCAGCGTAAGGGGGTTTTTAATACTCGCCAGGTCAGCAACAAAATCACCACTTAGCTTCATTCTGGAATTAAGCTCTTCGTCAAATTTCCAGACAAATCCTTCATCTACAGATTCGATCGAATGCCTGGCAATATGCTTGACAAGGTATTCGTTTGCGCAGGTCTGCGGTGGTTGCAAACGAAATCGGGACCTGGCTATTTCCAAATCCGGATAAACCTTGGGACGGCTCCAGCGTTCCGGCTCTCTTTCAGTTTCATCATCTGGATGTTTGACACCCGAGTCCAGTAACACTAGGGCCTTGAAGCGATCCGGAAACGATGCCATCGCCCGCAGCGCCATTAAACCTCCAAAACTATGCGCCACCAGAATGGTGTCGGCACTCATCTCTGCCGCATCAGCAACCGCGTTGATCTCAAGGGCATAACGATCTGCTGAATACTCGTCACGGTGATCGCTGTCGCCCATGCCTGAGAGATCGATTGCCACAGTGTGATACTGGCCCTTATAACGAGGCGCAATAAAATCCCACCAATGAGCGTGCGCATTATGCCCATGAACAAATAAAAGTCCCTTGGGGCCAGGTTTATTCCAGCTCAGATAATGAATATCTGCGTCTTCTACCTCTATGAAATTGCACCTTGGCTTAACGTCAACAGCCTCCCAGAACCAATCAGGCGAATCCATATCACAGCTCCAAATTAAAAACTCGCGTAGCGCTTCAAATGAAAATCGGCGTTGCCAAACAAGGTATCAATGGCGGTTAACCTTTTAAAATAATGCCCAATATTCAGTTCATTCGTCATACCCATCCCACCGTGTAGCTGAACTGCATTCTGACCCACGAATTTACCCCCCCTACCAGCCTGAACTTTCAAGGCAGCTAGGGATTTCCTGGACTCATCATCATAATTTTCAGCCAATCGCATGGCAGCCATATAAGCCAGCGATTTTGTCTGTTCATGCTCTATGAACATATCGACCATGCGGTGCTGCAAAACCTGGAATTTCCCTATAGCCTGACCAAACTGTTCTCTCGTTTTACAGTATTCAACCGTTGATTTGTACAACACCTCCATCGCCCCAGTTGCCTCGGCACCAACCGCCATTATTGCTTGGTCAATAGCAAATTGCAGCGACCCAAGGCCGCTATCAACTTCACCTAACACCGCATCAGATGCGACCTCAACATCCTTAAGCGTCACTTCAGAGGCTCTAAAGCCATCAATAGTTGGATAATTTCGTCGCTGGACACCCTTGTTTCCAGCCTCCACCAAGAACAGGGTGATGCCCTGTTCTTCGGTCTGGGAGCCACTGGTACGTGCCGGCACAATAAGAAAATCAGCACTGGGACCACCAAGAACAACCCCCTTAAAGCCATTGATGCAAAAGCCACCTTCACCTGAGACCGCCGTGGTGGAAACATCCGCCAGGTTGAATCTTGCCTGCGGTTCGACAAACGCGAGCGCCGCCAGTTTTTCCCCCTGCAGAATCGGTTGCAACCAGCTTTCTTTCTGTCCCTCCGTACCTGCTCGGGCAATCAGGGAAGCCGCCATTACAATGCTCGATAAGTACGGCTCTACGATAAGCCCCTTACCAAACTCTTCCATTAGAATCATGGTTTCAACGGCGGTACCACCAAACCCTCCATCGGCTTCACTAAACGGCAGGGCCAACCAACCTAATTCAGCAAAAGCGGCCCAGTTATCACGACTGAAACCTTCATCGGAAGCAAGCAACTTCTGACGATGTTCGAAACTATAATCATTTTGTATAAAGCGCTGCACACTATCCTGCAACATGCTTTGTTCGTCAGAAAACGAGAAATCCATGTGTTACTCCAAGTAAAAATTCGGCTTCCATTAAGTCTGGTTTTTTGTATTTGCTGCCCGCCAATGTATGATCTTTTCAGTCAGATATTCCGGATCCCCGCGGCGGTTGCATCGTCATCGCCTCTACAGCCGAAACGAAAACGCTATTATCGCTTGTCTAGACTAAATTCATCAAGGTAGCATAGCGAATAGTATATAACAGCCAAAAACGACGAGGAGATTAAATTGAGCGAGCCAGTGATAGCCCAAAAAGCGCCCTACCCTTACGAAGTAGAAGCTGGAAAATCTTATTTTTGGTGTGCCTGCGGGAAAAGTGCCAATCAACCACTTTGTGATGGCTCACACCAGGGAACCGATTTCCTGCCACTGAAACACAAACCTACGAAATCGACCAAGCTTTATTTCTGTGGTTGCAAGCAAACAAAGAATGCCCCGCTCTGTGATGGAAGCCACTCAGACCTATGATGGCTGAGTCGACTGAATGAAATAACCCGGTTACTGGCTTGATTCCGGCTGTTTGGGATACTTATAAAACCAATTCTACTTTCACGCCACCCAGGTCACTATCCAATATCCGCAAGCTACCCTGATAACGTTCGGCTATCTCATTCACGACACTGAGACCAATACCTTGCCCTGGTTCGACCGAATCCAGCCTCGAACCTCGATTAAGGACTCGGTCACGGGCCTTTAAGGCAATGCCAGGGCCGTCGTCTTCTATGACTATTTTGAGTTGCTGGCCCAGGTCGACCAACGTAATCTGTACCTGCTTTCGGCCAAATTTACAGGCATTATCCAGCAGATTCCCGGCCGCCTCCATAAAGTCTCGATCATCACCTGAGAAGTCAGCGGCAATGATATTCTCTTCAATGGTCAAGCCCTTGTCACAATACACTTTCTGCATCGCCGAAATAAGCTTTTCAAGTAAAGGAATCACTGCAGTCTTGGTTCTGGTCACCCTGGTGCTGGCGGCAACGGCTCGCTCCAACTGATAACCAATAAGCTCATCCATATGTGCCACCTGTTTCAGCATTTCTCCCCTGAAACTGTCTTCAGTCGCTTTGGTCGGATCTAATGTAGACACAGCATTGCGTATAATCGACAGCGGTGTTTTCATGCTGTGGGCCAGGTTTGCGAGCGAAGTGCGATACCGCTCTCTCTGGCGCCGCTCATTTTCAATCAGTAAATTAAGATTATCCGCCAGCGGCATTAACTCTGAGACATAATCGCCTTCCAGCTTCCCTTTACCTCCCTGCTCGACCAGCAGGATATCATTGGAAAATGCCGCCAATGGCCTCAAACCCCAGGTCATTATCATCAATTGCAACGATACCAGCGCCAAAACGACGCCCAGCAACCAGCCCCACAAACTATTCCGGTAGCTGGCCAGCGAAGCGTCAACACCAGAAGAATCTTCAATGATTACGTATTGAAAATACCCCTCATGCTCTGCGCCGAGCCAGTTGACACGATAGATAAGGTAATAAACCAGATGGCCGCCAAGCCCCAGCTTGCCAAACTGAGGCTGGCCAGTCTCTCGGTTAGCCACCACCAGACGACTGATTTCACCAGCGACATTGACATCCAGTGCTGAAATACTCCGCCAAAGCTCGCTCGCATCATCCCTGAGCACGAACCCGTACAAACCACTACCCAGTGAATTAAATAAGGGCTCCTGCATCGCCTCAGGCAGTGACAGGGTGCCACTCTCATCTTCGGTCAAAGAAAGCAGACCATACACCTGTAATATCAGTTTTTCGCGGACACTCTCTTCGGCGCTTCGTCGAAATGCATCATCCAGTACGAGCCCCATCAAACCCAGAAAAAAAACCAGGACCACCATTGCAGCTACCAGCAATCTGCTCCGCAAAGAAGAGACGAGATTGAAACGCATTTTATTCACGAACACGTCAATCGATAACCTTGCCCGCGTACGGTTGCTATCGGCTGCAGCGAATTTTCCGGGTCAAGTTTTCTTCTTAGACGCCCGACAAAAACTTCAATCACATTACTATCCCGGTCGAAATCCTGATAGTAAAGATGCTCAGTCAGTTCAGCCTTCGAAATCACATCATTGGGTCTTAACATCAGGTAGTGCAACAGATTATATTCATAGGCTGTTAACGCTACGACCTCATCTGCCACGCTGACCGCCTTGGAACGGGTATCCATCTTTATAGGTCCAGCGGACAACTCGGTACGCAACTGGCCACGGGCCCGACGGGTCAATGCCTTTAATCGTGCCAAGAGTTCCTGGACATGAAATGGCTTGACCAGGTAATCATCTGCCCCTGCAGCGAGCCCATCCACCTTGTCAGTCCAATCACTCCTCGCTGTCAGAATGAGAATGGGGAAATCCTTCCCGCACAAACGCAGCCGCTTGACGACTTCCAATCCTGAAAGTCGGGGTAATCCCAGGTCGATGACGGCGATATCATAATTGAAAGACTCACCCATGTGTGCACCTTCGACACCATCAACACAGGCATCCACTTCAAATAGATGAGTTTCAAGTAATTCAACCAGTTGCTGTCTCAGCGTCGCTTCATCTTCAATAAGCAGTAATCGGTCTGTCATAACGATTTCGCCCTATTCGAAGACCTCACCGTTACCCGCATCCACGAAGACATATTTCACAACACCGGAATCAGACAATGTCTTCACTTTATAGATGGGTGGGCCTTTACTCTTAATCAACCGTAACCCCAAAATCCGCCTGTCTGAAAAACGATTCCTCACCAGAAGTGCTGCCCGCTGATTATTAATCTGTAACCGACTTCGATCGCCTTCTGGGGCATATTTCTGCGCTGGAATGGCCCTATTTCGCTTCCCCTCATACAGTGTTGATTCAGCCATCCCGCTGGTACCCCAGAACAACAGCATAACCAACAGCAATTTGCGCATTCAATACTCCTCAGCTTACTGGAGACAGTTTAATTCGAACTTTGATCGTATCACCGGGATTGGTACCCATGCGAGCATTGTAAGTCGAATTATTGTACCGATATCGAACATCATAGCCTATGATTCGCTCTTCATAATGACTCTGCTCAACGATTTCGCAGAATTCTTCCATTCGATAATGACGTTTTCGGTGGTTTTTTTGCGCGGAAACCGCGTTACCCACTGTAGCCCCCAGAATCGAGCCGAGAACCGCACCTACTTTCTTATTCTTTTTGTGATGACCGACAGCATGGCCCAAGGCACCGCCGACAAATGCGCCAACCACCAGTCCAACACCATCATCATGGCCACGATCACGGACTCTTTCCTGCCAACACTCTTCTACTGGAGTGACCACACGCACAGATTTTAAAACAGGCTCGGCATCCAATACCGTTGCATAATCATAACTAATGTAGTCCGAAGAAAAATGCGGGGTCGCACTCACTTGGATGGCTATCGACCCAAGAACGATAAAGATAAATAGTTTCATGTTGGTTTGCTCCAGCTGCTTTTCCACTAACCTAACAAAGGTTTACTGAATACTGGCTGAATCAATAGTTAAAGCTCACTGCAGACACATTATGACGCTCATCAAGTGCAATCACGATATCCGACCGCCCCGGCATTTCCACAATCATCCAATCCGTCAAACGCTGATAAAATTGGACAAACTCGCGTATCTGGGTTTCCTGCATGCTCAGTTTCCCCTGATTAAAGCGAAGCTCCTGTTCAAGGCGCCATCGAACTATCGATTCCATATCCGGTGCCTGAAAAAAAACAGCCAGATCCACATCAAAGAGTTGCTGATATTCAGGCCCTGCTAACTGCTGGTTCACCGCTCCACGCCAGACTCCTTCCTGGTCTTGTAATCTTTCCAATTCATTTACCGGCAACATTAAATCTTCGCTTTCCTGGGCAATAGCAGAAAAACACCAGCCTTCTAGTATGACCAGGTCAACGGGCCCAACCTGTCTGGATTGGCTTAGGCGATCATCACTGCCTTTATCAAAAACGGGCACCTCAACCGTCCTGCCCTGCAGCAGTTTATTTTTCGCATCGAGCATGAGATCGGCATCATGCGTGCCCGGAACACCCCGGGTAAAAAACAATGGATGCAGCGTCGATGCCAACTGTGCTCGTGCTGTCCTCGTTTTGTAAAAATCATCCAGAGACAAAATGGTATTCTTCTGGTCCGAATCCATAATCAATAGTTTGGACAGAATCCTGGCAAAGGTCGACTTGCCACTTCCCTGGCTTCCGGAGACACCGATCGTCCTTATATCCCTGCGTTGGATTTCATCGACAACCCTTGCCAACGCATCCACAAATCCTTTATCACTGATTCCCTCAGCTTCTGCTAGCAAGCTGACGTTTTTTAATTGCATTGGAATTCCAACCTAATCACGGTGCCAATAGTTTAAAAGGTGGCAGGGCTGCTATCAAACTGGATCCGTATCTTCGACTGCGCAGGCGACTATCAAGAATCGAGACAGTCCCTGTATCCTGCTCCGTTCTCAACAAACGACCTGCTGCCTGAGTCAACCGAAGCGCGGCTGTTGGAACCATCACCTGTACAAATGAATTTCCTCCATTCGCATCGATCCATTCGTACAGCGTTGCCCCCACAGGATCATCCGGCACTGTAAAGGGAATCTTCGCTATAATAACCTGGCTGCAATAATTACCTGGTAAGTCCACGCCCTCAGCGAAAGAAGCCAGACCGAACAAATAGCTCTGTTCTCCTGAGTCAATGCGCTGCCGATGCTGTTCCAGCATATTACTTTTTGTTAATTCTCCCTGGCAGAGTGTCAAAGAACGAAACGATGCGTCTAACTCACCTATCACATACTGCATCTGTCTCCAGGAGGTAAAAAGAACCAGACCACTTTTTTCCTCTACTAACAAATCAGGAATGAGCCGTGCGATCTCCTCATTGTGTGCGTCGGGGTCGCCTGGATCCGATTGCATTTTCGGTATCCGCAAACTCCCCTGGCTCACATAATCGAATGGACTGGGAAGACGCACGCTGCGAACCATCTCAGGTAACCCCAATTCATCCCGGAGCAACGAAAAATCACCCCCTACAGAAAGCGTGGCAGAGGTCATGATAACGCCCTCAAAAGCACCCCACATTGAAGATGACAGTGTTTCTGCAACACTGATTGGCGAGCAGTGAACCACCAGGTCATCCTCCGAATAATCAATCCAGCGGGCACGTGGAGGGAGATCAACGGGTTCCTCCTTGGTAAACAAATCCCAAAGTCGTCGTGCCTGATCTAAACGAGCAATCAGACCACCCAGATTGGGTATCCAATTCTCCAATGCGGTTCTCTGAGAGAGGTCTGCCCCTGTCATCGCTCGCTCAAGTTCGCTGTGCCAGAGTTCCAATGCCTGAATTATCCTGGTGTAGAGGCGCTCCATCGATCGACCTTGCTCAATTAATTCAGCATCAACCTGGCCGCACGGCAATCGAAACCGATGCTGCCGCCCTCCTGGAATCGCTTTTTCAAAAAACTGCATTAGTAACATCCGCAACTCAGCGAGCTGTGTACTGCCCTGCAAAGTATTATCCGATAGTCGTTCCAGTTGGGACGATCCAGGTACCTGCTCGATTAAATCAACCGCCTTCAAGGCTATTTCCAATTGCTGGGAGAGCGATCTTGCTGATTCGAGGTGAGTCATTGCCATATTCACCGAGGCAACCGCCGAGAATTGTGACCGCGCTTTTTCAGTCAAGTGATGTGCTTCGTCCAATACGAGCAAACAGTCTGAGGGTTCAGGCAGAACATTCCCGCCGCCACCACTGACATCAGCCAATAACAAATCATGATTGGTTACAATAACATCGGCATCAACAAGTTCTTCTCGAGCCCGATAGAAAGCACAATTCCTGAAGAAACTACATTGCCGATGAGTACACTGTGACCTGTCTGTGCTGATTTTTCGCCAGCTGGGGTCAGCGATTGTGTCTGGGTAGTTGTCCCGGTCCCCATCCCAGTCTCCTGCAGCGAGCTTGTCCAGCATCTCTTGATAATCAGCTAAATCCTGTTCATCCGTATGGCTAAACTCATCTTCAAAGAAAGCCAGTGCCTGATTGCTGCTCACGCCCTCTTGTAACAATGCATCTAATCGTGAAAGACAAACATACCGACGTCGTCCCTTGGCCAGCGCCCAACTGAAATCCATATTGGAGTTTGCTTGAATATCGGGGATATCCCTAAACACCAGTTGTTCCTGCAAAGCGATCGTGGCCGTAGAAATCACCAATCGCTTGTCCCTGCTTTTGGCAACCGGTAGAGCGGCAATGACATAAGCAACCGTCTTACCCGTCCCTGTGGGTGCTTCAATCAATCCAAGCGGATAAGTTTCCGCATCCTCATCCCAGACTTCAGATAATTGCCTGGCAACCTCTGCTATCATCAAGCGTTGACAATATCGAGCGGTAAAAGCCTTACTGGACAGAAACTGAGAGTACCCTTCCTGTATTTCTTCTTTGAGGCTATCGTTCAACAGTTTCATAGCAAATAACCGGAGATCCTAAAATGTTCGAGTATGACGATGTTCTTTACAAATGTCGGCGGTTGATTGTTGTTTCGATACTTTTTTTTACCGGATCAGTTCCCGTCCAGGCTCTACCGCTGAACAAACTTAACCTGCCAGCCGGTTTCCGCATAGCAGTATTTGCCCAGGTCGACAATCCGAGACAATTAGCCATCAGCAACTCAGGCATTGTTTTTGCCGGCAGCAGGAAAGCGGGCAAAGTTCATGCTTTGGTAGATAAAGATGGCGATGGCTATGCAGAAACCGTCATCGTCCTTACCCGCGGCTTAAGCATGCCATCAGGACTGGCTATTCGCGACAATGACCTCTACATCGCTGCTGTCAGCGACATCTTAAGAATCCGTGATATCGACCAAAACCTAACTTATTCAAAAAAGCCGGAAGTTATCTATCAGGGATTTCCAGATAAAAAACATCATGGTTGGAAATTTATAGATTTCGGCCCTGATGGGCTGTTATATGTCCCAGTAGGTGCACCTTGCAATAATTGCCTGTCAAACAATCCCGTTTTTGCTTCTATCCAAACCCTCGATGTACAGGCGCCAACCCTCAATCCGCAGACCTTCGCATCAGGCGTGAGAAACAGCGTTGGTTTTACCTGGCACCCGTCAACAAATCACCTCTGGTTTACCGATAATGGCAGGGATATGTTAGGCGACGATTTACCACCTGGTGA
>CAZGCW010000096.1:0-6047 GCA_964524295.1 uncultured Pseudomonadales bacterium
CCGTCAGCCTTACCAATACTTGATAGAGTCTATCGAGATGCATCCTGACCAGGAGCGCTTCGCAGATATGATGCGCACAGCCGGGTTTAGCCATGTAACCTACGAAAACATGGCCGGTGGCGTTGTTGCCATTCACCAGGGTGAGAATAACGTCAACGCAGATTCTCCGATACAAAGAGATAACTGAGTATGGTTAACCTTAGGGCCCTGAAAATCGGCTATGTTTTCTGCCGATACCGCCTTGACCGACAACTTTCCGATGTCCACAAAGCGCCTTGGTGGCTTCATGTGGTTTTGCTACCCCTGAAACTCGTTCCGTCTTTTCAGCGTTCCAAAGATGCAGCACTTCGCGAAGCGTTAATCTCACTCGGCCCTATCTTCGTCAAATTCGGTCAATTATTATCGACTCGAAAGGATATTCTATCGCCTACTCTGGCTGAAGAGCTCGAGTTTCTGCAGGATCGAGTGCCTCCATTTTCATCAAGCCAATCCCTGGAGATCATAGAAGCAAACCTGGGCAGGGAAATTCCTGAGGTCTTCTCTCATCTTGACTATGAACCACTGGCTTCCGCCTCTGTAGCCCAGGTACACGCCGGCCAACTCCTCTCCGGAGAACCGGTTGTAATCAAGGTGATTCGTCCGGGAATCAAGTCCACAATTGAAAGGGACCTGCGCCTGCTCACTCGCATCGCCGGACTGCTAACCCGCTTTTGGCCGGACCTGGGCAGGCTCAGGTTACCGGAGATTGTGGGAGATTACCGACACACCATCCTATCTGAGTTGGATCTGGAACTGGAAAGCGAAAACACCCAGAAACTAAGGCGCAACTGGCAAGACAGTGGAAAACTTTATGTTCCTCTTGTTTATCCACAATGGAGCAACAGCCACATTCTGGTCATGGAAAAAGTGGATGGTATCGTCGTCACCGATCTTGCTGCCCTAAAAGAAAAACGCGTCAACCTCCGCAAACTAGCCCACCTGGGTGTTGAGATATTTTTTACTCAGGTTTTCGAGGATAATTTCTTTCATGCAGATATGCACCCAGGCAATGTACTTGTCGACGCATCTGACCCGGAGGACCCTACCTACATCGCCCTGGATTGTGCCATCATCGGTATCCTTGATATAGCGGATCAAAAGTACCTGGCAAGAAATCTACTCGCTTTTTTCAATGCTGACTATAGGGCCGTCGCCGCAGCTCATATTGAAAGTGGCTGGGTCCCTGCCGATACTGATATTGACGCGTTTGAAAAAGTCATCCGCGAAGTGTGTAGCCCTATTTTCGGCAAACCTATGCGGGAAATCAGGTTTGCGGCGCTGCTGTTAGAACTGTTCAATACCGCTCGACAATTTGATATGGTGGTGCAACCTCAACTGGTCCTGCTGCAAAAGACACTACTCAATATCGAAGGCATTGGTCGCCAGGTCTATGAAGACCTTGATTTATGGGAAACCGCAGCCCCCTTTATGACGCAGTGGATGCGAAAACAGACCGGCTTTGCTTATTTCATGCAAGAAATGAAAAGTTTAGCGCCTGCAGCCCTGGCGGAATTACCTGACTTACCGAGAAATCTCTTATTTGCTACCAGAGAAATTAAGCAGATCTCCCTGCGCCAGCGTCAACAAGGACGCCTGATAACAACGCTTAAGTCGGATTTAGCGCGCTATCAGAAGCCCAACAGAGGCAAACAACTGGCCTTAGCTGGGTTGGGCCTGGCCATTGGATTCACATTAATTCCGGGTCTCGACTTAAAACCAGATGATAGCCTACTGCTAGGCACCCTAATTCTAGGTACAATAACCCTCTATCTGCTGATCCGTAGACCATGAAACCAAATTTAGTTCAACCAGCTTATTTAACAGACCTGATGTTCAATGACGATGGTCTAATTCCGGCAGTTGCCCAAGATAAAACAACCGGGAAAATATTAATGCTGGCCTGGATGAATCTCGAAGCCGTCACTGAAACGGTTAATACTGGACAAGCCGTCTATTGGTCCAGGTCCAGACAAACGCTCTGGCGAAAGGGCGAGCGTTCTGGACACACTCAGCAGATTGACGGAATTTATCTTGACTGTGATGGTGATGTGCTAATATTAAGCGTCGAGCAGATCGGTGGGATTGCCTGCCATACCGGTAGAAGAAGTTGTTTTTTCCGTAAACTCATAAACGGAAGCTGGCAGGACGTAGAACCCGTCTTGAAGGACCCAGCGGAGATCTATAAAGGTGAATGACGGTTTGGAAGAATTATTTGCCACCATCAGTCGGCGGCGTCAGGCTAATGATGAAGGCTCCTATGTGGCAAAGCTCAATAAAGCTGGGCTGAACAAAATACTGGAGAAAGTCGGAGAAGAGGCCATTGAGGTCATCATTGCGGCCAAAGAACACGATGGTGAGGTAAACCCGCAAGAGTTAACCAAAGAAATGGCAGATTTATGGTTTCACTTGCTGGTTTTACTGGATCATCTCGGTGTGGATCCAGAAACGGTCATCCAGGAATTAAGAAGCCGCCAGGGAACCTCCGGATTGGAGGAAAAACGTTTGAGATACAGTAAGGAGTAACACTATGTCATTTGGAATTACAGAGTTAATCATTATTCTGGTCATTGTCCTGCTTATGTTTGGAAGCAAGAAACTAAGCTCTCTAGGTAGCGACCTAGGCTCGGCTATAAAAGGGTTCAGAAGCGCGGTCAGCGAGGAACCAAAACCAGAGAAGGCAGAGAGTACCGAAGCCGAAACATCCCAAAGTGCCGGGAATGAAGGCAGTTCCTAATCGATGTTCGACGTTGGTTTTCCAGAGTTAGTTGCCATCGCTGTGATCTCTTTACTGGTTATCGGTCCCGATAAGCTTCCAGAAACAATACGGTCTCTGGCACTCTGGTTTGGGCGCTTCAAACGCAGCTTCAATGATCTCCGCTCTGAAATAGAAAAAGAAATCGGCGCCGATGAAATTAAACAGCAATTACATAATGAAAGCGTACTTAAAGAGATAAACCAATCCCGTGAAACCATCGAGCAGGCTCGAGTCGAGGTTAATCATTTAATTTCTGAGGCGGCGATTGAGCCTACCCCTGCTTCAGCTAATTCAGAAGGCGCAGTTCAAGATAACCATGACCCCTCAACAACCCAGTAACGAGGACGAATCAGATCCGGTCAGTCAAGGGCAACCACTGGTAGAACACCTGATTGAGTTAAGAAGCCGTATCTTAAAAAGCCTGCTGGCCGTATTAATTGTGTTTTTACCCCTGTTCTACTTTGCCAACCCAATTTATGGCTTTGTCTCCGAGCCCCTGCGCGCATTCTTACCAGAGGGGTCATCGATGATCGCAACCGAAGTTGCCTCACCCTTCCTGACCCCCTTCAAACTGGCGCTGGTGTTGGCCATTTTTCTAGCCATACCGGTTATTCTGCATCAATGCTGGGCCTTTGTAGCACCCGGACTTTATTCAAACGAAAAAAGAATTGCCCTGCCTTTACTGGTTTCCAGTATCATTCTTTTTTACTCCGGAATGGCCTTTGCCTATTACGTCGTATTCCCCCTGGTCTTCGGATTCTTTACCAGCATCGCTCCAGCAGGTGTCACGATCATGACCGACATCAACCGATACCTGGATTTCGTTTTGAAACTATTCTTCGCTTTTGGCCTGGCTTTCGAAATACCCATAGCAACCCTACTGCTTCTTTGGACTGGCGCAACGACCGTAGACAGTCTGAAACACAAAAGACCTTATGTCATCGTAGGCTGCTTTATTTTAGGCATGTTGTTGACACCACCTGATGTTATTTCACAAATTCTACTCGCGGTACCCATGTGGCTATTGTTCGAACTGGGGATTTTCTTCGGTCGTTTCATCGACCCGGAGGCCGCTGTCGAAAAATCAAACTAACTCTTCGTAGCAGCAAAACGGGCCATAGCAAGTCAAGGGTTAAAGCACCTCCCTGCATACGAACCCGTGCCCTTTCCGACTTACGCAGAGAGTAAAAATGTCACTGGACCGTCATTGCACAATTCGACCTGCATATGAGCACCAAATACGCCGCTGCTGACCTTACAATAGCCTTCGGCTTGGGTAATAAAATGTTCATAAAGCCGCGATGCTTCAGGGGGTTGCATCGCACTGGAAAATGAGGGACGCAGGCCTTTGTCCGTGTTGGCTGCCAGGGTAAATTGCGAAACGATCAGCAGTTCACCGGCCGCTTCCCGTAAATTCAGGTTCATGTGGCCTTGCTCATCCGGGAAAATTCTAAAATTGAGCACCTTGTGCAGTAATCGTGTAGAAGCGGCTTCGTGGTCAGTTTTTTCAATGCCCAGAAATACCAGAACACCCTGTTGAATACTGGCTACCGAGACCTGATCAACCTTGACTGAAGCGTGACTCACCCGTTGAATCAGTGCTTTCACAATTAAACCCCGAATTCTCGCTCATAACGATTCACAATGGTTCGAGTCGCTCTAATTAAAGCATCGATCAGTGCAGGCTCAGTCGCGGAGTGACCTGCTTCGCGAACAATATAGAGTTGGCTTTCTGGCCAGGCCTGGTGCAGCAAATGGGCATTTTCGAAAGGACTGAGCAAATCAAAACGGCCATGCACAATAATGCCTGGCACCTCTTTCAACTTGTCGGCATCTCTCAGAATCTGATTTTCCTCTAGAAAACACCCGTTAGAAAAATAGTAAGAGCCAATATGACAACGCGCCATGGACCGATGTGCATTTGCGTAATATTTGATTAACCGCTGGTTTGGGTGCAGCGTCGCACACTGGGCCTCCCAAATCGACCATGCCTTCGCTGCCGACATTCTCGCCAATTCGTTTTCACCCAACATAAGCGCCTGGAATGCATCGCAAACCCGATGGTGATCAGACACGGCCAATGGCGCAACAAAGTCTTCCCAATGATCAGGGCAGAATCGATTCGTGCCATCCTGATAAATCCAGTCTATATCCTTTTGCCGCGCCAGGAATATACCCCTCAAAACCAGGCTAAGAACCCGTTCGGGATGAGCTTCGGCATAGAGCAACGATAAGGTCGAACCCCATCCACCACCAAACAAAACCCACCGCTCGATACCTAACTCAACTCTGATGTGTTCCATATCAGCGAGTAAATGTTTGGGTTTATTGTCTGAAATCTCACCTGCTGGCAGCGAGCGCCCTGCACCTCTCTGATCAAAAAGGATAATCCGGTATTTATCCGGGCTGAAAAAACGGCGACTATCAAATTCGCACCCTGAACCCGGCCCCGCATGAAGGAATAAAACCGGGATCCCTGCCTTATTTCCACTCTCATCGACATAGAGTTCGTGGATATCACCCACCTTAAAGCGGTGACGAGCATAAGGTTTTAATTCTGGATATAAGGGCAACATTAAATCTTACACCGCTCTGCTTCGATAAGATCGCTTTCTTTCATTCTCAGTCAATAATTTTTTCCTGATCCGGATAGAACTTGGCGTTACCTCTACTAATTCATCATCATCAATAAACTCGACGGCCTGTTCAAGACTATGCCGGATAGGCACAGTCAGCACGATGGCTTCATCAGTACCCGATGCGCGCACATTGGTTAACTGCTTGCCTTTCAGCGGATTCACCGGCAGATCATTTCCTCTTGCATGAATGCCAATAATCATACCCTCATAAATCTCTTCATTGGGGTCAATAAACAGCCTACCCCTCGACTGCAGGTTAAACAATGCGTAACCCAGACTCTTGCCACTGGCCATAGATATCAGGACGCCATTGCGCCGCTGATTAAACTCATCTGCCATACGTTTGCCATAATGGGCAAATACGCTACTCATAATTCCGCTACCAGAAGTCAGCGTCATAAACTCAGAGCGGAATCCGATCAACCCTCGCGTTGGTATTAAAAACTCCAATCGGACCCTGGCCTTGGAATCAGGAACCATATTGGTGAGCGCGCCTTTACGGATACCAATGGCCTCCATAATAGCCCCTTGATGCACCTGCTCGACATCAATCATCAGGTTCTCATAGGGTTCGAGAATGGCGCCATCAACCTCCTTCAAAATGACCTCGGGTC
>CAZGCW010000096.1:6094-14412 GCA_964524295.1 uncultured Pseudomonadales bacterium
AATTCGTAGCCTTCTCGCCGCATCGTTTCGATCAACACCGCCAGATGCAATTCGCCTCTGCCCGAGACAATAAACTTATCGGCTGAATCACCCGGTTTTACCTGCAGAGCAACGTTGTACAGTAACTCCAATTCCAAGCGGTCCTTCAGGTTTCTGCTGGTAACAAATTTACCTTCCCTACCGGCAAAGGGTGAATTATTTACCTGGAAGGTCATTGAAATGGTAGGCTCATCTACCTTCAGAGGAGGCAGTCTTTCTGGATTTTCAACCGCACAGATCGTATCAGAAATCTTTAAGCCTTCGATCCCTGTTATACAAACGATATCACCCGCTTTTGCCTGGTCAATTTGAATTCGATTTAAGCCGGAAAAACCCATTATCTGCAGTATCTTTGCTTTTCTAGCCTGCCCACCTGCGCTCACAACGACAACCGCTTCCCCCTTGTTAACTGTTCCCCTGGTGACACGACCTAACCCAATAACGCCAACGTAACTGTTAAAATCAAGAGCACTGATCTGCATCTGCAGGGAACCATCTATCTCCACCACCGGTGCAGGTACCTTTTCAGTTAGTGTATTGAGCAGATAGTCCAAATTATCTTCAATTTTATCTGCAGAAGGGCCAGAGCTGCCCAGCATGGCGGAGCCAAAAATAACCGGGAAATCCAATTGTTCCTCAGTTGCACCCAACTGATCAAACAATTCAAACACTTCATCAACAACCCAATCGGGCCTGGCCCCTTCGCGATCAATTTTATTCACCATTAATATGGGGTTTAAACCGCTTTCAAAGGCCTTGCGAGTAACGAAGCGAGTCTGGGGCATAGGTCCCTCAACCGCATCAACCAGTAGCAATACCGAATCTACCATGGATAAAATCCGTTCAACCTCACCACCAAAATCTGCATGGCCTGGCGTATCGACAATATTAATCGTGAAGCCGTGCCAATTTAACGCGGTATTCTTGGCCAGAATAGTAATTCCACGTTCCTTTTCCAACTCATTGGAATCGAGCAGGCGCTCGCCGCTGTCATCACCCCGCTGCAGCGCCCCCGCCTGCGATAACAGTTTATCTACCAGTGTGGTCTTACCATGATCGACATGAGCAATGATGGCAACATTTCTAAGTTTTCGGGTCATATCAATACCGATGAGGGGTCAGTGAAAATAAAGACGCGGATTATACCCTAAGCCTGCCCAGGAACGAGGTTAACGCTGAAAAAATAAATATTTGTTTGCAGTCAATCACGATTTAACCTGATTCACCGCTAAAACCTTGCCCCTGACCCCTTCCAGCGAATCGAATTGCCCTTTTTATAAGCCTAATATGAGAGTCGGGTTAGCCTAATAAGAGAGTCTGGTTAGCCTTACCCTGGTGCGATAACTCACGTTAGTCCAGATGGGTTACCCATCCATGAGCCTTTAATTTCAACCCATCCAATACACCCAAAGCCCTTCACCAAAGCCCTTCACCAAAGCCATTTATTCCTGCCCCTACAGGCCCGCGCACAGCACTGATATATGCACCAAAATGGTGCTTCAAATGACTTCGCGCACCATGTTGGGTCGAAAAATAATTTATCCTTGACTCGCCGGCCCGGAAAGCCTTACAAACCAGCCCCACCTCAACACAACCTGTGGCACAAATATTGCATCTCTGCCTTTGCAAAAATGTGTCTTCAGAAACTAAACATCTGATGACAGAGCACAAAAGAATCAGCAAGGAGATCCACGCAATTATGAAGGCGAAACTAGAATACATCTGGCTAGACGGCTACCAGCCTACCCAGAGCTTGCGCAGCAAGACACTTATCAAGGACGATTTTTCAGGGAAATTAGAAGACTGCCCCATGTGGAGTTTTGACGGCAGTTCTACTGAGCAAGCAGAAGGCAATGCCTCAGATTGCCTGCTTCAACCCGTCGCGATTGTGCCAGACCCAGACAGGAATAACGGTTACCTCGTGATGAACGAAGTACTCAATGCAGATGGCACGCCTCACGCCTCTAATGGCCGGGCAACCATTAACGACGATGATGATGACTTCTGGTTTGGATTTGAACAGGAATACTTTTTGTGGGACATCGATACTGAACTCCCCCCCGGTTTTCCAAGAGGGGGTTATCCAGGGCCTCAGGGACCATACTACTGTAGCGTCGGTGCTGCCAATGCATTTGGCCGAGATTGCGTAGAAGAGCACCTCGATCTTTGCCTGGAAGCCGGTATCAACGTCGAAGGCATTAATGCCGAGGTCGCCTCAGGGCAATGGGAATTTCAGGTGTTTGCCAAGAGTGCTAAATCAGCAGGAGATGAAACCTGGCTTGCAAGATATCTTCTTGAAAGAACCGGGGAAAAATATGGCTATTCGATCAACTGGCATCCTAAACCACTTGGTGCATCTGACTGGAATGGCTCAGGCATGCACGCAAACTTCTCTAATGGGGCGATGCGTGACGAAGGTAAGGAAGAGATTTTCACAGCCATCTGCGAGAATTTTGGCAAGCACATTGAACGCCACATCAGCGTCTATGGTGCCTTCAACGACCAGCGCCTGACCGGATTGCATGAGACCCAGTCGATTGACATGTTCAGCTATGGCGTATCGGATCGAGGGGCTTCTATTAGAATTCCGATCAGCACCGTAACCGATGGCTGGAAAGGTCGATTAGAAGATCGCCGAACCGCCTCAAATGCTGATCCTTACAAAGTCGCTGCTGCGATTGTAACAACGACCAAGGAAGCGTTAGCGTAAGGCTAAAAGACTCACCGGTAAGAATAAAAAAGGGAACCCGTTCCCTTTTTTATTCACCGAAAATAATTAAATGGTTGCAAAAGATGAAATGGACTAGCTGGCTGTGCTTTTCTACCTTGTTGCTGCTAAGCGCATCAACAACCCATGGTGAAAGTACTCAGCCGGGTTCTCTTGATGCGGCCCAATATCAGGTAATTGCATTTAAAGGCCTTAAGTCAGGGCAGCGATTTCAGGCCACCGCGGGCAGCCTACTTTTACAAGCGAACCTTCAACCCACACTTAAGCCTGGCCACCGACTCCAGCTGTATATTGACAGCCAGTATCATTCAACCCTGGAGAACAGCGACCATTTCAGAATAAACGGCATCCAGCGAGGCAACCAGATATTTCAGTTAAAAGTATTTGATGCTCAAACCAGGCATTTGATCCAAACGGGTGCACCCGTCGAATTAGACATTCGACGCAATATCAATGCGGGCAATCGACGAAAAGCACCAAAATAGTGCATAATTCAAGCAAGCCAAAATAATTACCCCGGATTGAAGCCCCATTTCCTCGCAGTATCGTGTTAACCGCCCAATCTGGTGCAGTTTTTGCTTTCATAAGTAACTAATTGAGACAGCAAACGGGAAACCGCTGTTAACGCCATGTTGATAAACCAACCACACCTCGACAACTTAAGCACGGCCATTCTATCGCTGGATGGAGACTTGAGTCTGTATTATGTGAATCAGGCAGCTGAGAGTCTTTTAGAGCTATCTATTAAACGCCTGTCTGGAAAATCGATTTTTGAGATTTTACCTGGTTTCAGAGAAATCGAAAATGTCTTACAGGATGCACTGCAATCGAACCAACTTTATACGCAGCGCCGAGCCCAATTCGAGTTGCATAATGGCCAGACAATTACAGTCGATCTGTCTGTTTCACCCGTATTTGAAGAAGTACAACCCAGCCTGCTGGTTGAACTCACCCCACTTGATCGCTACCTAAAAATTAACCGAGAAGAAGTGTTCAGGGAACAGCAGGAAGTGACCCAGCAAATGATTCGAGGCCTGGCTCACGAGATCAAGAACCCATTGGGGGGTATCAGAGGCTCAGCTCAGCTCCTCCAATCAGAGTTAGATACCGAAGAATTAAAGGAATATACATCCATTATCATCGAAGAAACCGATAGGCTCAAAGCGCTGGTCGACAAATTACTCGGTCCCAATGTACCTTCAAAAGTGCAGTTAACCAATATTCATGAAATATTAGAAAAGGTCCGCCGCCTCATTGAATTGGAAGGTGGGCCAGACCTTACTTTCCTGAGAGACTATGATCCGAGCATTCCGGAAATATACATGGACCCGGACCTGATGCTTCAAGCGGTTCTCAACATCACCCGCAATGCCATGCAATGCCTTAGGGCCACAAGTCACCCTAGAATTACCCTCAGTACACGAACAGACAGACAATTTACCATCGCTTCTATTAGGCACAAGAACGTCCTCAAAATCGAAATTATTGACAATGGTCCAGGAATACCTCCCGAATTAAGAGAGAATCTGTTCTTTCCCATGATCACAGGCAGACCCGATGGATCAGGACTCGGTCTATCCGTTGCACAATCGATCATCCATCGCCACCAGGGCATTATAGAAGCCAGCAGTGAACCTGGGTTCACGCGCTTCACTCTGATCCTTCCATTGGAGGTAAGCAAACCATGACAACCGAGCATAAAGTATGGGTCGTTGACGATGAAAAATCGATCCGCTGGGTGCTAGATAAAGCCCTTGTTAAAGCAGGCATGCAGGTATCTTGTTTCGATAGTGCAGAAGCCGTGCTAGAACAAATCAATTTTGAACGACCTGAAGTGATTATCAGCGATATTCGAATGCATGGCATGGACGGTCTCGAGCTCCTCAATCGGCTGAAATCCAGCCATCCCGATCTACCCATTATTATTATGACCGCTCATTCAGACTTGGACAGCGCCGTATCCTCTATTCAAGGGGGCGCATTTGAATATATACCCAAACCATTTGAAGTCGATGAAGCCGTCTCCGTGGTACAAAGAGCCTTAGCCAATATAATCGAAAAGCAATCACCCCTAGCGAATGAAACCTCCTCACCCAGACCTGAAATCATCGGCAAGGCGCCAGCGATGCAGGAAGTCTTCAGGGCGATCGGACGTCTTTCAAAATCAAATGTGACTGTTTTAATTAATGGTGAATCCGGGACGGGTAAGGAATTGGTTGCCCTGGCATTGCATCGCCATAGCCCTCGACGCGATAAACCGTTCATCCCGCTTAATATGGCTGCGATACCCCAGGATTTAATCGAGTCAGAGCTTTTTGGCCATGAAAAAGGGGCCTTTACCGGCGCCAACCAGATTCGCAAGGGGCGCTTCGAACAATCAGACGGAGGCACCCTGTTTTTAGACGAGATTGGCGATATGCCAGCTGAGACTCAGACGCGACTGCTACGCGTCCTTTCTGATGGACGATACTATCGTGTAGGTGGACATGACTCTCTCTATGCAAATGTGCGAATTATTGCAGCAACTCACCAGAACCTCGAAGAGCTGGTGGCTGAAAACCGCTTCAGGGAAGATTTATTCCACCGACTCAATGTCATTAGAATTCATATTCCCAGTCTGGCAGATCGTCGGGAGGATATCCCTTTACTAATGAAATATTTCCTGGGTCAGGCAGCCATTGAATTGCATGAAGAAGTCAAAAAAATTCTTCCTGGGACAATGGATTATTTGTCTTCACTACCCTGGTTGGGCAACGTCAGACAACTGGAGAATTTCTGCCGCTGGATTACTGTGATGGCCACAGGAAGAGAAGTTCATATCTCTGACCTCCCTGCCGAACTACAAAACCAACCCTCAGGCACGAGCACAGACAGCGAAATCAACTGGTCTCTATTATTAAAAAAATGGGCAGATAAAAAACTACAATCGACCTTGCCATCATCTTCCGGATTACTTCAAGAAGCACTACCCGTATTTGAAAAAACAATCATAGAAGCCGCTCTGGAACATACCGGCGGCAGGAAAAAAGATGCGTCTTTATTACTGGGTTGGGGTAGGAACACCCTCACAAGAAAAATGCAGGAACTTGGCATGGACAACCCTAACCCAGATGACTAAGTTCGTGCTGACATCAATGACGGGATAAGCCATGTTTCAAATCGCTCTGTACGAGCCGGAAATCCCACCGAATACCGGCAACATTATGCGCCTATGTGCTAACAGTGGCTGCAAGCTCCACCTCATAGAACCGCTTGGATTTTCACTTGAGGAAAAGCAACTACGACGTGCCGCGCTTGACTATCGGGACCTGGCCAGCGTCACGGTGCATCAATCCATTCACCATGCGATTGAAGACTCACAAGCCAGTAGGGTGATCGCCATCACAACTAAGGGCGAATTGGGTTATCAGGAATTATCCTACCAGCCATCGGATCTGCTCATTCTGGGACCCGAAACCCGCGGCCTGCCAGACCACATACTGGACTCCGATTTAATAGACTATCGAGCGCGAATTCCCATGCTGGAAGGCAGCCGCTCAATGAACCTATCGAATGCTGCAGCCGTCATAATTTATGAGGCATGGCGACAGCACCACTTCGTTAATGGTCACTGAACGTTAGCGCCCTGCCTTTCCTGGGCAAGCTTTGCCTGCTCATATAAGGCATCAAAATTCACGGGTGCCAACATCAAAGGAGGAAAGCTCCCCCTTACAATCAGGGCATCAATAGACTCCCTTGCATAAGGAAATAGTATATTTGGGCAGAAGCTACCTAAGGTATGATTCAACGCATCTTCTTCAAGCCCATTAATGACGAAAATACCGGCCTGTTGAACTTCCGCTAAATACATGGTGTTTTCATTTTCATCTTTTGCTGTCAATGTCAGCGACAAGACGACTTCCCAAAGCGATTCTTCGATCATGTTTTTGCGCGTATTCAGGTCCAGGTTCACGGAAGGTTTCAAACTTCCCCTGAAACTGTTCGGAGAACCGGGTGATTCAAAGGATACATCCTTGACATAAATTCTCTGTAATGCGAACTGAGGCTTGGCGCCCTCCTCGGGTGGTAATTCGCTCATTGTAAATTCTCCAAATATTGATCTAAATCACCAGTGCGTTCCAGTTGATAAAGCTCATCACAACCGCCCACATGATAATCACCTATCCAAATCTGAGGCACCGTATGTGAATTCGCCTCAGCCTCCATTTCTCGACGTTTCTCCATTGAAAAGTCGACCCGAATCTCATTAAAAGAAACCCCTTTTGATTTCAGCAGCAATTTCGCTCTAGTGCAAAACGGGCATAGCAGCGTCGTATAAATAGTGACACACGATGACTTAATCGATGCTTGGGTCACTTCACCACCGGTAAATTACTTGAAGTCCACTCCATCATCCCACCCGATAGCCGGCGGATATCCTGATATCCCTCGGCCATCAGTTTCTTACCTGCAGAGCTGGAGTACAAACCAGCACAATGGGCTTATCTTTATATTGTGCAAACTCCTTGATTCTTTTCTCTAAAGTAGTAAAAGGAATATTCAATGCCCCTGCGATATGACCATTAGAGAATTCATTCGAATCCCTGAGGTCAATGACCACTGCATCACTTTTATTGACCAGTTGTACCAGCACCTGAGTACCGATAGAGGCGCCTCCTTTCCGGCTCTCTGTAAAAAAAAGAGCGCCCACCAAAAATACGAAAGAACCAACCAAAACCGGATGATTCGCTGCAAATTCTAAACCTTGTTCAAACAAACCTGACATCTCATGTGCGTTTAGGGACGCAAGTATACACCCTATCGCGTTAGCTTTAACCTTCTAACTTCATGGATTCCACGAATACGGGTAGAATAAGGGTTCTGCAGAATAAGTCTTTAACATCTCATATGAAAAACCGCAAAAACCATGTTCTTATTATACTCGATGGCTGGGGACACCGAATAGCTGCTGAGGATAATGCCATCGCCATAGCTAGCACCCCAACCTGGGATTCACTATGGGAAAAACAGCCAAAAACGCTGATATCCGGATCGGGTATCGATGTGGGTCTTCCGGACGGGCAAATGGGCAATTCCGAAGTGGGGCATATGAACCTGGGAGCCGGTCGAATCGTAGACCAGGATTTCACTCGTATTAACAAAGCCATTAAAGAAGGTTCATTTGCTAACCAATCAACGTTGACTGCGGCATTTTCGGCGCTTGCCAAAAGTGGCAAGACCCTGCACCTGTTTGGCTTACTATCCCCTGGGGGTGTGCACAGCCACGAAGACCACTTCCAGGCAAGCATTGCACTGGCTCACTCCCTCGGAGTAAAAAATATTCTTGTGCATGCCTTTCTTGATGGCAGGGATGTACCGCCGAAGTCTGCCGAGACTTCTTTGAACCGTTTACAGCAGCAGTTGACCACGCTGGCATGTGGACGTATTGCTTCGTTGTGCGGACGTTTTTTTGCCATGGACCGCGATAGTCGCTGGGATAGAATAGAGGCAGCCTACAATCTCATCGCCACCGGCTCTGCTGCACACCGGTTTGATTCTGCTGTAACTGCCC
>CAZGCW010000097.1:0-14125 GCA_964524295.1 uncultured Pseudomonadales bacterium
CTCCCTACTCATTTATACCCTTGTCTCGATACAGGCCACCCATACTTTGATCCTAGCGTCATCCGGACCCTCTTCATCACCATAATAGAAATCTATAAAAGCGACTGTCAATCTTTTACTTTGACAGCACGGTATTTTTCTAGTATTCCAGTCTCTGGAAACATAAGGAGATATTCCATGCCAAGACTCAAACAAGTGTCTTTGAAGGATGCTAGCGACAACGTCAAAAAATACTACCGAGCACTTTTCGGTGAAAGAGACCCGGTGGAAGAACCTGGCACAGCAACAGGCACCCCAGGCAATTGGTGGTCCGTCTTTGCCCTGGTACCTTACATATTTGATCATGCAACCGGGCACTTTGGTATGTTCGGTATGTTCGCCGATAAAAGCATCAGTCAACTTGATGGCAAGGTCAGAGAACTGGGAATTATCCGCGCCGGTTACGCCCAGGCCAGTCAGTTTGTTTTTTCTCAGCACTGCAAGGCCGCAAGGCGCTTTGGCATACCTGAGGAACAGATTCAGGCGATTCCACACTGGCAGGTATCAGACGTATTCAATGCAAAAGAAAGATCGATTCTAGCCTGGGCAGATGCTCTGATTCTCAATGGCGGCAGAGCTTCAGACGAACTTTTCGCTGCCTTACACTCGCACCTTTCCGATGAAGATATCCTTGAACTGACTTACCACATCATGGGTTACAATCTTCACGCCGTCTGCTGCAAGGCTTTGCGTCTGGAATTTGACGATGTTCCGGAACGAATTAGAGAAGTACCTGTTCCAGCCGAAGGCGAAACCGCTGACTGGGCCGGTGGGGCATGGAAAAACCAATAGCCCGGGCCGGGCCAACTTTAGCTACGCCACAGAGGGCGTAATCTCACTGAACCTGGCCTAAAACCAGATTCCGGCCGGCAACCATATTACAGAGTTTGGCGAAGGCAACCTCCCGCGTCAGATATTTCATACCACAATCCGGAGCAACCACAAGACGGGTCGGCGGTAGAAACTCCAACGCTGCCTCGATACGTCGCGCGACGGTTTCCGGAGACTCAACCTCGGTATCGCGCAGGTCAATGACACCGACATGAACTCTTTTTGATGGCAAGCCCAATACCAGATCCATCTTTAACCGTGGTTGCGCGCACTCAATAGAAATCTCGTCAGCCTGACAGGCATCAAGCGCATCCAGGAAAGCATATCCGCTGGGCTTATCTGCAACGTGTTTACCATAGCCAAAGCAGACATGTAATACAGTGCTGCCTGACGCACCTGCGAGGGCTTTATCAATCGCTTCCAGGGCATAATCCTCTGCTGCCTCAGGGCGAGCCTGCACATAAGGCTCATCTAACTGCACAACATCGACCCCGGCTGCGAATAAAGCAGTCATCTCAGCATGAACCGCCTCAGCATAGGCCATGGCCAGGCTGGCTTGGTCGGCATAGTAATCATTCTGGGCCTGCTGACTCATTGTGAAAGGCCCTGGCAGGGTTATTTTTATGGGTTTATTGGTATGTGCTTTCAAAAATTTGATGTAGGGTGCTTCTACCGGCTGCCGACGGCTGACTTCTCCTACCACTCTGGGTACCGGCACAGCCTTACCGGTTCGATCTATCGCCTCGCCCGGGTTATCTATATCGATGCCATCAAGGGCATTTGCAAAACGATTAGAATAACTCTCTCGCCGCATTTCTCCATCCGTGACAATATCGACACCAGCTCGGTGCTGATCATCTAGGGCGAGAATAGTCGCATCATTCTGGGCCTCCTCTAGGGCGTCAGAATTCACCTTCCACAATTCGTCGAGGACAATCCGAGGCGGCAACCGTTGTCCCAACCGCTGTTTGTCTATCAACCAATTAGGCTGAGCATAACTACCAACCAGACTTGTCTGGAGTGTCGATTCGACCATGTCCTCTGCTCCTCAATATATACGTAATGATTCAACCTATACGAAAAAATCTTTTTTTTGCACCGGCCTCTTTAACGACCCGAATTGCCTCTTCCCTGAGCCGTGATGCTCTATTTCCTGAACCCGAGCCTTGTCCAGGCCCAACCCAGCTATCGACAGTTGCAGTCAATCAGACCTGTTGTCGCGCCAACCAGTCAACAATCAAATCAGACACATCATCCCTTGCAGTATCCGGAGTTTGCAGATAGTGATCGCCTTTTATCATGTACATTTCTTTATCCGTCGACGCCAGCAGATCATATATTGCTTTGGCATCGGCAGGGAAAACACCCGTATCTGCCAGACTCTGGATAACCAGCGCAGGCTCGCTGATCCTCGCCAAATGAGGAGCCCCCTTACAAAAAGATTCTTTTAGGCTCCACATCGATAACCAGGTGCGCAGCGTATTTGTCAGGCCAATACCCCGGGGCGAAAAATTCGCCGTTTCAGGGTCACCCGCATAGCACCAGCGTTCCCTGCGTTCTGAAGGATCAATATTGGGGTCCATTAATCGCAAATCAGCCCATGTTCGATACATGTTAAAAGACCGATCATTCCAACCCCGGCTCTGACCACGGTCTAATTCCTCATGGCACCAGCCTGTTATCCTATCGTTTCTGGCCCGCTGGGCGCGACGATACTTGTAAATAAACTCCTGTGAGTAAGGTGGGCCATTTTGTGAATCATACATATTCAAGGATGGGTCAATACTGGTCGGGTCCGTTTCATCAATGATAGATGGGTCAAACCAGTCAGTTAAAACTTCAGGCCTACCTGCATGAGCACACAGAGAAATATAGAGGTCTGCAGGCTCAATATCATTTAGGGCTCCTGGTAGATTGAGTCCCGGTGTGGCCTGCATCGTGACGCCTTTTGCCTGCGACTGGTAGGCGCCCATCAAAGACCCACCGCCTGAATTACCCAGCAACACCACGTTATCCACACCGGCTTCTTCACGCAACCATTTTACGCCTTCACCAATATCAACCAAGGCATGCTCTAACAGGAAAAAACCTTCGTTACCTCTGAATCGAGTATTCCACCCCAGAAAGCCATAGCCTCGCCGAGCCATATACTCGCCTAGATAATGTTCACTGAAGTCAACATTGTAGTGGGAGGCTATCAGTGCCGTTTTTACCTTTCCTGAAGCGGGCTGGTAATAAAGTCCCTGGCAAGGCAGAAAGCCAGCACCATTACGCCCCGCAGTGGCTGATGATAGTGATACAAAAGTCCTTATACAATCCATCTCCCGCATCGAATTACTCCTAGCTCAATGAAGCCAAAGCATAATCAGTCGCGACCCTTAATGTAAATCCGGCCACAGTGTCACAGCCTAACGAACGACTTCGATACAACTCAAATCTACGCCCAATTTAACTTATAGTTTAAATGAGGCTCAGGCTATTTTGTCAATTAAATTGACATTCCTGATTTTAATGATAAAAATGTACTATGTAAAATTATTATCCCAACTGCGGAGGACTGCGGGTGATTCGATGAAGGAAAAAAACCTGATTGAGGCTATTCGGGATCTGGCTCCGATGTTAGAAGCCAATGCCCACGAAGCTGAACGCCTACGCAAGCCAGTTGATGAGGTAATGAAAGCGGTCGAAGAAACCCAGGCCTATCGCTATTTCGTACCTAAAAAGTATGGCGGCTTCGAATTCAGCCTAGAAGGCTTCATGGAGATTGGAATGATCCTCGGTGGCGCGGATATTTCCACAGCCTGGGTTATTACTTTCTGTATGGAACACAACTGGTTATTAAGCCTGTACAACCAGGAGGCACAGGAAAAAGTCTTCAGCCAATACCCTTACATCATTGCACCAGGCGCACTCGCGCCGAAGGGCATTGCAACGCCCGTAGAAGGTGGCTACCGACTTACCGGTCGCTGGCAATGGGGAACCGGCGTGATGCATGCGAACTGGGTTATGATTGGCGCCATGACCGAAGGACAAGATCCTCCTGAATTGTGCATGTATCTTCTACCAATCGAACAGGTGGAAGTCATCGATAGCTGGCAAATGTCGGGTATGGTGGGCACCGGAAGCAACGATATTGCCATCACCGATGTATTTGTACCCGCCTGTATGCGTCAGAATTTATCCTCCATGCGAGCCGGTGATTCGCCCGGAGCCAATATCCATAAGACGCCAACCTACCGAATGCCAATGTTGCCAGTTCTGGGATTAACGGCCGCATCACCCGCGGTAGGCTGTGCGAAAAAAATGGTCGAGTTATTCAAACAGAATCTACTTCAACGGACAGTGTATGGCACCCAGGATAAGCTCTCAGGCCGAGCCCTGGCCCAATCCAGATTAGCCCACCTAACTGTAAGAATTAACAATACCGAGCAGGCACTTCTGCAGATCGCCCGAGAAGTGACCGCCTGGGGAGAGAGCGGGAAGACCTGTCCCGATATCGAACGCGCCTCATTTCGAGTACGTATAGGACATGTCGTAAAAGATGCACGAAATATTATCCGGGATATTGTCGAAGCTAGCGGCGCATCAGCTCATAACCTGGATAATCCGTTACAACGAGCGATGAGAGACCTTGAAACACTGTCCGGTCACACCGTTTTCGATCTGGATGTATCCAGCGAATCCTATGGTCGATTGTTGCTTGGTCTTCCGTCCAACACACCGCTGTAGTACGTTAAAAACTAACTCGGTTTACAATCAACCGACTTTTCCGGAACAAAAATGAAACGTTTAGGCCTCGAGTAAACATCCCTTAAGCACTTGAGGATAATTGAAAAACACTTAATATCAGTGCTAGTGATCGAAACAGCAATCACAATTGGAAACAGAAAATCTCAGTCAACCAGGCCGTCGATAAACCGCTATTTCAGACAAGGTCACGCTTTTCGACCCTGACTATGGCGCCAGATGCTGAGTCAAACTCATCCATCATGACCCCTGGCATATTCAGGCACACAGTGTCATCAAGAACAGGTAACGCCGGCAGGAGAGATGAATTGAAACAGATTACGACCCTCATATTGGCGACACTCATTCCACTCAAAGCGCTCACCTCAGATAATGAGCATTGCCCTCAGTTTCAGCCAGACACAAAACAAGTTTATTGGGGGGACCTGCATGTACACTCAGCCTATTCATTAGATGCCTGGGGTTACGGCACGGCAGCGACCCCAGCCCAGGCTTATGCCTTTGCTCGCGGCAGTCAGCTAAAGTTAACAGACACGCTAACTGCTCAACTTGAACGCCCACTGGATTTCATGGCGGTGACTGACCATGCCGAATGGTTCAATCTTCTGTACATCTGCACTGACCCTGAATGGAGTCGCGATCCTTACTGCAACATCATGACCGAGAAGAACACCCGAATCGACGGCGGCGCGGTATTCGCAGAATATGTACTGCCGACTATAACCAAAGCACAACCTAAGCCGACCCCTATCTGTACTGATGACCCGGCTCACTGTGTCCAAACCATGAATTCACAGTGGCAACGCATTCAGGAGCAGACTAATTCAGCTAATGAGCCTTGCCAATTTACCACCTTCGTCGGTTTTGAGTGGTCGGCAACACCCGATTTCAGCCACAATCACCGGAATGTCATTTTCCGCAATGACCAGGTTCCCGAACAAGCCATCGACTACATGAACTTCCCCAGCCCGGCGCAGTTATGGCAACAGCTAGATCAGAATTGCCAGCCTGAAGATGGTTGTGAAGCACTGGTCATTCCGCACAACACCAATATGGGCGATGGTAAAAGCTTCGAGGTAGAAACCGCATCTGAGAAGTTGCTCTCACTCAGGGCGAAGTATGAAAAGTTAATTGAAATCCACCAG
Organism: uncultured Pseudomonadales bacterium; assembly: GCA_964524295.1. Taxonomy (GTDB): domain Bacteria; phylum Pseudomonadota; class Gammaproteobacteria; order Pseudomonadales; family Azotimanducaceae; genus UBA9926. Next base: position 5,763 of record CAZGCW010000097.1, read on the forward strand.
GAGAAAGGCAACAGTGAATGTCTTCCTGCATTTGGGCAAACCGACGAGGACTGTAATTTTGAGCTGTATCTCACCCAAAACTCAAAACCCATGACCGCTGATGAGTATACCTTTGAAGAATGGGAAACAATGCGCAGCGGCTATGTACGCGGTCTATTAAAAAAAGGCCTGGAAGCCTACAGGAAATCGGCTGAGAAAAAGCTAAACCCCCTGCAGATGGGCATAATAGGATCGACTGATACCCATGCAGGCACAGGCGGTTTAGTTGATGAAGCCCAATGGAGAGGTTCTGTATTTGGCATTGGTAACCTTGACCGAGCCATGACCCGGGCAGCATGGAACCCTGGGGGGCTGGTCGGCGTCTGGGCCGAAGAAAATACCAGGGACAGCCTGTTTGATGCCTTACAACGCCGCGAAGTCTATGGCACCAGTGGTCCGCGGATCCAGGTGCAATTACTGGCATCCCCTGAAAAACTGGATTGCCAGGCAGATATCCCGACCGAGACCGTCTCGATGGGAGGAGAACTACCCAAACCCAGGCATACCGCCAGCTTTCAAGTACAGGCGCTTTATGACAAGACGCCCATTCAGTCTATCGAAATCATCAAGGGAGAACTGCGCAATGGGGTCTTAGAGGAATCCAGGGCAACCATCTGGGAAGATGCCAGAGGTGGATTGACCCTTTGCGCGACCTGGCAGGATCCAGATTTTGATGAAAACGCACCCTCGTTCTGGTATGCCAGAGTCATTGAAGCGGCGACCCCAAGATGGACCGCTGTGCAGTGTAAACAGGAAAACCGATGCAACGAATTCACTGATGCTGAAAAAACCATTCAGGAACGCGCCTGGACCTCACCGATCTGGTACCTGCCCTAAGACCGAATCTGCTAAAAGACGACTTGATCTGGCAATGATGATTTCCAATCAGATGAATTGACCATAACTGACCTTCTCCATTCGGTCATGGAATTCAAGCCACTCTTCATCACTGAGCAACTCCGGCTCACCCAAATGACGGGTAAGGATAAATTGCCGACACATGATTTCAAGTCGGTGGGCCAGGTCTAATGCGGCGCTGATATCTTTGCCTCGAGAAATCATGCCGTGCTTGCCCAGTAGACAGGCGCTACGATCTGTCAGTGCTGCCGCCGCATCATCGGCCAGTTGCTGCGTTCCAAAGGTTGAATAAGGCACACAAGGGACATCATTACCGCCGAACTCCCCGACTAGATAATGGAACCCGGGTAGCGGCTTGAGGTGACAGGAAACCGCGACACAATTATCAGAATGGGTATGGACCACCGCATGGGCATTTTCATGGCGCCGGTAAATCCCGGCATGCATCCGCCATTCAGATGAAGGTTTACGACTACCCTGCCAATCACCGTTAAGTGAAACCTGCACAAGCGTATCAACTGAAATATTATCGGCAGTCGCACCCGAGGCTGAAATTAACATGCCATCCTTGAAACGAACGCTCAGGTTGCCCGATGCCAATTCATTGAGTCCGAGCTTTTCAGCATATCGATAATGCTCAACCAGTTGCTCTCTTAATTTTTGTTCATCTAATACAACTGCCATCACATGCTTCCCTTTATAGACCTTTACCTTCCCGCGGGTCTGTTACTTAAGCTACCACGCAGGCTTTGCGACCCGAAACCGTTCAAACCCCTCTCCACCTATACCCTCTTCGGCAAAAAAAGAGATTCTTAACCTCCAAATTGGGTCGAATCACCGACTCTGCAAGCTTAGCAAAAGCCGGCCATTGAAATAACCTTAACGGGCAAATGAATCCGTTAAATTCAACAATCTGGTAATTGATAGGCTTCGGTAATGGCTGGAAACACGGTCCTTCTCACAATCCCAATCCCGACCCCCACTTAGATACCCAGCGGGGTGGTCAATGACCCTGTCTGGTAGCCTTTCTGCCCGTTGGCGTCAACCTGAATCAGGGCCTTAGATAAAGCCCGCAGCATAGCCAAAACGGCGCGGATTGATTACTCTATAGTACTCTTTGGCCCAAATGTGAAAACGATGCGCTACAAAACAGCGACCCAATGGGGCGTATATGACGTAGAAGTGTTGGACGGTAAAATTACAGGCGTCCAGGGAATCACGACAGACCCCGCTCCCGCACCTATGGGCCAGAACATCTTAGATGGTATTCAGCATGACGAACGTATCAGACGTCCTGCTATCAGGTCAGGATGGCTGCACCAGCCGAATCGTGCCAGAGAAAAGCGGGGCAGTGATAAATTCACAGAAGTCCCCTGGGATGAAGCACTTGATATAGCAGCAGAGGAACTTGCCCGAGTCATTAAAGCGTGTGGCAATACTTCAATTTTTGCGGGTTCTTACGGCTGGGCCAGTGCCGGCCGATTCCATCACGCGCAGTCGCAACTGCATCGTTTTATCAATCTACTGGGTGGTTCAACTCGCGCCATGAACTCCTACAGCACGGCTGCAGCCCAAGTCATTCTTCCTCACGTGGTTGCACCCTGGCATCAAATCGAGGCAGAACAAACCTGCTGGCAGGATATTTCAGCCAACACCGGGCTCGTCGTCGCATTTGGGGGTATCCCACTTAGAAATACTCAAGTTGCCTATGGCGGTATTACCGAACACCAGAGTCAAAATGGGCTAACCAACGCGGTATCTTGTGGCGTTGAATTTGTCAGTGTTTCACCGATTAAATCAGATATCCCGGCATTTTCTTCGTCCCAGTGGCTTGCTTGCCGTCCAGGCACTGACGTTGCCCTGATGCTGGCACTGGCCTATGTTCTGGAAACCGAAAACCTGGTCTCAAGAGATTTCTTAGATCGACATTGCACTGGTTATGATCGGTTCCGTCATTACTTGCTCGGTCTCGATGACGGACAGCCAAAAAACCCCCAATGGGCTGAAAAAATATGCGCGGTCTCCGTATCCGATATCACCTCACTGGCTCGCCGTCTGGTTAAGCAACGCACCTTCCTGACCGCAGCCTGGTCGCTGCAGCGTGCTCATCATGGCGAGCAGCCTTATTGGATGCTCGTTACGCTGGCTGCCATGCTAGGCCAGGTCGGGCTACCCGGAGGGGGATTCGGGTTCGGCTATGGGGCGGAAGGGTTCATTGGCAGCGACTCACGTCGATTTAACTGGGCGACACTCAGTAAAGGCATGAACCCAACTCGGTTTGCTATCCCGGTCGCGCGTATCACCGACATGCTCCTCAATCCAAATAAGACGATCAGTTACAATGGTCGCGACATTACCTTCCCTGAGATCGACTTAATTTACTGGGCAGGAGGTAACCCGTTTCACCATCACCAGGATCTGAACCGATTGATCAAGGGCTGGCGTCGACCCAGCACAGTTATCGTCAATGAACCCTGGTGGACCCCGACAGCGCAATGGGCAGATATTGTATTTCCGGCGACCACTGCACTTGAACGAGAAGACATCTGCGCATCCTCCCACGATCCCTATGCTCATGTTATGCAGGCGGCTCTACCCCCACAGCATCAGGCCCGGTCCGATCATGAGATCTTCGCGGGTCTCGCCAACCGAATGGGAATCGGAGAAAAATTCTCTGAAGGACGCAGTGAACGCGAATGGTTGCAAGATATGTGGCACCGATCAAGTGAACTTGCAGCACGAGAACACTTTACACTGCCAAGTTTTGAGGAATTCTGGTCAGCGGGGATATTTCGCCTTCCGGAATCAGGGCAACGACCCGTCTGGCTGGCGAATTTTCGTTCTGATCCCATACGCTATCCGCTTAAAACACCCTCAGGGAAAATAGAACTCTTTTCCAAAACTATTGCCGGCTTCAATTACAGTGACTGTCCTGGACATGCTGCCTGGCTTGAACCTTTCGAGCGCCTTGGTGGCGCCGGAAGCCGGCCCTACCCCTTACATCTTCTCACCCCTCAGCCAGAACGCCGATTGCATAGCCAGCTGGACCATAGCGCCCACAGCCAAGCCGGTAAGATTCAGGGCAAGGAAATCATCTCTATGCACCCGGAAGCCGCAGCAACCCGTAATCTGTCCGCGGGTGATATCGTCCGGGTATTTAATGATCGCGGCGCCTGCCTGGCAGCGCTGCAACTCGACAGTGACCGCCTCCGTGATGTGGTCTCGCTCCCTACCGGCTCCTGGTTTTCTCCCCTTGACGACTTTACGGATGCGAATGGCAATCCAAATGTTCTGACCGCGGATATCGGCACATCAAAACTAGCCCAGGGGCCGAGTGCCAACACGTGTTTAGTTGAAGTGGAGCGATACCCGGGTCCTTCGACTCACCCTGGACAGGATCGTTAACTCACGGGCTAATTATTAACAAAAGCGGTGGCTGAAAACCCGGCTACTGAAACTTTATGACACAATCGGTTAGGGTGTTAATAAGCTACCGACAAATCAGCCGATTCAAGAAACTGCATTCCTAACTGTATTCATAAAGGACACACTCATGCTGAGCGAATTCGAAACGTTAAGTCATAGCATTGATGATCTAAAGCCCGTTATAGAGAAGGATATCGACCAGGCAGAAGAGCAGCGCCATCTAACCAGTGAGGTCGCTCGCGCCATGGCAATGGCGGGTCTCTATCGAATAGCCGTACCCCGAAGCCTAAATGGCCTTGAAACACACCCGATCAACCAGATCAAAGCGATCGAAGCCGTCTCAGAAATCCACGGATCCACTGGATGGAACCTGATGATCGGCATTGAAACCATGGGCATTCTCTGCGCATTCTATGATCCTGCGACCCTGCAAGCACTGTATTCAGATCCAAATTTAATTATCAGTGGTAGCGTCAATCCGCTTGGCAAGGCCACCAAAGTATCCGGTGGTTATCGGGTCTCCGGGCAATGGCCATTCGTCAGCGGAATAAACAATGCTGCCTATTTTTGGTGCCAGAGCATCGTCCAGGAAAAAGGCAAACCACTTAAAGACGCGCACGGTTACGTCTTTTGTGAATCACTCATACCCATTCAGGAACTGGAAATCATCGATACCTGGCAGGTGTCCGGCATGCGGGCCTCAGGAAGCCATGATGTGCGCTTAAAGGAAGTACTCGTAGAGGACCCATTTGTTTGCAGAATGCAGACTCAAACGCCAACAGCATCCGGGTCCCTGTACCAAATGCCAATCTACAGTCGACTTGCCTACAACAAGGTTGGCGTTGCCACTGGCATTACCATGAAAGCGATCAAGAGTTTTATCCAGCTTGCCACCCAGAAAAAACCGAGAGGATCAGCTAATTTACTGAAAGACCGGGTTGAGGCTCAAAACGCCGTCGCTGACGCTGAAAGAATTCTAGGGTCTGCCAGAAGCTACGTTTTCGAGCAGGTAAATGATATCTGGGATACCGTCGAAAACGGTGAACTACCTACAGACCGCCAAAAAGCTCTATTACAGTTGGCCTGCTCTGGCGCCGCAAATGAAACGGTACACGCCGTAGAAAAATTAGTCTCCGCTGCCGGTGCAAGTGCTAATTTCATGTCCAGTCCTCTGGAACGATGTTTGCGAGATATAGGCGTTGTTAGACAACATATTATGGTTTCCCCACAACATAACCCCGCCATAGGTCGCGTCCTGCTGGGCATGGAATCAGGTAGTATATTGCTCTGACACGCACTGGATCTGTGGCTATGTTGTTTGTAACCGCCAATTGAATCAAAGCTTTGATAGGCACCAGTTGTTCGACTACAGGCCTTTTCAACCCTGTGGCATACTGCCACCTAATGCGCTTCGACAAAATGACTAGATCAGTAAAAGGAGATACCGATGTTAAAACTGCACTTTGCCCCTAATTCTCGAGCAGGGCGAATAGTCTGGCTACTTGAAGAATTACAGTTGCCTTATGAAATAAACAAAATGGCCTTCCACCCCAAAGACCTTAAATCCGATGAACACCGTGCTCGACATCCACTGGGTCGGGTTCCCGTGTTGGATGACGGTGACACGACCCTATTTGAATCGGGGGCGATTGTTGAATATATCCTGACCAAGCATAAGAATGGAGGCTTAAGACCGGATCTAGAGGCACAGGAATATGCCGCCTATTTGCAGTGGTTCCACTACTGTGAAGGCATGGTAATGCCACCGGTTAACACGATCGTGGTACAAACCGTTTTGCTGCCACCAGAGAGACGTGACGAAACAGCACTTAGCCAGGCTCAGCGACTATTAGGCAAAGCGTTACAACCCGTTGATGATGCGCTCGAAGGTAAAGATTACTTAATCGGTGACTTTTCCGGTGCAGATATTATGCTTGGACATGCCTGTTTTATGAGTAATCGCCTCGGCTGTGTTTCTGATGACATGACCCATCTGAAAAGCTATGTCGCGCGAATCGCTGACCGCCCAGCATTTAACACCGCCATTACGATGCAATAGGCAATGGCGAAGTGACTTCAGGCCCCGACTCACACGCCCTGTTACGGGGTAGGTCAAGAATGTAAAAAGTACCTGGACCGCTGGCAGCAGTTGCTTTATTTTTTCTATTTCACAGTTTACCATCCCAGCTTTCCAGCCCTTTCAGGGAGCTATCGTGGCATTCAAACAATGGTGGGTGGTACCGGGTCCGGAGGGCGGCAAGAACGAGTTGCGCAGCGTTGATGATCGCCTTCCCGCTGCCAGTGAAGTTCGGGTCAAAATCAAGGCATCATCAGTCAACCGAGGCGAGTTGATGTCTCGTGCACTGATGGTATCAACTAATCCAAAGGTAAAACCGATGCCAGCCGGTATTGAATTTGCTGGGCTAATAGATCGTGTTGGTGCCAATGTTGATGACTGGGCAGAAGGGGACCGGGTCATGGCCAGGGCAACAGCCTGCCATGCCGAATACACCCTTGTTGAAGCGAACGCACTGATGAAAATTCCGACCGGGCTTAGTTTCGAATCAGCAGCTGCAATTCCAAATGTATTTGTCACCGCCCACGATGCCATAGTAACCGAGGCTGAATTCCAACCCCATGAATCAATTTTAATCACGGCTGGCTCCTCTGGCGTTGGAAGTGCCGCCATCCAGATTGCCCGCCACCTCGGAGCACAGCACATTATCGCAACCACCCGCTCAAGCCAGAAAGCGGATCGGCTCAAACAGCTCGGTGCGACAGAGGTTATCGATACAACGGATCCTAAATGGCCAGACCAAGTCGTCAATATCACTGGCGGGATTAATGTGGTCATTGACCAGGTCGGCGGTGATCTGTTCATTGATTGCCTGAAAACCATGGCAATAAAAGGCCGCTATGTGACGGTCGGCCGCAATGCCGGCAGCCTCACCCAACTCAACCTTGATCTACTGGCTAAACTGCGACTAACGCTGATCGGCGTCACCTTTCGAACTCGAACGAAACAAGAGGCGCTGGCCTGCAGCACACGCTTTGCTCAGGGTTTACTCCCCGCATTCGATTCTGGGATACTACAGCCAGTGGTGGACAAAACCTTCGCCTTGGATGACCTGGAACTGGCCCACCGCTACATGCAATCAAACCAGCAGATTGGTAAGATCGTACTGGTGACATGAAACTAGGCGGGTCTTTTCCTCACGGGATTACAATCGACACGGCGTTGATTGGCCCGGGGAGTGGGATTAGCCATTCAAATGCTTTCCCCTAGACCCTCTATCTCGATTGAAGGAGCTAGAGTTGAATATCGTACCGCTCAGCGGCGCCATAGGCGCCTCTATTTCCGGGGTTCATCTTGCCCACTTGTCAGAAAGTGAATTCAACCAGATTCACGAGGCTTTCCTGAATCACTGTACGCTTGCTTTCCCAGAACAATTTCTCAGTATTGATGAACACGTCCAATTTGCCGAGCGCTGGGGTGATTTCAGCATCAGCCCCTTTGTCCGCTATCTAGACAGTCATCCTAGTGTCCTGCCCTTACATAATCGGGGTAAGCATAAAGCAGTGACGGAAAACTGGCATACTGATTCCGCCTTTTTAACCGAACCACCCGCACTGAACATCCTATCTGCTCGGCAGGTTCCTGTTGGCGGCGATACCATGTGGTCAAATCAATACACCGCCTATGATCGTCTTTCGAAAGGCATGAAAAACCTGCTGGATGGCGTACGGGCTGAATTTACCGGGGCTCGACTGGCCTCTTTAGCGGGCAGTCGTGATATTCCCTCGAATCTGCATCCAATCATCAGAACTCATCCGGAAACGCATAGGAAATCTCTCTATATATCAAAGCCGGAAGATAGCGTACCCCGACTCGAAGGGCTGACCCCTGCTGAAAGTCTGCCGTTGTTGAATTACCTGTACGAACATTCCACCCAACCCGACAACATTTACCGTCACCACTGGAAAAACGGTGACGTCATCATGTGGGGCAACCGCTGCACCCTGCACTATGCCGTACATGA
>CAZGCW010000098.1:0-13930 GCA_964524295.1 uncultured Pseudomonadales bacterium
CATGCAAGCCGCTGACGAACTATCACGGAATCAACCTTTAAAAGACATTCTCGGCGATGAAGACGTCGACTACTGGATTAAGTCAAGGCGACATGACTGGCTGAATTTTCACGCCAGTGGCAATGACCCTGATGACCGAAAACCCAGCCAATGGGAGTATGATCGTTATTTCAACTTATTCTGAGATGCTCAAGCTAATTCAGGATTATCCTTTGCCCGTCTCGACAGGTGCATCCCACTTTAATCGGATGCTCACTGATGTTTAAAGTACTCACCCACAGCGCCTGCCTCCTGCACCAGTTAGCCGAGCATCCCGAACGGCCGGAGCGACTCCATGCTGTACTAGATCGCTTACGGGCAGATGGTATTCACGTAGAAGCTGACGATGCTATCCATCCCGTGACAGCCGAGATGCTTTCCCTGGTTCACCCTAGCGATTATATCAACAGGATGATTGCCGCTGAACCGACCACGGGGACAGTTCGATTAGATGCTGACACTTACCTCAACAGTGGCAGTATCAGGGCTGCTTCTATGGCGGCAGCGGCTAATTTACAGGCAACCCAACTGGTCCTGGAAAATGCCGCAGACCGGGTTTTCTGTGTGGTGCGACCGCCTGGACATCATGCAGAACTGGCCGAGGCGATGGGCTTCTGCTTATTTAACAGTATCGCCCTGGCTGCGGAAAGTGCGCTACAGAATGCCGATGTGGACCGTGTTGCCATACTTGATTTTGATGTCCATCACTGTAATGGCACCGTTGATATATTCAAAGACCGTCCTGAGGTGCTGGTATGCTCTAGCTTCCAGGAAGCATTCTACCCTTTTCGTTATATGACTTTCAGGAACGAACATATCGTACCGGTACCACTCGCTGCTGGCACCAAGAGCCAGCAATTCAGACGCGCCATTGAAAGCCATTGGCTTCCCGCTATCGAGAAACATAAACCAGATTTCATCTTCGTCTCAGCAGGCTTTGACGCACATGCCGATGATCCACTGGGTGGGCTACTTTTGAACAGGGACGATTATCGCTGGGTGACGGAACGCATCATTGACCTCGCTGGACACTATGCAAAAGGGCGCATCGTTTCAACACTCGAAGGGGGTTACCATACTGTGGCTCTGGCTGATTGTGCAGCTGAACATGCCAGCACACTGCTATCCTATGCCACCATGAAATCCTGAATATTAATTTCATCAATCTGGTCAGCCAGTAGAAAGCGCTGCGCATATTCCTGATAAATTCCTTTTTCCAGGAATAAGCGGTAAAGATCGGTATCGATATGATTGTCCTTTGCCATGAAACTCATAATTTTTAGGCACTGGGACAGTTTCTTACGTTCTTTATAGGGGCGATCAGCGGCGGTCAATGCTTCAAAGATATCCGCAATGACCATCACCCTGGCAGGCAGTGACATCTGCGACCCTGTCAAACCTCTTGGGTAGCCCGTTCCATCGATTTTCTCATGGTGGCCACCCGCAATTTCAGGAACCCGCTTTAATGACTTAGGCAAGGGCAATTTTTCCAGCATAACGATCGTTTGAACAATATGATCATTAATAATAAAACGCTCTTCTTCGGTTAATGTTCCCCTGGATATGCACAGATTATAGATCTCGCCCAGATTAAACCTGTACTCCGGTACATTGACTTTAAACCCGAAATTATTCTCCGGATCAGCGCTGAAAGGCAAATTAGGGTGCTCTATCAAGTGGTCAGGACGATCCCCTATTACCGATTCACTGGTGGGTAGCGATTTCACCGGGTTTTTTTCAAATCGCTTTCGTTCGGCAATGGAGACCCCGGCGCGGTTATCAAGCGTCCTGCTCCAGGTCCTATCCGCGATTTGCTTAACTCGGCTGATGCGTTCCTCATCTAAAAATTCGCCCCCGAGATTAGTTTCAGCTATGAAATAGAAGTCCTCATCAATTTGCTGTAACTCCGCTTCAAGCAAAATCTGCTGCTGCCCAGCATCACCACCTTCAAGTATGGCTTCAAGACAGCGGATCCGGGCATCTCGCTTGATCACTTCAAAACGCGTTCGCACTTCATGAATCCGGTCGGTAATTGTTTCCAGTTTTGTCGCTTTATCCACCACATATTCAGGTGTCACGACCTTGCCACAGTCATGCATCCATGAGGCCAGGTGGAGCTCATTGCGATCATCCTCATTCAGGCTGAATTCCGTGAAAGGTTCGACTTGCTCTTCTGCTGCAGCCTCTGTCAACATTTTTACCAACTCAGGGACGCGTTGGCAGTGACCACCCGTGTAGGGTGATTTGGCGTCTAGGGCACTAGCCAGCAATTCAATAAAAGCCTGTTGCAGGTCTGCCATTCCCTTTATAAGCTGTGCGTTATCAAGCGAGATTGCGGCTTGACTGGCCAGAGACTCCACTATGGGGTGCAGGTCCTCTGAAAAAGAAATCACTCGCTGAGAGCCTGATTCCATGCAATTTAATAACTGCAGTACCCCAATTAAATCGCCACCTTTGTTTTTCATCGGTACGGTTAGAAAGGACTGTGACCTGAATCCAGTGAGCTCATCAAACTTTTTTGGCCCTGAAAAATCAAAATCCTTGGATACATAAGCGTCTTCAATATTGACCGTCTCTCCCTTATTTGCCGCAAATGTAACAATGTTGTTGAGGTTTGGGTTTCCTGCTTCATCTACTAGGGGTACAGGCGGGAGGGAAACCTTATCTTTCGAAGTGCCGCCTTGGGCAATATCCAGAGATCGGGTCCTGATTATTTCGAATCGAAGACTGCTTTCCTCATCATGCACATATAAGGTGCCTCCATCTGCATCAGAGAGATCCATTGCCTCTAGCAGGATTTTTTCCATCAACACATCAATGTCCTTTTCCGAAGAAAGGGCAATACCGATTTCAATGAGTCGGTTGGCAGAATTTAGATCTAAAGACATATGCACCTCTTAGTTGTGCCTTAACAAAATTTAACAGAAATTAACATTTATCGTATCATCTCCCATATCCAGTTGTATGCAAATACCCTATTCTCTAGACCTGACCATCCTATTGAGAACCCTGTAACCCTTGCAAGAACATGAGTTAGCATTATGCCGATATCCATACCCTACGTTTATAAATATGCCTTTGAATATGCTGTCATAGAAACCGTTTCGCCACTGATTCGACGAGTCACTGCCAGGAATCCATCCGGTTTCACTTTCAATGGCACAGGCACCTACATCATTGGTCATGGCAAGGTCGCGGTTATTGACCCTGGGCCTATGATCGCCGAGCACATAGAAGCGCTCCAAGCCGCTTTAAAAGGGGAAACCGTGACTCACATCCTGATTACTCACACGCATGCAGATCACTCCCCTGCCGCTGCACCACTGAAGCAGGCCTGGGCATGCCCAACCTATGGCTACGGACCCCATGGCGCTGGAAAGATAGCAGATGGTATCCCTATCGAAGAAGGTGGAGATATGGACTTTACGCCCGATTATGAGCTCAGAGAGGGTGATATCGTCAATGGTGACGGCTGGACTATCGAATCTGTCTACACCCCCGGGCATACTTCCAATCATCTGTGCTTCGCACTGCTCGAAGAAAAAGCGCTGCTGACCGGAGACCATGTGATGGGTTGGTCAACCAGCGTCATTGGCCCACCGGATGGTGACATGACCGCCTACATGGATAGTCTGGACAAATTACTGTATCGGGACGATGAGGTTTACTGGCCAACCCACGGCACCTGCATCACGGACGTTAAACCTTTTGTACGTGCGTTTATCGAACATAGACTGGACCGGGAACAACAGATCGTGACCTGTCTAACCAATGGCCATCAGCGTATCAGTGACATGGTACCCATCATGTACAAGGACACTCAGCCAGCGCTTCATCCTGCCGCCGCCCGTTCTGTTCTTTCGGCTATCATCAGACTGGTCGACCTGGGCCAGATTGACACTGACGGACCTGCCACACTAGATTCAAAATTTCATTTGTCAGATTCAGAGGAAAGGAAGTAACCGTTAGGCATTACACTTTTAATTCGGTAATCTTCGTCCAGAGTTCACCGCTGGAATCATTCAAAAAAAGCTCAGCGACATAATGCTGCCAATAATTTTCGTTACCAAACTCGTCTCGCCATTGCCAAAGCCTGCGAGTCAACTGATTCAAGCGGTGCTCCCGGGTATAACCGATCGCACCATGAACCTGATGCGCAATCTCAGTTGAGATTCCACAGGCTTCCCCTATTCGGGCCTTGGCAATCGCCACATCCAGGGCATCAAGCTCGCCACTGTCCATTAGGGTATCGGCTGCTCGTGTGCTGGTTGCAACTTCTCCTGCAAAAACGGCAAGTTGCTGCTGGATTGCCTGGAATTTGGCAATCGCTTTACCGAACTGGCGACGTTCTAGGGCATAACCTACTGTCAACTGCAGCATTTCTTCAAGTGCGCCTGCCATCATGACTGCCCGGCTTGCGGCCCCCAGCAATTCAGTATGATTTAGCCACTGCCGGTCAACCGTGAAAATACATGATCCTTTAATTTCAGTGTGGATGGAAAGGCGGTCACAGGGTTCGCCACTGATATTTTGACCGTGTTCCAGACAAACCTGATCGGCATCAACAATACAGACACTGATCGGGTGGTCAGAAGCGGCTGCTTGACCATCAACTGGAATCAGAAAAGACTGGCAGTCCCGGCCAAAAGGGACCCTGGAACAGTGACCTTCTAAGCGCCCGCTTTTCGACAATTCAAACTGACCCCGAACCAATGTGATGGGTAATGCAGGTATTGTCCGGTGTAATCGGTTCAACGCCTGGCCAGCGACAAACGTTTCAGCCAGAGGCAGGGGTACTGCCTTTCGAGCAGCTTCACGTAAGATAATGAGCGCATCGCTCACGGATCCTCCCGAACCACCATTGGCTTCATCCACACCGGCAAGTAACAGGCCACTCACATTCAAGGTCGCCCACACCCCCTCTGCATAGACACCCCTTTCAGCCCGTTCTACTACGTCAGGCGGGCACTCTTCTGAAAATATTTTATTGGCCGTATCGGCTACGAGAATCTGGTCTTCGTGCATTAATTCGACTACCTCAATCCAAGGCCGCGGGCAATTATGCCCCTTAAGATTTCGCGCGTACCCCCCCTCAAAGTGAACGAAGGCGCATGTAATATGCAATCCTGCAAAGCCGATGAGAGTGCCGCTGAGCCTGACTCAGGTAGCTGCAATCGAATCAGCTCGGGTACCAGCCGCTCATAGGTATTACCCAGATCTTTGATCAATGCCGCTTGGGTGTCGGGCATTTCTCCATTCTCAAGCATGTTAGCGACTGAAATCGACATTCGACGTAATGTCACCAGATGGGCTATCAATCGTCCCGCCAAAGTTCGCTGTTGCTTATCTGACGATGACTGCAGGCAGCGAACGAATTCAGCCAACACTCTGAAGGCACTTAGAAATCTTTCAGGCCCACTTCGCTCATAGGCAAGCTCACTCATGACCTGAGCCCATCCATTGCCCGGTTCGCCAATCACCAATTCATCAGCGATAAAAACATCATCGAAGAAAACCTGGTTGAAATCACTTTCGCCGGCCAGATTATCGATACCACGGACCGTGACCCCTGGATCTCGAGTCGGTACTATGAATTGGCTCAACCCGGCATGACGATTCTCGGAAACCGCAGCGGTCCGCACCAGCGTGACCATATAGTGGTTTAAATGCGCCCCGCTAGTCCAGATCTTACTCCCATTCAAACACCAGCCGCCATCGACTTTGACAGCACTGGTCCTGATTGAAGCCAAATCAGATCCTGTGTCTGGCTCGGACATGCCAATGGAAAAGAAACAATCACCGCTGATGATCGCAGGAAGAAATTTCTGTCGCTGCCCTTCTGTGCCAAATTTTAATAGCAGCGGACCACTCTGCCGGTCTGCTATCCAATGGCAGCCCACCGGTGCGCCCGCTGCTAATAGTTCCTCCGTCACGACATAACGTTCAAGAAACGACTTGCCACCACCACCATAGTGCGTTGGCCAGGTCATCCCAATCCAGCCCTGTTCTGCTAGCCGTTTCGAGAATGCCGCGGACGCGCCCGTATTAAAATCTGAATTGGCTTGCCAATCCGTTTCTTTCGCCAGGAACGCCCTGACTTCCTCCCTAAGCCGGATAACTGAGGGGGGTAAAGACGCTGGCGAAAAATGCAATCCCTGAAACATGAGGCTTCCAACCTTAACTGTGAGGATCAGGCAGAGGCACTGGCTCTGGATTGAACCCGCCCATACCATTCAGCAATATTGGCATTATCGGCATTCATGGGCTGGCCTACCTGAGCCCCAAATTCAAGAAACACAAATAACATGACGTCGGCAAGACTGAATCGATCACCGCAGACGAACGTCTTTCCTTCCATGAGGCCATCCAGCCAGGTTAACTTCTCCTGGGCCAACGCCTTGAAATCTGCGGCAGCATGGGGAATGAGGGTCATCCTATCCTTAAACATCTCGAGTCCCTCTGAGGAACGAAAGCCACTGGCCAAGTTCTCAGAAATGCCAAGATCTATCCTGCGTACCCACATCCTGGTTTCAGCCCGCTCATCCGGCGTAGTACCAATCAGACTAGTATGACCTTGACTATCATCGAGATATTCACAAATCGCCGTAATCTCGCTAATCACCATGCCTGAGTCAAGTTGTAAAGCCGGTAACTGACCACCCGGATTGACCTCCAGATAAGCTGCCTGTCGATTCTCTCCCTTCATGATGTCAATTTTCTGCTGCTCAACTTCTAGACCCAACTCCGCCATGAACATCCGCACGACCTTTGGATTAGGACCAACTGAATTATACAATTTCATTCTACTCTCCCTTAAACTGAATACGCCTGTACTACGCTTCTAATCATGGTTAATGGTTTTTTTTGCTACCTCACAACAGTATGGATAACGCTCATTCTTATACAGAATCTTTTCCAACTATACCAGCACTGTAAGGTTAGCGGCTATACAAAACAGTCGCTGCTGGCTTTGTTTTTACCTGTTTAAATGGCATTATCAGGCTGCTTTTATAAAGTGCTTCCACTGGCTGGCGAGATTGGGACTAACGTTTCTACACTGATCATTCAGCAGCACCGCCACGAGGGGCGTTTGAAACAACTTGCTTAAATAACGGGCCTAACTAGCCATCCTAAACCATGCGTAAACAACTTTTCTTAAGTATTTCACTGGGATTTCGCCAGCCTTACCTGTTGGCCATTATAGCCATGGTGGTCAGTTATGTTTTTCTGTTTATGCTGCCTCTGATATCCCGGACCGCGCTGGATATCCTAATAAAGGAGCCGGATACCGCATCAAACTGGTTAACCACATTAGCAGCTGCAGCCTATACGGGTAGTGACCCTGACAGCCAAATACTGGCTCTACTGCTTGTTTCCGCGACTATTTCCATACTGCTAACGGTTCTAGCCGGGATCTGCTTCTACCTCAGAGGTTACTGGATTGCTGCAGCCTCAGAAGGTATCGCGCGACGACTCAGAGACCGGCTATTAAACCATTTAAATCATTTGCCAATCCTGTTCCATAATAATACTGACACAGGCGATTTAATACAGCGCTGCACTTCTGATGTAGAAACATTCCGCGTCTTCCTCAGTGCTCAAATTATAGAAATCGCCAGAGCCGTACTCATGCTACTGGTAGTCACCCCGATTTTATTTTACCTACACCCGAAAATGGCCTGGCTATCACTAGCCAGCATGCCACTTTTATTTTTTAGCGCCATTTTGTTTTTCCAGAAAGTTAAATCCGTTTTCACCCGCGTTGATGAAAGCGAAGCCAGACTAACCACTGTGTTGCAAGAGAACTTGACCGGTATCCGTGTCGTGCGTGCATTTGCCAGGCAGGAGTACGAAATTAATAAATTTGCAGAAAGTAACGCAGCGTTCAGAGAAGAAAATAAACGCTTGATGCGCTTGTTGGGCGGCTATTACGGTTTCAGTGATTTTATTTGCCTTGGCCAGATCGGCCTGCTCCTAATCGCCGGTGCTAACTGGGCCCTGGCCGGAGAATTAACTGTCGGCACATTGTTTGCGTTTATCACCTACGAGAGCATGATTATCTGGCCTATTCGCCACATGGGCCGAGTTCTAACCGATACCAGTAAGGCCGTTGTTGCCCTTGGTCGTCTCTCTGAAATTCTGTCAGAACCGATGGAGTCACAGAACGAGTTTTCCCCCCAGCACCGTCTGAAAGGAAATATTGCCCTTCAAGGCGTCAGTTTCTGGCACCAAGGCAGCAAGCCTATTATTAATAACATGACTCTTAATATTAAAGCGGGTGAAACAGTTGCCTTCTTAGGCCCTCCCGGTTCAGGCAAGTCGACGCTGCTGCAATTACTACTGAGGCTTCATGACTACCAGACAGGCTCAATTAGGCTGGATCAATATGAACTCAATGAACTCAGCCGGAAATATGCCCGGAACCAGATGAGTATTGTCATGCAAGAGCCCTTTTTGTTTGCCGCATCGATCAAAGAAAATCTGCTGCTGGGACGTCGGCAGGCAAGTGAAGAAGACATGCACAATGCGGCCAAAGCAGCCCAGATTCATGATTCTATTTTAAAATTCCCCAGATCCTATGAGTCTATGGTAGGTGAACGCGGTGTTACTTTGTCAGGAGGCCAGCGCCAGCGAATAGCGCTCGCTCGAGCCCTCGTCAAACAACCGCCAATACTGATTCTCGATGATTCATTATCAGCAGTTGATACGGATACAGAAGCGAATATTTTAGCTGCGCTGAAAAGGCAGCAACATCAACAGACCACCATTATCGTCGCCCATCGACTCTCTTCGGTTATGCATGCCGATCGTATTTTTGTTCTTGATTCGGGCCAGATTATTCAACAAGGCCACCATCAGTTACTTGCCAACGAAGCTGGCACCTATCAGGAACTCTGTCTTATCCAGGGGGCAATCGAAAACGACATTGAACAGAGTGAAACTGGAATGATCAGTGAAACCACAGGACTTCCAGAATGAGCGATGCTTACTTTGATGACGAAAACTATGGTGATGAATTTGAATCAAGCGGCAAACCCGCAGGCGTTAACCTGGGCATCTGGAAACAACTGCTGACTTATGCGACCTACTATCGCACTGACGTAATACTGCTGGCCTGCTGTGCCTTTGTTGTCGCAATCTGTGAAATCGCCTTTCCCTTGATTACCCGCAGTGTTATTGACGAAATAACAGAAAAAGGCATCGAAACCGACCTTCTCAACTACGGTGGAATCTATGCCGGATTTTGTCTTGCGCTCGCTCTGGCTGTCATCGGTTTTCTGTGGTTCGGTGGTAAATTAAGGAGTCACATTAGTCACGATATTCGCCGTGACGGCTTTAAGAACCTTCAGAACCTTTCCTTTTCCTACTACGATTATCGTCCGGTCGGTTGGCTCATGGCGAGAATGACGTCAGATTGCGAGCGACTATCAAACATTCTTGCCTGGGGCATTCTCGATTTTGTCTGGTCAATCACCATCATGACCGGCATTGCTGGGGCAATGCTATTTATGGAGCCCGTGTTGGCTCTGGTTGTTCTTACCACATTACCCCTGCTGATCTGGATCAGTCTGTTTTTCCAATCACGAATCTTAAAAAGTGCCCGCCAGGTAAGGAAAACAAATTCTCGTATTACCGGGTCATACAATGAAAACATCATGGGCGTTGCCACGAGTAAAACCTTTGTCACCGAAGCAGAGAATCTCCAACACTTTGGCAATTTGACTGACCAGATGCATGATTCCTCGGTTCAAAATGCCATCCAGGCAGCGCTATACTTACCGATGGTCATGACCTTGGGATCCCTGGCATCCGGCATCGCGTTAGTCATTGGCGGCGTTGAACTAGGTTGGGGCGTCATTTCCGCAGGCACCTTAATTGCCTTCCTTACCTATAGTCGACACTTTTTTGAGCCCATCGAACAAATGGCCGAATGGTTTGCCGAAATGCAAATGGCCCAGGCTTCTGCTGAGAGAATAATGAGCCTGATCGTGGCGAAATCAGATATCGAAGACTCGCCAGAAGTCACAGCACGACTACGGGCACAAAACAGTCATGCCGTCGCGGAAGATGGCTTGAGCAAAGACATTAATCAAATCGAATTTCGTCATGTCGACTTTTCCTATGCCATCGGTGGACCCGTTTTACACGATATCAATCTCACAATAAACAAAGGAGAAACCATTGCCATCGTTGGCTCCACCGGGAGTGGGAAAACCTCGCTGATCAGTTTATTGTGCCGTTTCTACGAGCCAACCGCCGGTAAAATCCTGCTTGACGGCATTGACTATCGAAATCGAGGGCTACACTTTCTTCAGTCAAATTTGGGGATCGTACTCCAGTCCTCACATGTTTTTGCCGGAACAGTCAAAGACAACATTCGCTACGGCAACCTACATGCAACCCACGACCAAATAGTGAATGCCGCCAAGAAGGCAGGGGCTCACTATTTCATCAAGGAGATGTCAGATGGCTATGCCACACAGATAGGTGAATCTGGTTCGAGTCTGTCCGCAGGCCAGAAACAACTCATTTCCTTCTCCAGAGCCATTCTGGCAGACCCTAAAATCCTCATTATGGATGAGGCCACCTCATCCGTCGATACTTTGACAGAACAACATGTCCAGACCGGTCTAAAAGCGTTACTTCAAGGCAGAATCAGTGTAGTGATCGCGCATCGTCTGTCAACGATCAGGAATGCCACTCGGATTCTAGTAGTAGAACAGGGCCATATCATTGAAGAAGGTGATCATGAACAGCTCATGGAGACAAAGGGTCGATACCACAGGCTTTATCGGCAACAACGGCTCAATAGCCTATGGTAAAACTAAAATCAACTATGACAATGCCCCTGAAAACACTTAGGCTAGACTTATTTAATGAATCGACCGCAAACCCTTGACCACTCAATGAACGACACTCAAGGTATTGCGTTAGCCGGAAGTCACCTAAATGAATAATTTTGACTGGAATCTACCTTATCCTTCGGCCCGGTCACCTGTATTTGCCCGCAATCTGGTTGCAACCTCACAACCACTGGCTGTCCAGGCTGGTCTTGCGGCACTCAAGGCAGGCGGAAATGCGGTCGATGCGGCCCTAGCATCGGCCATCTGCCTGACCGTGGTCGAACCTAACAACAATGGCATAGGCAGCGATGCTTTTGCATTGATATGGGACGGCAAGGAACTCCACGGTCTGAACGCCTCCGGTCGATCCCCGGCGAATCTTAATCCTGACTTCTTTAATGGCCTGACAAGGATGCCAAGACTGGGTTGGTTAGCGGTGACTGTGCCAGGCGCAGTCAGTGCCTGGGTGGCACTGTCTGATCGATTTGGCAGACTGCCCTTCTCCGATCTGTTTCAGCCAGCGATTCAATACGCTGAAGCCGGCTATCAAGTAGGACCCAAAACGGCCTATTACTGGAAGCTGGCTGAAACTATCTATGCGGACTTCGAGCCTTTCAAAAACACCTTCCTTCCTCACGGAAGAGCACCAGAACCTGGCGAACGGGTACATCTGCCTGACCATGCAAAAACATTAGCGACTATCGCCAACAGCAATGGATTCGAGTTTTATAACGGTAATCTGGCCGAGTTAATGGTTAATGATGCAAAACAGCACCATGCACCCTTTAGCCTGGATGATTTCAAACACCACCAGGCGGAATGGGTTGCCCCCCTATCTCAGAAATTCGGGGAATACCTGTTACATGAAATTCCTCCCAATGGCCAAGGTATAATGGCCCTGATTGCACTGGCGATCATCGATCGCAGTCCCCTTCATCACTACCCCCTCGATTCCGCTGATAGCATTCATCTTCAGGTCGAAGCGATTCGATCTGCCTATGCACTAATAGAAAGACATCTGGCCGATCCGGATTATATGAAATTATCCAGTCAGGATCTGCTTGATCCTGCAAGAATAGAGGCCTTATACAGGCAAATCGATTTGCAACATACAGGAGGATCAGGCTACGACGTGGGCGCGAGCCCGGATACCGTCTATCTCACAGCGGCTGATGCACAAGGCATGATGGTCTCGTTCATCCAATCTAATTACCGCGGCTTTGGCTCTGGTATCGTGGTTCCAGGGACCGGTATCAGCATGCAAAATAGGGGTTCTGGCTTTGTGCTTGAAAACGGCCATCCCAACCAAGTGGGGGGTGGCAAGCGTCCGTACCAGACCATTATTCCAGGCTTTGCAAGCTATGATGGCAAACCCGCCTTGAGCTTCGGGGTCATGGGGGGGCACATGCAGGCACAAGGGCATCTTCAAATGATGGTTAGGCTCTACGCCTACGGCCAAAACCCCCAGGCTGCCAGCGACGCACCTCGCTGGCATCTAACTGAAAAAGGTGAACTTGCACTGGAAAAAGGGTTTGACCCCAGAACCCGACAACAACTCAATGAGAAAGGCCATAAAACAGTAATCGATGCGCCTGAACACCTATTTGGTGGCGCCCAACTCATCGCGAAATTACCTGATGGCTATTGCGGTGCTTCGGATCATAGAAAGGAGGGTCTGGCCTCTGGGTTTTAAGTCATTGCCCGTTATCTGAGACCAACCTAGGCATCCAGGGCATCAACGCTATAGATGCGGCTTTCAGTTAAGACGTTAAGAGACAACCATCTCTCGGATACAGTTACGCCCGGCATCCTTCGCCCTGTATAGAGCCTCATCAGCTAGCTTAATCAACTCGATCGAATTCATACCCGCTTCAGGAACCAAACTGGAAACGCCTACACTGGCTGTCATTCTAATTTTTGTACCCGCATAGACAAACACCTGCGCTTCAATCATAGCCCTGGTTCGTTCCGCACATAAAACCGCGTTTTCTATCTGCAGATAAGGTAGCAGAACGACAAATTCCTCACCCCCATATCGGGCGACAAGGTCAGCACTTCTATTGAACGAGGCTTGAATCAAATCACTGACAATACGCAGACACTCATCGCCGGCTAGATGACCAAAAGAATCATTGACTTGCTTAAAGTGATCTATATCGATCATTAATAAACTAACCGGATATTTGTAGCGTTCAGCGCGTCGCCATTCAACACTGAATGCTTCCTCAAAGGCCTTGCGATTATTCACGCCCGTCAGATGATCAATCTGCTTTTCTTCTAACAGCTTCGCATTAATGGTTTTGAGATCATTGATGATAGATTCTAGTTCTGTTGTCTTCTGCTGGACAAGTAGGGCGAGTTTTTCCTGTTTAGCAACATGGGAATCCATCAACTGGCGATTATTAATCGCCATTGCTGCGAGGGACGCTAAACTTTCTATCCAGGGGATCATTTCTTTAATGAAGCCGACTGGCTCCGATGCTGAATCCAACGGATTGAAAACCTGTAAAACACCGAGCACCTCTGGCTTTCTTATTGACAAGGGAATAGACAATGCCGTTATAACTTCATAACCCAGCAGATCAGCGAAAAAACTCGCACCGGAATAATGCTCATGTCGCTCGGACATATTTTCCTCAACCAGCCGCGTCTCGCAGTCATGGTAGGCAGTGACGACCTCGAAATACAATTCACGCCCGTCAATATGACTACTTAGGGGAATCTCAGGGACACCAAGCGGTTCTCCAGAAGCACCGCCTCGCATAATCCCCAAGCTCTTGATTGCCAGGCATTCGAATTTCAGTGTTTCTGCATCAGTCTTGATATAAATTGACGCGGCATCAGCCCCAGCGAAGATAAGCGCCTCCGCAACAATCATCTCCATCAAGGTATCATGATTATCTTCCTCAGACATTGCCTGAGCAATATCAACGATTCTGGTATTCATTGTTAAAGCGTCTTCTGCCATAAAAAATAGGTCTCAGTACTCTTCTATGGAAGCAGAGTCATTAAAATCCAATACACTGACTCAATAGGCTATTTGTCTT
>CAZGCW010000099.1:0-13904 GCA_964524295.1 uncultured Pseudomonadales bacterium
GTGCTAATGACCCATAATGATCCTGACGGGTGCTAATGACCCATAATGATCCTGAGTAATGCCAATCAACACATTAAAGGAGTTTCAATGCCTGAAAAGTATGTCCTCTACGGAGGGGAACTGAGCTATTTCACACGAAAACTGGAGGCGGCTCTCATATTCTATGGTGCTGATTTTAGTTTTGAAGCTAAAAGCGATAAGAATCGAGAGACGCTTGAAACTCGCTCGGGAACCCACCAGGTTCCAGTTCTGAGAACTCCGGAAAACTGGCTGATCGCAGATACGACCCCAATAATGGCTCTACTCGATACTCGATTCCCTCATCGACGCATGTTTCCTGAAGGTAAGCTGGGCGTCCTGGTTCATCTTCTGGAAGAATATTTCGATGAATGGGTAGCCAGAACCATGGTTCACTATCGCTGGCATTATCCCGAAAGTGCCGCATTTGCTGCCAATCGCATGGCGGCAGGTAATCCACAGGCGGCTGAACGGGTTCTGACCTGGGGACCTAAAGCCTGCAGGGCTACCGGCACCGATTCACAACGGCAAAGGCAAGCTGCCGAAGACGAGTATGTGCGTATATTGGAATCCATGGAGGCCCAGCTGGCGGCCACTCCCTACCTGCTTGGATCTAGGCCCAGCGCCGTGGATTGCGTCGTCCTGGGTGGACTCCGGGCGCATACTAACATGGACCCTGACCCGAAAAAGCGAGTCGCCGGTTATCCTCGTGTCGTTGCCTGGGCTGAGAGCTCAGCAGACCGATGGTCCGGCGAAGGCGATCTCTGCGAATTCGACCGCCCTAGCGCCTTTGGCCAATCTATTATCAGCGAGATGGCCCAGACTTACCAACCCTATGTCCTCGCCAATAGAGCCGCCATGGCAGTTAAGGCAAAAGCATTCCATGCGCGCATCTACGATGAAGAAGTCAGCTATCTGTGCCGCCCCTATATAGAACAATCCAGGCAGATGCTTGAGACAAGAATAGACAACCTACTAACAGCCGATCAAGAAAGCACCCGGGCTTGGCTTAACGAGCATCGTTTGACTTGTTTTCAGAGTCAACCCCCAAATCCAGTTAACAATGGCTAGATCAACAATAAGAGCCTGCTGACAATCTGGACCGCTGAAGTAAGCGACTATGGAGAAGGAAAGAATTTAATGTCTAATTCGGAACTGTTGCAAAAGAGAGAACAAATACTCGGAAAAGCCCAATTATTCTATCGAGAACCCGTTCAGATTGTGCGCGGCCAGGGTGTTTACCTTTATGACCAACACGATCGTCGATTCATTGATATGTACAATAATGTGCCTTGCGTCGGTCATGGAAACCCCAAGGTTGTCGCCGCCCTGCAGCAACAGATGGCTGAGCTGAATGTTCACAGCCGGTATCTGCACGGCGGTATCATTGATTTTGGCAAGCGATTACTGGATTACCATGCTGACCATCTGGATAGTATTGTGTTCTCCTGTTCCGGTACGGAGGCCGTCGAAGTTGCCCTCATGACAGCTCGGCATGCAACAGGAGGACAAGGCATCATTTGTACCGATGCCACTTATCATGGCAATAGCACAGAAGTCGCGAAAATGTCGGCACGACCTGTCTCTGATCCCAGATTTCGCAGCATTCCATTTCCTCAATCTTATCGCCCTCTTGTAGAAGGGGCTACTAATGAGGAACTCTGCCAGTTGTATCTAGACAAGGTTAAAAGCGCAATCGATGACTTCGCAGAAAATGGTATCCCCTTCGCCGGTATGATTGTCTGTTCTATTTTCGCCAACGAAGGTTTGCCTGATATACCCGCCGGATTCATGTCCCAGGCTGCGTCTATGGTGCGGGCGGCGGGCGGTGTATTCATTGCTGACGAGGTCCAGGCTGGATATTGCCGCTCAGGCCACTGGTGGGGCTATGAAACCAGCGGTTTTGAACCTGATATCGTAGTAACGGGTAAACCTATGGGAAATGGCTTGCCTTTGTCTGCTGTAGCTGCAAACCGCGATCTCATTGCGGCTTTTAGAGAAAAGACCGGCTATTTCAATACCTTTGCATCCAGCCCCCTGCAAGCCGCAGTGGGCATGGCCGTCCTGGATGTGATCGAAACCGATAACCTGCTCACAACGGCGACTGAGGTCGGACAATACCTTCAGACAGAACTGTCAAAAATGCAGCCCGCCTGCGAAGCCATGGCAGAGGTGCGCGGTCGCGGTTTGTTCATCGGCATCGAGTGGGTAAACGATCAGAAACTTAAAGTCGCTGATCGTAAAGGTGCTTTTGAGGTGGCTAACAGAATGAAACAAAAAGGCTTCCTGATCAGTAATGCCGGTGCACTAGGCAACATTGTGAAAATAAGGCCACCACTGGTGTTCAAACAGGAACACGCTGACCTGTTCCTGACTGCCTTCGCTGAGATGCTGACTGAGATCAATCGATAATGCTCGAAGCCAGCTTACTCCTGGAGATTGCCGAAGTCGCTTTAACGCACTGGCACCTTAAGCCAGACAGTATCCAAGTCGTTTCACAATCAGAAAACATCGTATTTAAGATCGTCACACTGGACCAGCGAGCTTATGCTCTACGCCTGCACCGACCAGGCTACCATTCACTGCAGGAACTCGAATCAGAGCAGATCTGGATACAGGCACTAGATAAATTCGGGTTACAGGTGCCCATTAATTTGAAGTCTCACCTGGGTAAGCTTTTCCCGGCGGTCGATTGCGGTGAAACAACCCGTTATGCAGGCCTCATTAACTGGTTTGATGGTGAGCCTTTGATCAAACTTTCAGAACAACGCCAAGCACTAATTAATCCGATGGCCTTCTTGGGTGACACCTGCGCCAGGATGCACAACCAAGCAAGCCAGTGGCCAGTGCCGGCTGACTTTGTTCGGCCTCAACTTGATGTCGATGGGTTCTTTGGTGCCCATGCCTTCTGGGGTGAATTCTGGGAGGTCCCCGATTTAACTGTAAGACAAAAGGACCAATTTCTACTCATCAGGGAAAAGCTAATCACCCTACTCAGCCAATACGGCAAACCAAATGGCACTTACAGTATGATCCATGCTGACATGCATGAGGGTAATGTGATGGTATCCGGGGATGACTTCCTGCTCATTGATTTTGATGACGCTGGATTTGGCTGGCATCAGTATGATCTAGCCGTTGTCCTGTTCAATCATGCTGAAAGCGACGACTACAAAATGCGGGAAGACACCCTCATCAAAAGTTATCGAAAAACCAGAAACCTGTCTGAGGATGACCTGACTTTATTACCTTACTTCATTCTGATCAGAGCGCTGGTTACCGTGAGCTGGTTACATTTTCGCCCGGAGCATCATCAACCAGGCCTCGTTGTTAGTTTTATCGACCGAGCCCTAAGAATTGCGACCCGGCTTAAACTCATTTAGCGAGCAAGCGCATCTTGACCACTTGCATTCAATGGTACCTATGGTTAACTACATCCTGTTCTGGAAAACCAGACCCGAAACCAAACCGATACTAAACCTGGTCCGGATACTGCTTAAAAGCCTGCTATTGCTGCTGACAGGCGCGTGTTGGACAAGCACATCAGCGCTTCATTACTCGGTCCTTGATCTTACGCACAGCAAGCCACCCATCAGAAACCGATGAACTCTAATGAAAATCTAACCAACAAGGACCAACATGAAACTATATACCGGTGATCTCAGCCCCTATTCTGCCAAGATTCGTATGCAAATCTACGCCATGGGAATCGAAGACGACATTGGCTTTGATCTCCCTGTCCAGTTCATGATGGGCAAAATGTCAGAGGTCTCACCCATTGGCCGGATCCCTGTTCTCGAAACCGATCACGGCCTGGTACCTGAAAGCGAGGTCATTGCTGAATATCTTGATGAGCTCTATCCCCAGAAAGCGCTGCTTGGCAACACGCTTAAGGAACGTGCTGAAGCTCGGGTTATCTCAAAAATTGCAGATACTTATCTGATGAATAACATCTTTTTATCCCTGAGTCAGGCGAATCCCGCTAACCGCGTTCAGGCTGTGCTTGATCTTTTACTGGGTCAAGTAAAAAGAGGCATTGGTGCTTTGGAGCACCATATTGGAACAGGCAATTTTGCTGTCGGTGAAGCGCTAACCCGGGCTGACTGCACACTCACCCCGGCGCTTTGGATGTGTAACAGCACCGTTCCAAGACTCGGTGTGGACAACCCAATTCGGCCAGGAACCCGGGTGGCAGACTACTGGCAGAAAATCCAAGACAATGATCATGCCAAGCGAATACTCCAGGAAATGGACCGAGGTCTGCAGGCAAGAATGGATGGAACCGAACGCCGCCTGGCGAAAGAAGCGATTGCCAGGGCAACTGAAGCAGACAGCAACTAACTGAATCTCAACAGGGCGCCCAGGCCACTTCCCTAAACCAACTGTGGGGCTGACCATATCTCCCTATCAATCCGAGTGTTATAGTGACAATCAAGGCAGAACAGGGGTTAACGATGACCAAGCAACTGGTGCTTGTACTAACAGAACCAACCGAAGGCAAAGAGGAAGCGTTCAACGAATATTATGAGCAACTTCACCTCAAAGAGGTACTCAGTTCAACCGAGCTGAAATCTGCCCAGCGCTACCAACTCGTTGATCAAGTCGGGGAGGATTGCCCCCTGCCCTACCTTGCCCTATATGAAGGCGACAGCAGTGACACAGCCAGCTTTATTGAAAACCTGAATGAGACTAGATCCCAGCGCCAACAGAGTGATTCCCTCAATAAGCGCACTGCTCGAATCTGGGTATTTGAGGCCATTGGTCCGGAACACAAAGCATCAGAATACGGATAGCCCGCCATCCACCGGAAGGGTGACACCGGTAATATAGCCTGCCTTGTCAGAAGCAAGAAAGCAGGCTGCATGGGCAACATCCCAGGCACTGCCCATCTTTCGCCTTAGGGGGACTTGTTGATCTCTTTCAGCGATGACATCTTCGCGTGCCTTGTTTACTGAGATTCGGGACTCTATTGCCATCGGTGTATTCATTAATCCAGGCAAAATCACATTAGCGCGTATACCGTGGCGCGCGTGGGTTGCAGCCATTTGCTCAGTCAGGGCAATCACAGCGGCTTTAGTCGTTTTATAGCCTACCAATGGGTAAGGCTTTATGGCGGCCATGGAAGCAATATTAATAATACTTCCGGAGCCCGCTCGACGCATATGAGGTAAAACATGCTTGGAACTCAAAACCATGCCGCGAAGATTGATTTCAACCAGACGATCGAATGTATCTGTTGTTATTTCTTCGATTCGAGCATCGCCGCCAGCGATACTCACCCCAACATTGTTGTGCAGTATGTCGATCTGCTGCCATTGATCGATAACCTGTTGTACCATCTGACGAATGTCAGATTCTCGGCGCACGTCTACCTTTACAGCCAAGCCCGAGAGCCCTTCAGCTTTGATCATCTCGACCGTTTCCTGAGCAGATGGCAGATCCGAATCAGCTACCACGACCTTGGCCCCTTCCCGAGCAAACTGAATCGCCGTGGCGCGACCGTTGCCAATGGTTTCACCCTGGGTTTGTCCACCCCCCACGACAATGGCGACCTTTTCTTTAAGCAGCATGTCCTAACTCAACTGAGGAAATCCTTTCGAGTCTATAGCGGTCTCGTTTTGCCATAAAGCATTGAGACCCAGGCTCGTATCGGTGTCAAATTGTTTGTGACTGGGTTATCGAACCCAGTCACACCGATTTTACAATCAGAACCGAACAATCCCTTCCAGCATATAGGACCGACCTATGCTGAGGTTCTGGAATTGGCTACCGGCAATATTATAGGCGTGCTGTATGGTCATCTCATCGCCCAAATTACGCCCAATCACACCCAACTCCCAGCGATCATCATTGCCGGCAAGTGCGATTCGAGCATCCCATTTGGTAAACGAACTCTGGGTTGCATAAGCTGCCTGAGTCGGTTGGACGAAATACCCGTCAGAACGATACATTGAAGCCGAGCCTTTTAACCTAATGGTATCGGTCAGTTGAGATTCCCAGATTGCGCTCAGGTTAATTTCATAGTCGGGCGACCGCTCTAGTTTTTCACCTGCCTGATTCTCAGTACCACTAACTGAATCACAATCCGCGTTTGCAGGTGAGCCGCTTGAGTCCTCCACACACTGCGCGCCGGCGAAGTCATCATACTCGGCATCGACCCAGGAAACCGATGAATGCAGCCTTAATTGATTCGAAACCTGCCAGCTAAATTCTAACTCAGCCCCATTTACTGTAGCACTACCAGCATTACCAATGATGAACTGGGTACCATCGTAATTTGAGGTTTGCAGATTCGTGAACTCAGTGGTAAACACAGCAATCGCCAGCGTTGCCGCTCCACCTGCAAGGTCGCGCTTCATGCCAACTTCCCAGCTTTCTGCTTCCTCGTCTTCGAAATCAAAAATCCCATTACCTTGACTCAGGGTTAGGCCGTTACCAACATCTTCCTCTGTCAAGGAAGAGACGCCGACGTATTGTTGCAGGTAAGCCGCATCAGCGGCTTTGAGCAATATCTGCGCGCCCAGCTTGGAATCATTCGCTTTCAGACCACCGGCTTTAGAGCCTTCCGCATAGGCCAGATAAGTCATCATTTCGTCACTAACGTCATACTGGAACCGCACTGAAGGATCGACACTGTCATCTGAGCGTTTTTGCCTGAACAAATATTCAGGATCATGCCCGGCCGTACTGCGAGCGACCCGCACGGGTTCAAAGGTGCTACTACCGGAAAAAAGCAGTGGCCAGGATTGACCAATTCCTTCCTGGTCTTCTTCGGTATAGCGTAAGTCTACAATGGCTCGAAATCGATCGCTCAACTTCCAGGTCACCTGTCCATACATAGAAAATGCATCACTATCGCGGGTGAAGTTTCGATCCATACCTGAACCATGGGTAAACGCCAATGAAAGCGGCGGAATGTTAACACCAACAGCAACTGGAATATTCGTTACACCCTGCCAGAACAGGGGATGGAAGGGAGAAAACTGACGGGTGGTTAATTCAGAGCTTTGGTACCAGATACCCGCTATATACTCAATTGCCTGATCAGATGGTGACAGAATACGCAACTCCAGCGTATTCTGATCGTAATCATCAAACAAAGCTGTGTTTAATATCGCTTCCGGATGACCATCGACATCCAAAAACCAGTCATTTTCATAGGACCAATGCCCAGCCACGCCCATCAGAGCATGACCCGCCACTTCGGTCTCCACTTTCAGGGTGACAGAGTTCCATTCATAGTTGTAGAAATCTTCCTTTTCGACACCCGTGCTGACACTCCTTCTAGTATCGGGTTCGTACTCCTGATTAGGGTCCGTTGTGGCTCTCGACATCAAGCCGGGTGCCACTAACTGATTATTACGTCCATCTGTATTCGACTCGCCAGTCTCAATTTTAAGATAGATGCTGGTATCTTCACCGGCATCCCAATCCATACTGAAGCGCGCAGCATTAATTTCCTGGTCGCCATCTTCATCTCCCAGGGCAATATTATCTGTATAGCCGTCCAGGTCACTCACTTTAAAAGCGAGCCGCGCACGCACCGTATCAGACAAAGCCCCAGACACATGACCTGTTACTGTAGAGCCACCATACTCAAGTTCAGTGCCCACTTTTAAGCGAGCTTCAAACTCGTCAGTGGGTTTTGCACTGACCGCGCTAACAGCCCCTGCTATCGTGCTCTTCCCAAATAAGGCTCCCTGCGGTCCTCGGGCGACTTCAAGCCGTTCAACATCCAAGAATGCAGATTCCATACACTTCCCGCGGCCGCAATAAACATCATCTACATAGACTGGCACCGAGGAATCAAAGGCCAGATTAGTAATGCCTGAACCTAGCCCACGAATACGCACAGCCCAGCTACCAAACGTCTGTTGTACCTGTAAGCCGGGTATGAAATTCTGAGCATCGCTTATATCCTTGATATCAAAGGTGTCCATGAATTCACCTGTGACTACGCCAACGGAAATAGGCACATCCTGGAGGTTCGAGGCCCGTTTCGTTGCTGTAACAACCACTTCTTCTAAAACCTGGTTTT
Organism: uncultured Pseudomonadales bacterium; assembly: GCA_964524295.1. Classification (GTDB taxonomy): domain Bacteria; phylum Pseudomonadota; class Gammaproteobacteria; order Pseudomonadales; family Azotimanducaceae; genus UBA9926. The sequence goes on from CAZGCW010000099.1 coordinate 8,057, forward strand.
CCGCTGCGAAAACAAAAACTGGCAGAATGAGAAATATGACGGTTAGCGCTTTTAACAATTTTTTAGACATGACTGAACCCACATATGATTATGTATACTCAAGATTTATAGCCATTTACAGAAATTAGTCAAGTATATTTACAATAATATTCTGAGGAATCGGCTGGGATTTAGCTACAGTGGGTTATAACCCGCTGAGAAGGCACAACAAAAAAAGGGTGGCCAACGAAATTGGTTTGTTAAAACCGCTATTCAAAGCCTAACCGGAGAAGCTCTGTTCTAGGCTAAAATTAAGTTCACCAAAGGACCCTCGATGACTCTCTTTATGGAGCCCAATAATAATAGTCACCCATCGCGTACCAGACTCATCAATCCGATCATTTTAACCTGGCAGCTCGATAACCCTACGCTCCCTACCGACCCAAATTAACAGAACTCCTCAGTCGTATAGAAAGAAACGTTCATCTGTTCACTCCATCCTGCCCGAGGCAGGCCTGCCTTAGCCCGAAGTTCACTGACAAACTGTTCTGGATCAGGGATCTGTTCCCATACTGAGGGCAGGTAGGTCGCCTGATGCCCCCCCTGCTGGAGAATCACACCATCAATTCCCGGCCGTAAGCGCGTTACCAGTTCCTCTCTGGTTTGGCTATCCACCCTATAAGGGGGGCTCAGTACAGATAGGTGTAGGTCCATCTGCCTATATTCCTCAAGCGTCAAAGGCTTAAATCGCCGGTCCTGCATGGCAGCCGCTATCGCATTATGCGCTACGTCCACCACCAGTTCACGTTGAGCGACTAGACTACCAATACAACCTCGTAGCCTGCCTTGGATTTTCAGCGTGACAAAACAGGCAAGCTTGCTGCGCAGGCCGGGGCTGTATTGGTCAAGCTTGATCTCAAAACTATCCGGCTGCTGTAAATGACTGAGAATCGCATTTCTCGCCAAAAATAGTAATTGCTGTCTTTCAGCGAAACCAAGCACAACTCGACTGTTTTCATTGACTACATAAGCGCCATAACCAACAACTCGGTTTTTATCGCCCGCAGTGTCGCCAGAATTAACCACCGCCAGTTGGCTAATCGGCAGGTTTTTACTGCTTAGGACCTGTAACAAACCATTGAGCGGGTGTGCACCACAAGCCTGATCAGGTGAAATTTGAGTCGAATGGTCCAGAATTTGCCGCGAAGTATCCGCATCTTTTTGTTGCGCCCCCGCATAACTTAAAAAATGACTGAGATCCGTACTGAGCACGATCAGGGTTTCCGGACCACCCCAAAGCGCCTCTATGACCCTGGCAACATCGCCTGCTGGACATTGGCCGACAACTATGGGAACCAGCGTAAACTGATCAAGACATCGCTGCAAAAAAGGTAGCTGCACCTCCAGACTGTGTTCTTGCGCATGAGCACTGGTAAGCTTGACTACAGAAGGTAACCTACTTATCTGCTCAGTCGCCACATGATCAATGTCGATTTCACCCAGCGGAGTTGCAAACTGACCGGCATCAGACAGTGCCATGCCACGAAAGCCTACCCGATGTGCCGGACCGAGAATGACCACTCGAGTAATACAATGGCGGCCACTGATTATCCTCGCATAAGCCTTTGCTGCAGTCGGACCGGAATAAATATAGCCCGCGTGCGGGACTATGATCACCTTGGGACAATCGCCAGCTGTTTTCTCTGCGGCCAGCAACTCATCGACCATAGTGGTCAGGTCCAAAGCTTCATCTGGATAGAACTGTCCGGCAACTGCAGTTTGTCTGATAGTACCCATACAAGTGTTCTGTAAGTATTTCGTAACTACCGTGAGTGATAAATTAGCTATTCTGCTCCCAATCATTCGAATTTTAAAGGCAACATGGCGTTATACTTGAGGCATGGACAATCACTCAGTCGCAACGCAACACTGGCATGCCCTGGATGATGGCCGCCTGCAATGCGACCTTTGTCCACGTGCCTGCAAATTGCGCGAGGGTCAGCAGGGACTCTGTTTCGTCAGGGCCAGACAAAACGACACGGTTGTTTTAACCACCTATGGCCGGTCTTCGGGTTTCGCCATTGACCCTATAGAAAAAAAGCCGCTCAAGCATTTTCTGCCAGGGACACCCGTACTCTCATTTGGAACGGCTGGTTGTAATCTAGCTTGTAAATTCTGTCAAAACTGGGACATGAGCAAATCCAGACAAATGGACACGCTCGCTGATGCAGCCTCACCGGAAATGCTGGCCAAAGCGGCCAGCGACCTCAACTGTCGCAGCATCGCCTTTACTTATAATGATCCGGTGATATTTCATGAATACGCGATTGATGTAGCCAGAGCCTGTCACGAATTAAACGTGCAATCTGTGGCGGTCACTGCTGGCTACATCTGTCCTGAACCCAGAACAGATTTTTTTACCGCCATGGATGCCACTAACATCGACCTCAAGGGCTTTACCGAGGAATTCTACTATAAAATCTGCGGGGCTCATTTACAGGAAGTCTTGGACACATTGATTTACGTGAAACATGAGACGAAGGTTTGGTTGGAAATGACTACTTTACTCATTCCCGGGCTAAATGACTCACAAAAAGAGCTCGAAACCATGTGCCAATGGATTGTTGAACACCTGGGACCCGATGTACCCCATCACTTCACTGCATTTCATCCGGACTGGAAAATGCGCGATGTCCAGCGAACCCCAACAAAAACCCTCCAGCTGGCCTGTTCAATTGCCAAACAAGCCGGGTTGCATTACGCCTATACCGGTAATGTCCATGATGCCAAAGGTAACTCCACATTCTGCCATCACTGTGGAGAATTACTGATCGAGCGCGACTGGTATGAAATGGGTCGATGGAATCTGGCTTCAGGCGCGGTTTGTCCCACCTGTGCGACACCACTCAAGGGCGTGTTCGAGGAGACACCAGGCAACTGGGGCTCACAGCGACAAACCATTCGATTCGCCAGTGACCGCGGCAAAGGCTAAACCAGATTACCCTAGCCGCGTAGAGGCAATTCGCCGGTCGCCCTTGGCGCGCTTTGAGCACAGCCGCCATTTCCCAGTCAATTCAGGAAATCAGCAGCACCTCATACCGCAACGAACTGCGACGATTTCTGTGCTCTGCCTGACAGACTGCTGTGACTTCTAACGATTTAGCTGAATTCGAGTCCCTCAAAGCGACCGTCTTCCCGCCATTGCTTCAACAACTCGAAAAAACGGATCGAACCACCCCCATAAGGTGCAGACTGCATTGCATTTGGATTAGGCTTACCTTCATTGTTGTAATAACCCGGGGTGCAGTCGGCCCCGCCCAAGCCACCCAGCGGCCCTCCAGAAAAACCTAAAATGGTCTTGACCCATTCTTCTTCGGCTTGCTCAGTGATCTCAACCTGGTTAAATCCTTTATCCAGGGCATGCGCCATGATGTGCGCTTGATGCACTGCAGACTCATCCAGTAAATGCGGGAAATTAGCCGTAAACGCACCCTGTGATGTATTCATGATAAATACATTAGGAAAGCCGTGACTACCCATACCATGCAGTGTACGCGTACCATTACGCCAGTGATCACTCAGTTTTTTACCATCGCGGCCGATCACGTCATAGCCAGCCCGGCGCGTATAGCTGGTGCCTACCTCAAAACCCGTACTGTAAATAATGCAGTCAACCTCATATTCAACCCCATCGACAACCAGGCCGGTTTCTGTAATACGATCAACTCCCTGGCCATCAGTATCCACCAGGGTGACATTCTCTCGATTAAAAGTCGGCAAGTATTCATCATTAAAAGTGGGCCGCTTGCAGAACATTTTATAATAGGGTTTGAGTTTTTCAGCAACGGCCTCGTCCTCGACAAACTCATCAACGCGAGCACGAATCTCTTCCATTTTTTCAAAATTAGCCATCTCGATCATCTGCTCGAGCGTCATATTGGAATTACCTTGGGCTTTGCGGAATTGATGAATCATTTTGCCAATGAGATCAGTCCAGCCATCATCCACCAGATCCTTTTCCTGGGGAATTCCCGAAATCATGGCATTAAAATTCTCCATGCGATGCTTCTGCCAACCCGTTTCCAGCGTATTGGCCCATTCTGGGTCAGTTGGTGAGTTACCTCGAACATCAACGGTAGAAGGTGTGCGCTGAAACACATATAGATGCTTTGCTGCCATGCCCAGAAAAGGAACACACTGAATCGCTGTCGCACCTGTCCCGATAATAGCAACCCGTTTATCTCCCAGCTTATCAAGATCACCTGCTGGACCACCCCCGGTGTATTCATAATCCCAACGGCTGGTATGAAAACTATGCCCTTTAAAGTCCCGAACACCGGGTATGCCAGGTAATTTAGGCCGATGTAAGGGCCCATTCGCCATCGACACAAAACGCGCTTTGATTTTATCAAAGCGATTAGTGGAAACAATCCAGCGCTGACTAGACTGGTCCCAAAGCAACTCGGTTACTTCAGTCTGGAACAACGCGTTATCATAAAGGTCAAAGTGTTTACCAATGGCCTCGCTATGATCAAGAATTTCCCTGGCATAGGCATATTTCTCCTTGGGAACATAATTGAGTTCTTCCAGCAGCGGCAAATAACAATATGCCTCGATATCACATTGCGCTCCAGGATAGCGGTTCCAATACCAAGTACCACCGAAATCACCGCCTTTTTCGATAATACGCAGGTCTTTTATGCCTGCGGCCCGCAGCCTTGCAGCGGCCTGTAAGCCACCAAACCCACCGCCAACAAGGATGACATCAACTTCATCAGTGACGGGGTCTCGATCAATTAACTGGTCGACATAGGGATCTTCAAGATAATGAGCGAATTCGCCCGTTATTTCAGCATACTGTTCATTGCCATCATCGCGCAGGCGTTTTTCCCGCTCGACACGGTAACGTTCGCGCAATGCATTTGGATCAAAAACCAGATCTTCCGACGTTTCACTCATTTCAATTCCCCATTGACGCCAATTTATATGGTTAAAATCTCAGTATACTCAATTGAATACGGGGGAACAGGAAAGTAAATTACGCTAATAGCCCGGGTAAGGTTTTATCAATTCTACTAGCGAGAATAAACAGTAGCATCTCCTGCCTTATCGCGATAGGCGCGCTACTAAAGCCCATCTTCGGGCCACCCGAGCCGCTATAGACCCTGCCGCTTAAGGTTAGGTATTCAGAGGCTATTCAACTAAACATTATCCAACTAAACACGATTCGACTAAACACTATTCGACTAGAGACAAGCCCGGAATCGCTGCTAAAGAATGAACGAAGTCACGCGTGAAAAAGAGCGTAAAATTTAGGTTTGGATCGCTAACTTCGCCGTATGCTAAGCAGATCACATAAGCCACCATCGGCAATGAACATAATCGATCCAAACTGCAGAACTTCAGGCAACTCAGGGTTACCCTGACAAGATCAATCAGCGACAACCTTGCCCTGTTCAATCCAGGTTAATATTGCTTGTTCAACCATCGGCAATGTCATACTGCCGTTTTCCAGAACACGCCGATGAAACGTCCGCAGGTCAAATTGTTCTCCTAACTGTGCTTCCGCCAAACGGCGTAGTCGTTTGATTTCCAACATTCCCAGCATGTAGGCATTGGCCTGCCCTGGCCAGGATATATAGCGATCAATCTCATTTTCGATATCCACCCTGGACCAGCCACAGTGATTAAGCATATATTCAAGCGCTTTATCCCTGCTCCAGCCTTGGGTGTGAATTCCGGAATCGATCACCAGCCTGACTGCTCGCGCGCTCTGGTCTGATAGTAGCCCCATCCTGTCCAATGGCCGACTGTACAGATCCAATTCCTCTGCCAACTCTTAATTTTTTAATTTTTACTGATAAAGTTG
>CAZGCW010000100.1:0-13842 GCA_964524295.1 uncultured Pseudomonadales bacterium
TAAAATCATTAGCCAGTCATGGGCAGTACAGAGATTGCGGATTCCGACAAGGTAGTCCTCATCAGGAATTTGTATCCCGGCTTCTCCCTGGATGGGTTCAATTAAGACGGCAACCACGTTTTGCATCTGTTCTGCGATTTGCTGGATGGATTCTAGGTCGTTATAGGGGACGCGCACAAAGCCACCGACCAGGGGCTCGAAGCCAGCCTGGACTTTTCGATTACCAGTGGCGGTTAGCGTTGCCATAGTGCGACCATGGAAAGCGGCATCTGCGACAATAATACTGGGCTGCTCAATACCTTTTTGGTGACCGTAAAGACGAGCAATCTTGATTGCACATTCATTGGCCTCTGCACCCGAATTGCCAAAAAACATGTTGTCCATGCCAGATAATGAAGCCAGTTTTTCGGCTAGTTTTTCCTGACCGGGAATTCGGTATAGATTGGATGTATGCAGAAGTTGCTGGCTTTGCGAAGCGAGCGTTTGAGCGACGGCTGAATTAGCATGTCCTAATGCAATAACACCCAGGCCTGAGAGGGCATCGAGATAGCGATCGCCCTTGTCATCAATCAGCCAGGGGCCATCCCCCTGGACAAATGCAATATCAGTGCGACCATAAGTTGGCATAATGGCATTCATAATATTTTCTTCCTTTGTGGATATGTCGCCTAAGGACTGAAATAATAAACCAGAAGTGCCGGAGTCAAAAGCACCAGTTAAGGAGAACGTCGATCTTGAACCAAATTGAACTGGCCATCTTCGTGTCTCGCTGCGTTGCTATTTGTGATGAGATGGGCGCGGTTCTGCGACAGGCAGCGTTTTCCCCAAATATAAAAGATAGGCTGGATTTTTCCTGCGCCTTGTTTGATCGCAGTGGAGAATTATTTGCCCAGGCTGCGCATGTGCCGGTCCATCTTGGCAGCATGGCCTTTGCGATGTCCCATATTGTTGAAAAGAGAACCTGGTTTGGAGGTGACCTTCTTATTTTTAATGATCCCTATCTGGGTGGAACGCATTTGCCTGATGTAACGCTAGTCCAGCCTTTTTTCGCTGAGGGCCAATTACAGGGTTTTGTTGCCAATCGAGCTCATCATGCCAATATTGGCGCAGATTCTCCGGGTTCAATGCCAATTTCTTCGACTCTGGAAGAAGAAGGGCTGCTGATTGCTCCTTCTTATTTGATTCGTCAGGGAAAGGTAAACGATGATCTTTTCGCGTACTTGGATACCCAGTTAGGTAGCAATACCAGCGGCGACCTTGCTGCCCAGTGCAGTGCTAACGCGCTTGGTGTTCAGCGCATAGAAAATCTGGCGGTCAATACCGGCAGTCAGGTTTTCCGGGAGGCGATAGAGAAAACAAACGATTATGGTTTTGATATTGCCTTGAAGAGCCTGGCGATTATCCCTATGGGTTGTTACCAGTTTCAAGATAAGCTCGATGATGATGGGTTTTCGGATCGAAACCTGAGCATAGCGGTTACAATCAACGTGAGTGCAGAGCATTTAACCGTTGACTTCAGCGGTACCGATGACCAGGTAAAAGGGAATGTGAATTGTCCGCTTTCAGTCACCGCAGCTGCGGTATTTTATTGTTTTCGTTGTCTCCTGCCCGACTATACGCCGGCATGCTCGGGCATTTTCAAACCCATTCAGATATCGGCACCTGAAGCTTGCTTGGTCAATGCCCAGCGACCGGCGGCCACCGCAGCAGGTAATGTGGAGACTTCCCAACGAATTGTTGATTGTATTTTTGGTGCTCTGGCGAAGGCACTACCCGAAATTATTCCAGCAGCAAGCCAAGGAACAATGAATAATATCGCGATGGGAATCCACCAAGATCGCCAGAGTAATTCTTGGGATTACTATGAAACACTCGGTGGTGGTACCGGCGGTGGCCCTCATGGAGCAGGTATTAGTGGCGTGCAGACGCATATGACTAATACGCTGAATACGCCGATAGAAAGCATGGAGATGCACTTCCCCCTGCGAATCAAACGATATCAGATTCGCAGGGGCTCGGGTGGTCAAGGGCGACATTCAGGTGGAGATGGCCTGATCCGTGAATATGAGTTCCTGGGTCCGGCTGAAGCAACCTTAATCACAGAGCGACGTCGCCATCCTCCCTGGGGATTATCAGGGGGTATGCCGGGACAGCCAGGCAGGAATAGGTTGGATGGGGCACCGCTGCCTGGCAAGTGTCAGCTTAAGGTTGCCGCTGGCCAGACCCTGAGAATTGAGACACCGGGAGGGGGTGGTTGGGGATAAATAAGGCACTGGATGTCGATTAGATCCCAGAGACCTGGCGATCCTTGATTTAGGATCGGTTCATATTGAGTTTCGGTAGCCGAATGAATCATGGTTTCAGGCATGGGTCATGGCTTCAGTTATCGGTCTATGGGTGCATTTTTATAGACGGTTTATAGCGGTTTATAGATGGTTTATAATCGGTCTATTGATACTCATGCATTTAACTTTTTTCAAAACAAGTTAGAATAAAAAAGTCACGTCCTTAACAGAGAGCCAGCCCATGGAAGTGTTAGAAGCAATACAACAGCAAGTGCAGGAAAACCCAATCCTCATTTATATGAAGGGATCTCCTGATCAACCCCAGTGCGGGTTCTCTTCCCAGGCCAGTCAGATGCTAATTTCGTGCGGTAAACGGTTCGCCTATATTGATATCCTGGCAAATCCAGAAATCCGTGCTAATTTGCCTGCTTATTCGGAGTGGCCCACTTTCCCGCAGTTATTCGTTAACGGAGAGCTAGTAGGGGGTTGCGATATTATTACTGAAATGTACCAAAGTGGCGAGTTGCAGCCCTTGTTGGAAGAAGCCGCTGGGGAAGATGAACAGTCCGGCTGAATTTCAGAATATCAGTTAATTCAGTTGTTGCCAGCGATTGACGACGTTACAGAATATTTCCGCTGTTTTTTCACAGTCGTAAATGGCCGAATGTGCCTCATTGGCATTAAAGGAAATTCCCGCCGATTCGCATGCGCGTGCCAGTACTGTCTGTCCATAAGCCAAGCCACATAAAGTCGCCGTATCAAATGAAGAAAATGGATGGAAGGGATTTCGTTTTATCCCACAGCGTTCCGACGCTTGATTGAGGAAAGCTTGGTCAAAAGAGGCATTATGGGCGACGATGACTGCTCTTTGGCAGCCGGTTCTCTTAACTTCACCACGGATGCCACTGAAAATTTCAGTTAATGCTTGTTTTTCCTCAACTGCCATTCGTAGTGGGTTGTATGGGTCAATACCCGTGAATTCTAGGGATGCTTGCTCTATATTTGCGCCTTCGAAGGGAATGACGTTGTGAAAAAACTGCTCTCCTGGGTGCAACTGACCTTTGTCATCCATCTGGATTAGTATGGCTGCGAATTCAAGGATAGCGTCGGTATGACTGTTAAATCCGCCGGTTTCCAGATCAATAACAACAGGAAGAAACCCCCTGAAGCGATTGGCAATAGGCTCTTTGTGGTCGTTCAAGATAATTCACTCTCGTGACTAGTAACCTGCCAGTGGATCGTTTCGCCGGCCCGGAGGGGGATCAGGTCGGAGTCTCCAAAACGTAGTTTAGAGGGGCAGTTCCAATTGGTTTCAACCAGTTTGATGGTTCCGGTATTGCGTGCTAACCCATAAAAGTCGGGGCCATTGCAGCTGGCAAATCCTTCCAGTGTGGACAGGCTATCATTGTTAGCAAAGGCCTCAGCATAGAGTTCGATGGCGGCATGCATGGTATAGCAACCTGCAGCGCAGCCGCAGGCATTCTCTTTCGCCGATACAGGGTGCGGCGCAGAATCTGTTCCCAGGAAAAAGGACGTATTACCGGAGGTCGCAGCCTCGATCAGCGCTTGTTGATGTCGGTCTCGCTTGAGTACGGGAAGGCAATAGAGGTTCGGTTTTATGCCTCCCACGAGCAGGTCGTTTCGGTTGTAGAGCAGATGATGTGCGGTGATGGTGGCGCCGATGTTGTGACCCGCTTCTTTTACAAACTCAACTGCCTCTGTCGTTGTGATATGTTCGAAGATAATTTTCAGGTCAGGGAACTGCCGAGCAAGTGGGACGAGATACTGGTCAATAAATGTTTTTTCTCTATCGAAAATGTCTACGCTGTGGTCAGTGACTTCGCCATGAATGGCCAGCCGAAGGTTGTGCTTCTGCATTTCTTCAAACACCGGATACAGGCCTTCAATGGTGTTGACGCCATCATCTGAGTGGGTTGTTGCCCCGGCTGGATACAGTTTGCAAGCGTGGATAATGCCACTGTCTACGGCATCCGTAATCGATTTTTTGCTGGTTTGGTCAGTAAGGTAGAGGGTCATCAGCGGGTTAAACGAACGCTGTTCGGGAACCTGGCTGAGTATCCTGTCCCGATACCGCGCCGCGTCTGAGCTGGTTAATACGGGCGGTACTAAATTGGGCATGATAATCGCCCTGGCAAAATAACGGCTTACATCCTGGGTTGTTGCAGCAAGGTAGTCGCCGTCCCTTAGGTGAACGTGCCAGTCATCAGGTTGGAGGATCGTCAAGGTTCGCATTTTTATATTATAACACTCTGTAACGAGGCTGGCTTGATTACTGGCAAAGGTTTACCATACGCAGCTTCTTAACAAACGTCCAAAGGGTGCTATGGAACAGATCAATAAAGTGGTTCTAGCTTATTCAGGTGGTTTGGATACTTCCGTGATTCTGCGTTGGTTGCAGGAAACTTATCATTGCGAAGTGGTTACCTATACCGCGGATTTAGGCCAGGGTGAAGAACTTGAGCCCGCCCGAGCCAAGGCCCAGAGCATGGGAATCAAAGAAATCTACATTGATGATGTCCGGGAGGAATTTGTTCAGGATTTTGTATTTCCGATGTTTCGATGCAATACGGTTTATGAAGGTGAGTACCTGCTGGGGACGAGTATCGCACGGCCGTTGATTGCTAAAAGGCTGGTGCAGGTCGCTGAACAGACGGGTGCTCAGGCCATAGCCCACGGCGCGACAGGGAAAGGTAACGACCAGGTGCGCTTCGAACTAGGCGCTTATGCGCTGAATCCTGATTTGAAGGTGATTGCGCCTTGGCGGGAATGGGATCTCAACTCCCGAGAGTCTTTGATGGCTTTTTGTGAGCGTTACCAGATCAAGGTCGACAAGAAGCATGAAGGAGAAAAATCTCCCTATTCTATGGATGCTAATTTATTGCACATCTCCTATGAAGGAGGAGAACTGGAAGACCCCGCTGTCGAACCCAATGAGGCGATGTGGCTGTGGTCGGTGTCGCCAGACCAGGCCCCGGATGAGCCGACTTATCTGGAAATAGGTTATCGACAGGGTGATCCCGTGTCGCTTGACGGGGAATTGTTTTCACCGGCTAGCCTGCTTGCTGAACTCAACCGGTTGGGCGGGGAAAACGGGATTGGCCGGACAGATATTGTCGAGAATCGATATGTTGGTATGAAAGCGCGGGGCTGTTATGAAACACCGGGCGGGGCAATTTTGCTGAAAGCCCACCGCGCCATTGAATCGATTACACTCGATCGGGAGATGACCCACCTCAAGGATGACTTGATGCCCAGGTATGCGAGCCTTATCTACAATGGCTATTGGTGGAGCCCAGAAAGAAAGGCTTTGCAGGCTCTGATCGATGAGTCGCAGACAGTCGTTAATGGCAAGGTCAGGCTTAAGCTGTATAAAGGTAATATCATTGTTGTTGGCAGGGATTCAGAACAGGATAGTCTTTATGACGCCAATGTGGTTACGTTTGAAGATGATGCAGGCGCTTATGATCAGAAAGATGCTGCCGGTTTCATTAAACTCAATGCATTGCGTTTGCAAATGGCAAGTAAAAAAGGTCGTAAGCTGATTTAATTATCAGCGCTTTGTTGGCTTGAGTAAGTTTTAAGAGTCCTGCTTGAGCAGTTGTTGTTCCTTGCCTCGGAATTCGCACTCTTCAAAAACCACACAAGCACCACATTTTGGGTTTCTTGCCGTACAGATGTATCGCCCATGAAGAATGAGCCAGTGATGTGCATCGGTTATAAATTCGTCCGTAATGACCTTAAGTAGCTTTTGCTCAACCTGTCGCACGTTTTTCCCTGGTGCAAAGCGAGTTCGGTTAGCTATACGAAAAATATGTGTATCGACCGCCATGGTCGGTTCGCCAAACGCCGTATTCAGAACTACATTTGCGGTTTTTCGGCCTACACCGGCAAGTGCTTCGAGTGCCTCTCTGGTCCTGGGTACTTCACCATCATGGATTTCAAGCAGGCGATGACAGGTTTTGATGATATTTTCAGCTTTGCTATTAAATAGGCCAATGGTCTTAATGTAGGGCTTTAATCCATCGACACCGAGATTAGCGATGTCGGCTGGCGAATTGGCAACGGCATACAGTTTTTCGGTGGCTTTGTTGACGCTGACATCGGTCGCCTGAGCTGACAGTATAACGGCTATTAACAGTTCGAACGTGGACTCAAACTTGAGTTCCGTCGTTGGACTTGGATTTTCATCCCGTAACTTACTGAGAAATTGGCTTCGTTTTTCGGCGTTCATGTCGTAATTCCAGATAGTTTTTAGAGGCAATGATGCAGCCGAATACCAGAAAGGCCCCTGGCGGTAATGTAGCCAATAAAATAGGGAAATCATGGATATACAGGGTCATATCGCCGGCTTGTGGGCCCAAAATGAGTTCCATGTGAGCAAAGAGTGTTCCCTGGCCGAGAATCTCTCGGAGGCTACCCAGTACCAGGAGCACCAGGAGAAAACCAAGTCCCATCATAAGGCCATCCAGCAAGGCAAATCTAACGGCGCTTCGAGAGGCCAGTATTTCGGCCCTTCCTAAAATGGCGCAATTGGTCACAATTAGAGCAACAAATAAACCGATTCTCTGGTGTAACTCATAAAAATAGGCTTGCAGACATAAATCAGCCAACGTCACTGATGAGGCAATGACCAGTATCTGGATGGGAAGTCTTACCTGCTGATGAAGATGATGGCGAATCAGGCTGATTAAAAAGTTCGAACTCAGCAGTACTATCAAGGTGATGATTCCCAGACCCAGTGCCGTGGCGAGGTGACTGCTGACCGCCAGGAGTGGGCATAGCCCGAGTAGCTGAACCAATGCGGGGTTGTTTCTCCAGACACCATCGATAGCGATATTTTTGTAACTAGTCATCAGGGTTCTTTCCCTTCGCAGACGTGCTTTGCCTTATCGGATAGGCAGTTGCCAAGGTATTACCGATGGCTCGGGTTACCGCACGCGTTGTAATCGTCGCGCCGCTAACATGATCAAAAGTACCCTGGTCCTGCTTTAACTCGAAAACGGCTGTTTCATGCTGCTTGTCCAGGAACTGGTTGAGCCAAGTAGACCTGGCAGCATCTATGACATCGCCGATACCGGGAGTTTCGCTGTGTTTAACAATGCGAATACCGCGGACCTGGCCATCCAGGTCGACCGCGAGCCAGCCCTGTATGTAACCATTGTAGCCTTCCATCGTGGTCAATGGCAGGATAAAACCGGTGGGGAGCGATTCCAAATGGCTGGCATAAATCAGTTCGTTTGGCGTTAGTTTGCTGATGCTTTCATTTTCATTCGGTAATACCTTGGCGAGTTGTGCCAGCGCGTAGCGCTGCTGGTTTTGGGTAATCCTGGTTTCCGTGAGCCAGTGCGTCACAGCGAGCATCGCAGCGCAAATAAAGGCAATAGCAGTGAAGGTTGAGACGGGTTTATTCATGACCTGAGTTTCGTAATTGACGCTTTTGGGTTAACCATAGGTCGAGCAGCGGTGTACTGGCGTTCATTAATAAAATAGCGAATGCCAGTCCATCAGGGTAAGCACCGATGCTTCGGATCAAAAATGTCAGGATGCCAACGCAAGTGGCAAAGATGATCTGGCCGGACCTGGAGTCAGGAGAAGTAACTGGGTCAGTTACGATGAAGAAAGCACCTAACATGGTAGCGCCAGAGAACAGATGAAATAAGGGTGATCCCAGGCTCGCTGAGCTCCCCGCATCGTAAAAAGCAAGGCTTGGTAGGAGCAAGCCGCCTAACATGGCAATGGGCATGTGCCAGGAAATGACCTTGACCCTGATCAGGTATAGGCCGCCGACGAGAAAAGCGATATTGATCCAGGTGAACGACCGTAGGGCATGGCCTTGCCCCGCTAGGAACTCGATGACAGTCTGGCCTTCTCTATGTCTGAACAGATCTAATGGTGTTGCACCACTGAACCCCTGGATTTGTCTAAGGCCGATTTTCATCGATGCCAGCGTTTGCAGGTCGTAGGTAAGCGAGCCATTGTAATGCCATTGGGTCATGGCTAAGGGGAATGCAATGATCAGCCCCGCATAGCCAACCATGGCCGGATTGAAAATATTCTGCCCAAGTCCACCATAAACATGTTTGCCAAACACAAGCGCGAAGATAACCCCTGCGACGGCAATAGGAATAGGCAGGAAAGGCGGCAGTGCCAGGCCAAGCAGAGCGCAGCTCAGCAGGCCGCTACCATCGCCCGGGTGACCGGCGGAGGAGGGGTTTAATTTGTAAATTAAGGTTTCACACAGCCAACCTGCACCTACGCATACCGTAAGGTTGACCAGGATTCCAGGCCCATAGAAGTAAGTCATCACCAAGGTGCCTGGAACCAGCGCCAGCATGGTGTGGTACATGAATTGTCGTGTCTTCATGAATTGATCTGACTTCTGAGGTTATCAAGGAGTGCTTCGGCCTCCCTGGCTTCCGGTCTAACGGCGACTTGATTGGCACTGCCTGCCAGTCTCTGCTCGTGTCGGATATATTTTTTTTCGGATCTGGCTGCCATCGCCCGGTCATTGGCTAATATTCTATTGTTGTGTTTCATGGCTTGAAAGGTCTGGGTCAACGGCAGTTCACTTGGGCAAGCCCGGTCACATAGGCTGCATTCAATGCAACTAGAAAGGGATAACTGTTCAGCCTGGCTTGGATTATTAGCAGCCAGGAAGAGCTGCTGCGGGGCTAGCTGGCGAGGGCAGGCTGGCATGCAGGCGCTGCAGTGAATACAGGGCGTGCTGAAGTCGGGTAATGATCGGGTCAGGTTGCTGTGGTGGGCCGGGACCAGATCTATACAATCTACCGGGCATGGCGGCAGGCAGAGACCGCATCCAGTGCAGTCCAATTGCAAGATTGTATGCATCAGTTGAGGTGCGCCGATGATGGCGTCAACGGGGCAAGCACTGATACAGAGAGAACAGCCGATACATTCGTTTTCTCTTATGATAGCAGTGGTAGGCTGATCTATTGGGGCAAGTTCTTTTGCCAGAGGAACCAGTGGTCGATTTAAGAGACCCGCCAGGTCTGCAATCAGCATTTCACCGCCAGGTGGGCATCGATTGATGTTTTCACCCTCGGCCACAGCCTCCGCATAGGGTCGGCATCCGGCATAGCCACATTGAGCACATTGGCTCTGCGGCAGTAGCTGGTTGATAGCCTTAATTACATCGCTGTCGTCTGCATTTAAGTAGGTGGTGCTGAATTGCAATAGCATGCCTGTAAACAGGGCTAGTCCACCCAGTAACACGACAGCGAATAAAAAGCTCATGTGTTCATGCCCGTAAAACCGAGGAAGGCGAGCGAGATAAGTCCTGCCGAGATCATATTAATGGCCGCACCTTGGAACGGTTGCGGTACACGATAACCTTCCTGTTTCAACCGGATAGCTGAAAAGGTCACAATAAGTAGTGAAAACCCAAGCGCCGCGCCGAGACCCAGAATGATGGCATCTAAAAAACTTTGGTTTTGGCGGACATTAATCAGGGCTACACCGAGTACAGCGCAGTTGGTTGTAATGAGAGGCAGGAATATACCCAGGACCTGATGCAGTATGGGCTGAGTAGCCCGAATGACTATCTCCGTAAATTGAACCAGGACCGCGATAACAACGATAAAGCTAATGATACGCAGGTATTCAAGATTAAGGGGCTGTAAAATGGCCTGTTCAATGAGAAAACTAACAGCGCATGCCAAGGTGAGCACAAATGTCGTAGCGGCTGCCATGCCGATAGCGCTACTCATTTTCTGGCTGGCACCCATGAAGGGACAGAGCCCTAGGAATTGCACTACTACGAAGTTGTTGACGAAGATCGCACTCAATAGGATGGTCAAGGCTTCTGGCATGGGTGCTAGGGCATCATCTTACTTTCATGCCGGCCCGGGCACCTGAATCAGGTGAAATGAGGAAGATGTCGCGTTCTCCGGGTCCTGCGGCCAAGACCATGCCTTCAGAAGTGCCGAATTTCATTTTTCGGGGAGCCAGATTGGCGACCACAACGGTGAATTTGTCTTTTAATTCATCTGCCGTGTAAGCACTTTTGATCCCTGACAATACGCTCCTCTGATGATCACCCAGGTCCAGGGTCAATTGCAGTAGTTTGTTTGATCCCTCTACCGCCTGTGCCTCAACAATGCGGGCAACCCTTAAGTCAATTTTCGAGAAGGTATCGATATCAATTTCAGGAGAAATGGCGGCTTCGGTCGTGCTCCTGGAATCAGCTTGAGCTGGCGTCTTATCGGGTTTGCCTGCTTCAATCATGGCTTCAATCGAGCGAGCCTCAATTCTTTTTAGCAAGGGTTCAAACGGGTTGATGCGATGATCTACCAACTGCTGGTCCAGGTCGGACCATTGCAGGTCGCCACAATTGAGGAAATCCTCTGATTTCGATGCCAGATCGGGTAGTGCTGGTTTCAGGTAGATGACCAGCATTCGAAACAGGTTAAGACCGTCCGAGCAGACGTGTTGAGCCTGCGCTTTTGTGGATGGATCCTTTATCAGTATCCAGGGTTTTTGTTCAGCGATAAATTGGTTAGCCAAATCTGCCAAGGCCATGATCTGTCGCATCGCCTTGCTGAATTCTCCTGATTCATAGTGGGAGGAAATCTGTTGTTGCTCATCTAGGAAGCGGTCAAGCAGATCACTTTGAGTCTCTTTTGCCAGACTACCGTTAAACTGCTTATTGATAAATCCTGCGCAACGACTGGCAATGTTGACGAGCTTACCAACCAGGTCTGAATTGACTCGCTGGACAAAATCATCCAGGTTAATATCCATGTCTTCAACGCCATGACTCAGCTTGGCAGCGAAATAGTAACGCAGGTAAGTCGGATGCAGTTCATTGAGATAGGTTCGTGCATTGATGAAAGTGCCCTTTGACTTAGACATTTTCTCGCCATTGATCGTCGCAAAACCATGCACTCGAATGGAAGTCGGCGTACGAAACCCAGCCAATTTCAATACCGCCGGCCAGAACAGGGCATGGAAATTGACGATATCTTTGCCAATAAAGTGGTGCACCTCGCAAGTCGAGTCGGGCTTCCAGAAATCGTCAAACTCGATGCCTGGGTGTTGATCGCAGTAGTGTTGGAAGCTTGCCATATAACCGATCGGTGCATCTAACCAGACATAGAAATATTTACCTGGTTCGTCAGGTATTTCGAAACCGAAGTAGGGCGCATCCCGACTGATATCCCAATCTTGTAGACCCTGGTCGAGCCATTCTGATAGTTTGTTGGTAACGGCAGCTTGGAGGCTACCGCTGTGGGTCCATTGTTTTAGGAAATCAGTATGTTCCGATAGTTTGAAGAAAAAGTGTTTTGATTGTCGGACTTCGGGTACGGATCCGGAAAGCTTCGAAGTGGGTGTGCCCAATTCCATGGCAGAGTAGGTTGCACCACAGGCATCGCAGTTATCACCATATTGGTTTTCTGCGTTGCATTGCGGGCAACTTCCGGTGACGAATCGATCAGCCAGGAACATGCCTTTTTCGGCATCGTATAGTTGGTCTACATCTTGCTGGCTGATTTGTCCGGAATCTTTCAGGCGGCCATAGATTAAGTAGAGTAAATTTTTATTTTCATCTGAGTGCGTGGAGTGGAAGTTATCATGGCTGATATGAAAATCACGGAAGTCCTGAATGTGCTCTTCTTTGACGGCTGCGATGTGTTGTTCGGCGCTGATGCCAAGTGCATCTGCATTTAGCATGGTAGCAGTGCCATGGGTGTCATCGGCGCAGACATAGATGCACTGGTTCCCGGTTATTCTTTGATATCGAACCCATATATCCGTTTGTATGTGTTCCATCAAGTGTCCTAAATGGAGCGGTCCATTCGCATAGGGCAGGGCACTGGTAACGAGGATTCTTCTTGCTTTACTCATTTTGACTCGGAGGATTGGACTAATGATGATGATTTTAAGTGATTTCCGTTTGGTATGCGATGTATTCCCTTGCAATGCCGCCCCTCAATGCAGGAAAGCGACTAATGGGCACTGATTTTACCTGCTTCAGGATGTATCATAGGCGGTCTGTAAAACCCGGAGACAGGGAGACGGGTACAATGAGAAATGGGTCAGCTACATGAGTAATCCAAATGAAGGCGGGCAATTCGAGCTCAGCGAGGTTCGTCATATTATCGCGGTTGCCTCAGGCAAAGGCGGGGTTGGCAAGTCGACGGTGGCCAGTAATTTGGCCGTTGCTTTATCGAAACAAGGACAACAGACTGGTTTGCTAGATGCAGATATTTATGGTCCCAGTCAGGGGCTCATGATGGGCGTTCCAGCGGGAACCAGGCCGGAAGTTGCTGATGACTTGTTGCAACCGATCCTGGCCTGTGGGTTGCAATGTATGTCCATGAGTTTTTTGGCTAGCGATCAGACTCCAGCAGTCTGGAGGGGTCCCATGGCCAGTGGAGCGATGCAACAGTTGTTGACGCAGACCCAGTGGCGCGATCTTGACTTCCTGGTTATCGATATGCCGCCAGGTACCGGGGATATTCAGTTGACCCTGGCACAAAGAGTCTGTGTTGATGGTGCGTTGATTGTCACAACACCACAGGATATGGCCTTGCTTGATGCCCGAAAGGGGATCGAGATGTTTCGTAAGGTTGATGTGCCGGTCCTGGGGATCATTGAAAACATGAGCAGTTATCGCTGTCCTCATTGTGGCGCAGAAGAAGCGATATTTGGTTCGGGTGGTGGCGAGGCAATTGCCTCTGAATACGAGACGGCATTGCTGGCCAGTTTACCGCTTGATTTGGCTACCAGAGAATTAACGGATCAGGGTAAACCCATTGTGCTGGCGGACCCTGACTCATCTGGCGCTCAGCTTTATTTATCGCTGGCTAGTGATGTTATCGCCGCCGTTGCGTTAAATCGGCCAGCAGATAATCCCATGATTTCGATTATTGACGATTAGTGTTGGCTGATTAACTATTCCGGTCGCTGCGGTTCAATTTTTTGTTTTTGGAGTTAAAACATGTCTATTAAGTCAGATCGGTGGATTCGTACGATGGCTAAGCGTGAGGAAATGATATCGCCTTTTGAATCGGGTCAGGTCCGGCAGGGTAGTGCCTCCAAGGTGATTTCCTACGGGACATCCAGCTATGGCTATGATGTTCGGTGTGCTGATGAGTTCAAGGTATTTACCAACATCCACTCTGTCATTGTGGATCCGAAATATTTCGATGAAAAGAGTTTCGTTGATATCAAAAGTGATGTTTGTGTTATTCCGCCTAATTCATTCGCACTAGCGAGAACGGTTGAGTACTTTAAAATTCCGCGCAGCATTTTGACCATATGCCTGGGCAAGTCGACTTATGCACGATGCGGGATTATTGTCAATGTGACTCCGTTAGAACCTGAATGGGAAGGGCATGTGACACTGGAGTTTTCTAATACAACGAATTTGCCAGCCAAAATCTATGCTAATGAAGGCGTGGCGCAGATGTTATTTTTTGAGAGTGATGAAGAGTGAGAGACTTCATATAAAGATCGGGGAGGTAAGTAACAAGGCCAAGTGGGAGTGACGCTTCCTAAGACCTGAGATTCAAAA
>CAZGCW010000101.1:0-9179 GCA_964524295.1 uncultured Pseudomonadales bacterium
AAATAGCATTATAAATCGCTTCCTCCGTAGCCTCTGCTGTTGCTGCAAACAAGGGAGACATCGCGGCATTGACCAGGGACAGGGTTTGCACTGGCTCAGCGCTTTTCCTTGGCCGCCTAACTGAGGGGTGGGTTGAAAAGGCAATCACGTAATCACCGGATCCATTGCTTGCGTACGACCCGGTTCTACCCAGGCCCATAATCGCTCGCTGGGCCAATCGGTCGAGATTTCTAGCATCCAGCGGGGCATCGGTTGCAACCACAATCATAATTGAACCATCTATGCTCCCACCCGAAAATTCTTCATCTACAATATGCTCTCTGAACGGATAGTCGAGCAGTTCACGACCGACAGGAGCACCATTAATACTGAGAATTCCACCATAATTTGTCTGGACAAGGACACCCACTGTGTACCTACCCAGTGAATCCGGTAAGACTCTGGAACTGGTGCCAATACCCCCTTTATAACCAAATGCCTGGGTGCCCGTGCCGGCACCCACACTCCCCTCATCAACGAGACCAGAAGCGGCTTGAGCCAAAGCATAAAACACGTCTTCTCGCTGTATCGGGTCAGCCCACATGTTATTCACGTGACCGTCATTGGTCTCCCCGACAATTGGGTTTACCGTATGTTCACCCATCCCAGGTTGTTGATAAACCCATTCTTTCAAGGCATTGGCGGCGCTCCATACACACAGCGTACAGGTCAATAATATAGGGGTTTCTATTTCGCCAAATTCTCTAACCTGTGTTTCTCCAATCATCTTGCCATAGCCATTACCAACATGAATCCAGGCAGGTATGGGATGGCTATAAAGGTTTCCTGGTGCCGGGATAATCGCTGTCACACCCGTGCGTATATCTTCACCCACTATCTTGGTCATATGACCTACTTTTACACCAGCCACATCGGTAATCGCATTGAGCGGGCCTGGGTTAAACACGCCGACAATCAGCCCTATATCCCGCGCTCGAGGCCTTTCTTGCAACGATTCCGACAGACAGACAGGGCTTTCACTGCCCAGGCAAAGTAAAAACACCAATAACATGCACTGCCTATTCATAAATAAAACTCCGAATCAAACCCACCAATTAGAATACTGCCTGAATATCGTGACAATAAACAACTGCCATAAAACCGATTCAAAACACCTACATACTATCTGAGCCCATCACTGCTCACAGACTTCAACCGCCCTACACAATTTTCTAGATTACCGACGAGACCACGGGCCCTGATAATGGGTCCCATGATCAATGAGTCGCGCGAGCGATAGGCTAATTTCCATATTGAGCTAACCGGAGTCATCCAAATAGGGTAGTCTCACCCTAGTAGGAGGATTAAATGAGCCAACAAGCCAACGAAACGACACCGAAAACGGGAGGACTCTATTCTCACTACGTACTAGCCATACTGGTCCTGGTCTATATCTTCAATTTTATTGACCGCAATATCCTTTCAATCCTCGCAGAAGAGATCAAAGCTGACCTCGCCATTAGCGATGCTCAAATGGGTTTTCTCTACGGCACCGTATTTGCCGTATTCTATGCTGTATTCGGAATACCCCTGGCACGTTTCGCTGATGTCTGGACGCGACGCAACCTGATATCCATCGGCCTCGGATTCTGGAGCCTAATGACAGCTGCATCTGGCCTGGCACGATCTTTCGGCGCGCTCGCTGCCTGTCGTATCGGTGTGGGTATAGGAGAAGCCAGCGCATCACCAGCCGCTTATTCCATGCTCTCTGACTATTACCCACCAGCCAAAAGAGCCACTGTAATCGCTATCTATGCTTCGGGTGTCTATATTGGTGCCGGCATCGGTATATTCCTGGGAGGATTCATTCTCGAAACCTGGGCAACAACCTTCCCAACCGACCCCCCTTTCGGGCTTAAAGGCTGGCAGGTCGCTTTCATGGTGGTGGGATTGCCAGGCATCCTCATGGCTATCTGGGTTCGAACACTACGAGAGCCAATTCGGGGAATCAGCGAGGGGCTGATAAGCGAAGTGCATCCAGCGCCTTTTAAGGTCTTAAGAAATGAACTTATGGCCGTCATACCACCGCTAAACCTGATCAATCTAGTCCACAGCAGGCCTTTACTGATACACAATCTAAAAGCGGCACTACTATTCGCTGCCGCCGCCTGGATACTCATCGTATTAACCGGCAGCACTGCACAATGGATTACCAGTGCATTTGGAGTCTATGTCACTTATTCCTGGGCCCAATCCCTGAAGATACGGGACCCGGCAACCTTCAGCATGATGTTTCGTTCAAAGTCGTTTATCTACACCATGCTGGCCTTCCCAGCGACGGCCTTCATTGGTTATGGTGCCGGTTTCTGGATTGCGCCCCTGCTCCTGCGTGTACATGACGTCAGCGTAGCAGAAGTCGGATTATATCTCGGCCTGGGGGCAGCTGCGGGCGGCTTTATCGGTATTACCATGGGTGGCATCCTTGCCGATTATCTGAAGCAGCGGTTCCCCAGCGGTCGATTAGTCATTGGTTACATCTCAATCCTGGGCACTATCCCATTATTGTTGTTGCTACTCTACACCGGTGCCTTGAAGACAGCGTACTGGCTGAACTTTGGTTTAACTATTATGAGTTCTTTTGCTGGCGGTGTACCACCCAGTACCGCTGCTGATCTGGTCATGCCACGTATGCGAGCCGTGGCTGGCGCCTATTATATTCTAGTCAATACCTTTATAGGACTGGCGTTAGGCCCCTATTTCATTGGCCTTATTTCCGATGCATTCCATGCAGGGGGTCTCAATGAAGCCGAAGCGCTGCGCAATTCCATTACTGTCTGCATGTTAACGCTGGTTCCAGCACTGCTATTTATGTATCTGGCGCAAAAGCACCTTCCAAAGGACGAAGCAACAAGGTTGCAACGCGCAGCGGATCTAGGTGAATCCGTCACGCTGTCTTAACAGGCAACCCTATCCTTTCTTATTCATCGGACTTTCTTAACCCAAGCTCAGCAATGACCCATGCCTGCATCACCCATCGTCCGCTTGTAGTTCAACCCTACTTTTTCTTAGGAAAGGGTCTGAGATTGTTCAAAACTCTGTCTGGATCGGCAGAGCGCGTGTTGTGCATTGCCCGGTCAACCATTTTTTCGTATTTTGGGTCCAGCTTTGAGGTTTTAGTCGCCTCCGACTGATGGTAAACCGCGCCGGAAATAATTCGTTTGGCAGACTCCTGACAATGTGAACAGAGCATCGTCTTAGGCGCATTTGTATTAGGAAAATACTTATCCGTGATCTTCTGGCAGGAACTACAAAGGTATTCGTAAATCGGCATTCAGGCCAAACTTAACTCTGGTTGAGCACAGCCTTCAAAAAAAACCTGGATGGAAGTGTGGTACCTCAGGAATTCCAGCTTTTTCCTGGGATCATTGACTTCAATGACCGCCTCTGCACTATCAAACTGCACCAGATTCATCCCGTCAGGTGAGCGACATGCTGTCAAGTAACGGGCCCATTGGTCTGCGTTCATTACAACGGCAAAATCAGCTTGTTGCTGTTCTTTGGCGTTGATTTTCCGTACGTCAATACAACTAAACCCAGCAAAGACAACTAAAAAACGCTGGTTACCAACCTTAACCGCCATATCGACATCAATATTTCCTAGATGACGGAAATGCGGGTCATCATTAACTGAATTCTGAGCGCGCTTTAACTGTTTAACCGATACGCCAGCCATATCTTCTCCGATTCTAATCCTGACCTTCAAATGTCGTCTCTACGAGAGACGACGCATCAAAAAAATCCTGGAAATTCTGGTTATAACGATAAAACAGATCCTGTCTATACTGGTCATCCACGGGAGACCAGGCTATACCGTCCTCGAACTCCAGGTCAATACTGTTCAGTGTCAGATTAGAACTGGCTTTACCATTCGTCTGTATATCTTTTAGCATTGCCTGCCAGGTTTCCAATGGCATTTCAATAATGAAATCCGTGCTATCCAGGTCCGGCTCTGTACATTGCCTTACCTGACCACATTCTAACCCTTCAAACTCAATGAAATACCAGTTATCACCGACTTTGAAACCAGCCGTTGTATCACAGGCACCGCCACCTCCACTATGCAAACTCTGGTCTGAGTTGTATGCCTGGCGAACTTTCTGAAACCATTCCTCAGAGGGAAAAACGATCACAACTCGTTCTCCAGATACTGCTTCAACACGGGATGAAGGGTTTTTTGTCTGTCTATTCCAAGTCCCTGGCAAATGGCCAGGTAGTCAGTAATAAACTCCCTGACCAGCAACAGATAACGTTCCATACCATGGGTTCGTGCGCCCTCAATTCCACCGCCAAAAATGATAGCCATTGCTGTACTGGCAACACCTTCTGTTAGCTCAGCCGCCATATGACCTTCGCCTACAGCCAATAGTGTCTGCATAATCAAGGAGGCATCCTTGCCGTGGGTGGAAGCATATTGAAGGTGGTCGTAGCCGTAGGTTAGATGACGAGCATGATCCTCTAACATATGACTGTAGATGAACGCCTCGGCTTCGTTGTGGGCAGCACTGAGTAGACCGGTTAGCAATCGGGTTATATAGGTCCCTCGAAGCAGGTACAGATAGACAACTGCTTCTGTCCAGCCACCGCTACTTTCCAAAATGATACGGTTAACCCGACCCCGACTCTCGATACCTAAACCGCCGCCATTGGACAAGGCTCTCTTACGTAAGACTTCTTGCTGACGAGCACAGTCGAAAGTCGCTGTTGCAAGATACTGTTTAACTTCAAAATAGCCGTAGGACATTCTGTCCTGCCAGTAGGTAATAATCTCTAGTTCGGTGTTTGCGCATTGAGAAAGCTCGGTGCACATCTGGCAAACCGCCTTTTCAACATCAACGGGTAAGGGTTCCAGGGATTCCCAAGGAACTTCCGTTGCGGGGATCCAGCGCCGCTGAATGGCTTCTTCATAGAGATCGGCAGCACAATCTGCCCACAATTCGTGTTTACTACGCAGCGAATAGGGCAAAGGTGGAATGCCCGGCCTGCCTACGCTTCCACGCGGGCGCCTGGTTTGGTCTTCCCAATAATCTGGAACCTCACCATAACTGCCTACATTGACATCACCCAACCTAAGTCCATGTGCGCCGGGTATAACCTTAACACCCCATTCATTGGTAAGGCCGCGCCAGGCATAATTAGGTTCGGGTACTCCCCGTGTCGGGTCTACTATTTTTGCTTCTCGATCAACAGACGCGGCTTTACCGGACGGTTTGTCTGCCATAGTTTCTCCCTGTTGGTTTCACCGTGTCAGGCCCTGGTGTATCGCTAGTTCACCTCACGCAGTCGCCGCATATTGTGCTGGTATGGGTGATCGTCCATTTTCAAATCGATCTGCAAAACCAGCGCTGACCACACGCTTCATGTACTCCTTGAGCTGACGGCGACGGATAACCAGAAGTTTTTTATGACCTTCATCATAGTGTTGGGATCCCCCGCCCAGCAGGACTGCCAGCGCCTCACTGCTCTCTGATTGCCGTCCAGCTGGGTTTTGCTGGCCAACGATCAACTGTTCTTCAGCCTCATCCAGATAACACTCTATTTCTTCTCGCCGCTCCGGAGCGGTTTCGCCAAGACAGCGCAAATGCATCACACCGAAAGCAACATGCCGAGCTTCATCCTGGGCACACAAGCGGTACATTGTTTTTTCCGCATCATTCTGCCCAAAAAGCTCACCCATACGAAACATGGTCAATACGGCACCCTCACCTGAGATATGCAAGCGAGTCGACATTTCAGTAAAATCCCGAGCCAGATCAATACTGCCGACAAAGCCTGAGGTGGCACCCGACATCCGCATTAATCCGCCGCCATTGGCCAACGCCCGTTTACGAAAGACATCCATGTGCCTGGCCTCATCCATTACCTGCGCGCTAAGCACATTACGCGCTTCAAGATAATCCGGCGTGGTTTTGGCGATCCATCTGGCTGGCACATCACCTGCAACGAATTCTACTTCATTAAAAAAGGTGCATAACAGGCACTCTGCTTCTTCAACATCGTCAGGTAACGGTTTTAAAGTATGCCAGGGAATATCTGTTGCCGAACTCCACTGCCGTTGCAGTGCCTCCTCATAGAGATATTCAGCATTTTCAAGCCATACTTCAGAAAGGGTATGTACCTGGTAGGCACCGACTCGATAAGCTTCCGCGCGCGGTGTAGACCCTCTCGGCCGACCCGTCATATTATCACTGATCTCCGGGAGATCAGCATAGCTACCCAGTTGAACGTCTGCCAGTGTCAATCCTCGTTTACCTGGCTTAGCGGTGATTCCCCACTCCGCCATATTATCCATCCAACTGGTGTCAAGCTCATGCTCACGTGGTATTTCGGTTGCTTCGCTCATACTCAACCTCTTCTGGTTTTAGTCCATATACCCTACCATAAGATAATGCGGCTTCACCATAGGCAAATCCGCATCCAAATCCAACCCATAACCCGGCTGCTGGGGTCAACTACAGGGCCGCCAGGCTCCGTCAATCCCTGGTGCCTAAGCCCCCAGTAAACGCACCTGGCAGGTGAAAAACGACATGGCAAAATGACTCAGGTAATGACCATCACCTGTCAAATTTGATCATACGCTTTAAGGTTGTGTCTTTATCAATGAAATGATGTTTGAGTGCTGCGCAGCCATGTCCCAAAGCAATAAAAACCAACAGATAGGCCAACACCCAGTGGACCTGGCCAGCTAGATCTTCCTGCCCGGGAATAGAACTCAGCATAGCCGGGACTGAGAACCAATCAAAAACCGGAATGGCGGCACCTTTAGCTGTCGAAATTAAATAACCTGAAACAATCACGACCACTAACACTAACCGCAACAGCCAGCGAACAATTTTAGCTAACTTAAACTCGACAAGACTATGGGTAGGTAAAACGCCTGGGCTGACCTGAGTCAACCGAAACATAAAATCTGCCACGATTAAAATAGCAAGCAAAATACCGATGCTTCTGTGCCAGTCAGGCAATTGCCGGGAAAGGGGATCATAATAGCTCAAATCCACCATATAAATACCGACGGCAAACAACCCGATCACCAAAAAGGCCATGAGCCAGTGTTGGATAATCGCTATCATTCCATAGCGAGTTCTGGAATTAAAATATTTTATTTTTTACGTCCTCAGTTGGAGTCGTCTTGGAAAGTAGCTTTCCGGAAAACGAGGAATTCAGATGTGTCTGCAAAACCCATAGACAGGTAAGCAATAGTATTGAAAAGCAACATAGACAGGCAACTGGACCCGACTCATGATGACGCTGATTGACAGGCGACAGTTTAAAAGCCTAGAGATTAGTAAACAATAGGCCAGATTAAAATCCGGCCTATTGTTCTACTAAGATACCATCTTGTACTGAAATTAATCAGTACAGCGACTACTACTCGCCGCCGGGCATAACCTTATCTTTAACGACAAGCAAGAAGTTGGCGATAACAACACCACCAATTACCAGTGCCAGGTTATCGATAATGCCATTTAACTGCGCACCTACCGCAGGGATGGTGTCAAGCCCATTAGCAATTGCGGGTAACGCAACTGCGGCTACCATCATAGCGACTCGAGCTCCCTGGTCTAATGCCTCTCCCATGAAACCACTTGCCAAGCCAATCACTAATAAAGCCAGGCCCCAATATGCCATTGCATCAGGCGCCAAGGCGGCTCCAATTGCCGCGAGTAACCCTACGATGTTGAGGATTTGGTCTGAGTTCATAATACTTCCCTTATGTTTATTGTTATTGTCAATGCGTACCAGATGGATAACCTCATCCAAACCGAATGCCACATTTCTTTATCCTAGCACAAGGAAAAAATTTCCAAAGGGTTTATTAAAGATTTATTAAAAGAATTTTAGCCATCCTTTTAATCTCGTTTTGATATTTATACTCGATTTAAAGACCCGCCTTGCGGAAATCCATTCAAACAATAGAGTTACCGAATGACTGAGAAACGGCATCCAGGAAAAGCGGCAACGGGACCTCATGGACCCGATGTCAGTTCGTAGCAGCAGGAAATCTGTCCAGGTTATCTGCGTAGACCTGGATAGCTGATGACTAAAAAACAAAAATATCTGAGATAGCCTCGCTTATACGATAATATCCAGCAAGACCATGATTAAATGTTCAGGTATTAATCAGGAATCAAGAGGATGCCTTATGCGAACATGGAAGTTATCCCTGACTCACACAATCGTATTCATTACCCTGCTGACGGGATGTACTCACAACCAGATCATCAGAAACGAATCGGTTAACCAAAACAGTCGAGTCCGCTATATTGTTATCCATTTTACTTCGGAGACATTCGCAGAATCCCTTAAATCGCTAACTGAAGATTCATCCAGACCCGTGAGCTCGCATTATCTAATCCCCTCCCCCAATGATGCGACCTATACACGGAACAAATTACTGGTTCATCAATTAGTAGATGAAACGCAACGCGCCTGGCACGCCGGCAGAAGCTACTGGCATGGTGAGAAGAATCTCAACGACAGCTCTGTTGGCATTGAAATTGTCAATACATCCTCTTGCGCAACTGTCGACAGAGAAGCCAGCCAACACGAAGATGAATTACCGGCTTTCCCTCGGTGTGACTTCAAGGCTTACCCCGAAGAGCAAATAACCTTACTGGTAAGGCTGCTCAAGGACATCCTCGCCAGGCACCCGGATATAGCCACGATCAATATAGTGGGCCATGCTGATATTGCCCCTGATCGAAAAGTCGATCCCGGCCCACTGTTTCCCTGGGAAACCCTACATAATCTGGGTATAGGACCCTGGCAAGACCCGCAAACCACGACTCGATACCGACGCCAATTTGAGATGAAGTTACCGCCACTTTCGCTTCTCCAGAAAAACCTCAATAATCTGGGGTATCAAATCAACGAAACGGGTCAAAACGATTTACAATCCCGACTCGCCGTCAGGGCTTTTCAGTTCCGCTTCCGACCGGCAAATCCGTCTGGCCTTTTCGACGCTGAATCCGCGGCAATTTTATATGCGTTGATCGACCGGTATAGAGAGGAGCAACTCGACGCCTTACTCACAAAGCCGAATGAACACGTAACGAAAACCAAGTAACGAACATATCGGGTGGACTGAGTTCTTAAATTTCGGGCTACAACTGACTCAGGGACAATCTGTCAGGCCAATG
>CAZGCW010000101.1:9210-13780 GCA_964524295.1 uncultured Pseudomonadales bacterium
CCCTCGACAGCACCCTAATGGTGGCCTTTGGGTTCTCCCTTATTCAAATCAGGCGGTAGGTCCGGGCGGCCGTATCATGGAACAAGCTGTTTTTCTCCGTCTCGGATCCGTCTAAAACCATTTTCTTGAATGCATTCCATAACACATGATAGGAACAGCTTTGTTTATCCACGGGGAAATTACTTTCGAACATACAACGGTCTGCACCAAAGGCATCTAACATATAACGGTAATACTCACGGGTCGCAGCGACCAGCTCATCGGAGGTGGCTGGACGTTCTTTCTTGTGAAAGCCGAAGCCGTTAATTGGCATCACCAGCCCGCCTAACTTGGCAACGACATTAGTCCGCTTAGCCAATTCCTGGACGTTCTGCTTCCATTGCTCAAATATCACAGAGCGTTGACCCGCATAAGGCCCAATACCCAGTGGCCCGCCAAAGTGATCGAGTATGATCGTGGTATGCTCAAACCGATCTGCCAGCGCAATCAGTTCACCTAATTGAGGATGGTAAAGCCAGGCATCAAAGGACAACCCACGCTTATCCAGCTCGGAAAAACCCTTGAGGAAGCGTTCATCAGACAGCAGCCGTTCACTTGGGTTGGTGTGCGAATTCCTTATCTCCGGACTCGGGTCCCAGCCAACCGCATGCCTGATACCCTTGAACCGTTCACTCAGCCTTAAATGTTGGTCAAGCACTTCACCCACCTCGTGCCCGAGAGTAAGATCGGCATACCCGACAATCCCTGAACAAACTCTCGCTTCACCATAATTGCCGCTGGCCGACATCGCAGCAATCCCATTAACAAATTCGGTTTCTCCTAACGGTTGTAGCGCCTGCGTTCCGCCTTCCCGATACATACTCGAACATTCAACGAACACCGTACTGACAACTCGATGGCCACTTTCCAGGTCAGACCGTAATTCATCAAGTAAATAACGGCTCCCAGGATGATCCCAAAGGTGGTGATGTGGATCGCAAATAGGCCGATCCGGATCCAGTGGAGCTTCTGTTACCCTCTCTAACCACTGTTGTGATCCTATAGCCATACTTTAACTCCATTTCATAAACTGGACTCAAATCCGATCAAGACCCAGAAACCCACCTGATTAAGATCGACCCAGGATGCTTGGAGCGACACCAGAAACCAGACTCATCCTAATCACTCTAACAGCTATCCAACAACCAAAAAACAACCGCTTGTACTATCTAGATAGAGGCCCTCCGGAAACAAGTGAGATCCTACTCCCGGTTATTCTCTTAACCCAGGCTAACGCATGAGTGAATTTATTTTCTGATCACAAATGCGCTGCGCTTTATCCGGCCCTGTACCGTACACCTCCTCTAAAGGCAGAAAGGCACGCTACCCGCACAGCGGATAGACAGCCCCTTGTACTTTTATCGTGTCAACAGGTTCATACCAGCATGCAGTAATAACCGCTTTCTATGGCAACGCACAATGGCAACGTAGATAGCCAGGTCAGGCCCCTATTCCAACCACAGGCTTTGCACAGCTGCTTTGTATTGCTGCTTTCCTTATCGAACGCGAACGAATGCCGTCTCATGCGCTTCAGCAGAAGCCCCGATCGCCCCGCTCAGTTTGTCTTCGAGACGGGTACCTGTTGTCTAGCCTATACCTGTGGCACACTTACCTGAAAATGCACCTAGAAGAACAGTGGGTACTCAGAACTTACCATCGTTAACCTGCGGCACAGAGAGTAACCATACTAAAAGCTCAATCCTACTTTAACGATGCAGACCTACCCTGCAATTCAGGGCAATCCTGCATCGAACTTCGAGCAGTGAAGTTAGCTGTCTACCTGGCCAGCAAGGACCCAATGCAGCCAGGTGTTCTATCTATTGCAGAGAACCGTATAACAGAGTATCGACACCATGAAATTGACTAAAAAGAACTACCTCCGCCAGATGCATCGTTGGCTCGGTCTCATAGCCGGCATCCAATTGCTATTGTGGACAGTCAGTGGGCTATATTTCACGCTCTTGCCCATTGAAGAAATCCATGGTGACCACCTAAGGACTGAGCCCCAGACAACACCCGTCACCCACCATCAATGGAAGTCGCCTGACCAAGTACTAAAAATGCACCCTGATCTGTACCAAAAGACAAGCCAGGAAGTACGTCTCTCGCATTCAGAGGGTCAACCGGTCTACCTCATTGGCTCAGTTCGCCTGGATGCACTTACCGGCAAAAAACTCAACACAATATCAAAGCAACAGGCGCTCGATATTGTCCGTGCCACAGCCAAAGGTTCCATTACCGACGTTGAACTGGTACAGACAGTGGCTTCAGACAGCGAGTATCGTGGTCGTGAACTCCCTGCCTGGCGCGTCACTATCGACCAGGAAGATGCCCACTTCTACATTGGTGCGGGTTCAGGCAGGTTAATTGCTGTACGGACCAATGCCTGGCGTTGGTTTGATTTCCTCTGGGCGCTACATATCATGGATTACGAAAACAGAGATAATTTCAACCATTTGCTGGTGCAAGTACTGGCTGTACTCAGTGGTATTACCGTTTTATCAGGCCTGGCATTATTTGTGGTGACCTTGCGGACCCGGCCCTGACTTCGGACTACAAAACACGACATCACTGCAACACTCAGTCAATGCCGACCATCCTTGATTCCCTCGAGTTTTATTGATCCATTCTGACCCGGTTGACACCAACATTAATTGCACCGAAGCTGTCTGCTCGGACTTAATTTTTTGCACCAGGCAATTCGCTTTGACCTAAAACGAAACCCGGCAGCACAAAATCAGGTCGCCTGCCGGAGGCTCGCAAACCGAGGAAAACATCTTGCCTAACTGGATAGTTCAATTTAACCCCAAGAAAATACGATAATAGAAATGGCCATCACAGGCACCATTCAACAAAGCGCAGATATTATCATCGTCGGTGGCGGCCACGCTGGCTTGTGTTCAGCTATCACTGCTGCAGAAGGCCAGGCAAGCGTACTCTTGTTGGAGGTGGCACCCCAAACCATGCGCGGTGGTAATTCCCGGCATACCCGCAATTTAAGGGCCGCCCACAGTGCCCCCACAGCCACCATGAGCGGTATTTACAGCCAAGCAGCGTATCTGCAAGACCTTTTGAAGGTCACCGCAGGCAACACCAACAGAAACCTCGCCAGCTTAATGATCAACGAAAGTGAGGCCTTGCTGGCATGGCTTGGTAAACAGGGTGTCGCCTTTCAAAAAGCCATCAGTGGCTCCCTTAATCTTGAAAATACCAATGCTTTCTTCCTCGGAGGTGGTAAGGCCTTGCTCAATGCGCTCTACGACAAGGCTAAAACACTGGGTGTTCAGGTCCTTTATGAGGCGGATGTAACCCATCTCGAATTAGAAAACAACCGGTTTAAAAGCCTCGTATATGAGCACAAGGGCCAACAAATAACCGCAACTGCAAAAGCAATCATTCTCACCAGCGGTGGCTTTCAGGCCAATAAGGATTGGATGAAATCAGCCTGGGGGAAGGCTGCTGACAATTTCCTGATCCGGGGCACACCCTACAATAAAGGGCTTCCTCTAAAAGAAATGATTCGTCATCAGGCGAAACTGATCGGCGATGCCAAACAGTGTCACGCCGTTGCCATTGATGCCCGGGCGCCTGAGTATGATGGTGGGATTGTGAGTCGCCTTGACTGTGTCAGTTTTGGTATCGTAGTCAATAACAAAGCCTTAAGATTTTATGATGAAGGTGAAGACTACTGGCCAAAGCGCTATGCTATTTGGGGCAGGCTGGTGGCACAGCAACCAGGCCAAATCGCCTTTGCCATTCTCGATAGCAAAACCCAGGGACTCTATATGCCTTCCCTGTACCCTGCCATGGTTGCAAACACGGTGACTGCACTAGCTAACTTGCTCGAAATTGACCCTGGCGCATTGAATAAAACCATCGATCAGTTTAACAACAGCACTCGCCATGGCTTGTTTCAACCTCGATCCCTGGATGGATTGGCAACGCAAAACATTGAACCCGGCAAGAGTAACTGGGCCCAACCGCTGGACACGCCACCCTACAGGGCTTTCCCTTTAAGACCCGGTATTACTTTTACTTACCTCGGTCTTGAAGTTAATTCGGAGGCGATGGCAATCAACCGATTCGGTAAACCTTTTCACAACATTTACGCTGCCGGAGAAATTATGGCGGGTAACATTCTGGGTGAGGGCTACTGTGCTGGTACCGGGATGACCATCGGTGGGGTATTCGGTCGAATCGCGGGCAAACAGGCTGCATTATGCCTGTAATATATCTGCCATCAATGTCTGCTGACCTGGAGCATCAATACCATGCCCGCCGATGATAACTTGCCTGCCATTAACCTGGTCTCAACCAATCCCCTGGCGGAAGCCAAGAGAACCCTAACGGTATGCAATGCCTGCAGATATTGCGAAGGCTACTGCCCGGTCTTTAAGGCAATAACCTACCGTCAGGATTTCGATCAACCAGACCTGGATTATCTGGCTCAGCTTTGCCACCAATGCGGCGCCTGTTATCAAGCGTGCCAGTATGCACCACCCCATGATTTCGGTATCGATGTACCCAAAGC
>CAZGCW010000102.1:0-1057 GCA_964524295.1 uncultured Pseudomonadales bacterium
CCTGCTGTTTCAGTTGATGACGTTGGTTGAAGGGCAATTGTAGCGCGATTAAGGGAGGGATTCTCCTCATGATTAGCATTTTAAGATGGTCTATGTTGGTAATACTCTTGATCATGGGTCAGCTCCAGGCAGATGAGCTATTGAGGCCCGAACATCCTGATCGATATAGTGTAAAAAAGGGAGATACGCTCTGGGATATTGCTTCATTGTTTCTTAATGAAGCATGGCACTGGCCGCAAATATGGGAACTCAATCCGGAAATTGAAAATCCTCATCTGATTTATCCTGGCGATAGTCTCAGCCTGATTTATATAGATGGCCAACCCAAACTGGATTTAACCCGAGGTGATGATTCCAGGACCGTTGTACTTAAAGTGAACAGGTCCGATGCGGGTAGTGAAAAGTTGTCCCCTAGAGTCAGAGCAGAACCATTAGTGAGTGGTATTCCTGCTATATCTTTGGAAGATGTTTCAAGTTGGTTTGCCGAGGGTCGGATTGTTGAAAAAGAATCCCTGGCAAATGCGCCTTATATACTCGCAGGGGTGTCAGACCGGTTGATATTTGGCCCAGGTGACCGATTCTATGGACGGGGCAGCTGGCCAGAATTGACTTCTGTTTTTGGTGTTTTCAGGGAAGGTCGAATTTATAAGGATCCTGATAGCAAAGAAATTCTGGGTTATGAGGCCCGGGCCGTTGGTATGGCTCGGATGGTCAAAAGAGAACGCGATCTTGCTACTTTTGAGCTACTGTCTGTGGAAGAGGACGTTAGGGTGACAGATCGCCTTCTACCGACGGAAGAAAGGAAAGTGCAGCCGACTTTTTATCCTAAACCCCCGGATCGAGGGGTCAGTGGTACGATTATCGCGATTGGTAAAGGCTTGAGTATGGTGGGTAAAAACGGGGTTACTGTACTTAACCGCGGTGAAATTGATGGATTAACCGCTGGCACGGTTTTGGCCCTGTACAAGAAAGGAGAAATCGTTAGGGATAGGGTCAAGGGAGACCGAGTCACGTTGCCGGCAGAGCGAGTTGGCCTGATCATGGTCTACCGTAGTTT
>CAZGCW010000102.1:1067-13775 GCA_964524295.1 uncultured Pseudomonadales bacterium
CAAAAAATGGCCTATGGCATTGTCTTAGACACTACGGAACCGGTGCAGGTTGGCGATCAGATTTCTGAACCTTGACCCGTCCTTTGCTGGGCAATAACTGACTTACTTTGTAGCTAACAACGGCTGGTCAGCACCGTCTTTTAATACCATAGTTGGAATCGGTTTGATTAACGTCCGGCTGGGTGGGCATTAAAATAGAGGCTCAAAGGTAAGCTATTTTTTTACCCTGCTTTTATCTCAAGCAGCAATATCCAAAGCTCGAATTCAAAGCTCGAATTCAAAGCTCGAATTCAAAGCTCAAAACTAAAGCTCGAAGCTAAAGCACCTAAAATTCAAATGGTTGCCTACCGTTTAATTCGGGGAGAACGATGCCAGAAATGATTGTTTTTGAGGTGGTTTACATCAGCATCTTTTCTTAGAAAGCTTACGCTGCATCCAGCTCCACGATAAAAAACCAGTTGAGACCCGTTCTTTCGTTAGCAGGTTGAAAGTGCCATGGATGCAGTGTACAGACAGTGGTTAACCCAGCCAGACCAGTATTTACTGAGCCTGGGCCAAGTACCCTATCCAGCATTGTTGAACGAAATCGCTGACCCACCTGAGTTACTTTTTGCAAAAGGTGATCTCGCTTTATTGCGGCAACCGGCCATAGCGATGGTAGGCAGTCGAAAACCTTCCTTAGCAGGGTTGCAGCAAGCTCGTAGTTTTGCCCAGCAGTTAGCTGCCTTGGGTTGGGTGATCGTCAGTGGTATGGCTATCGGCATTGATGCCGCTTGTCATCGCGGAGCCCTTGATGTGGGTGGTCGCACCATAGCGGTGCTCGGCTGTGGTTGTGATGTTAAGTATCCGGCAAGTAACAATGCCCTAGGTAAAGAGATCCGTGAAACGGGTTTGGTACTCTCCGAGTATCCACCGGGGACACCCCCTTTGCCGGGTAATTTTCCGAAGCGGAACAGAATCATAACGGGTTTAGCCCAGGGAACATTGATAGTCGAAGCCAGGCTGAAAAGTGGATCGCTAATATCGGCACACACGGCACTGGATCAAAATAGAGAGGTTTTTGCAATCCCGGGCCCGGTTCAGTATGGACACTATAGCGGTTGTCATGAATTGATTCGGTCAGGTGCTGTACTGACTGAAACCATAGCCGATGTGGTGGGAGAATTAACCTCGATGGGTGCGGTAGGAGTGGCCTGTAGTGCAGATTCTGAATCAATTTTACTGGCTTTGATTGATGACCAACCCGTGTCCTATGCCTCGTTATTGAAAGAAACTGGTTTTAGTATGCGAAATCTGTCAAGCCAGTTAAGCGAATTAGAAATCGCCGGTCGGATCATTAATTCTGCTGAAGGTTATCATCGAGCTTTAATATGAGCCTTGATATGAGCCTGGATAGGGTTTTTTTGCTGGAATGAAAACTATTTTTGGATATCTCATTGAATGGCTTCTCCTCCTTAGGTAACGTTTCAGTTTTTAATCGAGGAATAGGTTATGGCAGATGCTTTCGCAGCCATTTTGATGGGATCAGAATCTGATCTTCCCGTTATGCGCTCCAGCATGGATGTATTGGAGCAGTTTTCAATTCGATATGAGGTCCGTATTACTTCGGCTCATCGTACACCGAAGGATACTCAGGATTTTGTCCATGACGCTGAACTAAGAGGCTGTAAGGTCTTTATTGCGGCGGCCGGGATGGCGGCGCATCTGGCAGGAGCGGTTGCTGCTCAGACCGTTAAACCTGTGATTGGTGTTCCCATTGATGCCGGTTCACTGCAGGGTATAGACGCGTTGTTGTCGACGGTACAAATGCCGGGGGGTATTCCAGTCGCATGCGTTGCTATTGGTAAAGCGGGTGCAAAAAATGCGGCTTATCTAGCGGTTCAGATAATGGCCGTTGATGATGAAGTCCTGGCGGAAAAATTGACTGCTGAACGTGCAGACAATGCCAGTAAAATTCGTGCGAGCAATCTGGCTGTCAATCAGAATCTTGAAACACAGTGATACTAAGCCAATCAGATCAGAGCTTGGATGGTCTTTCTAAACTATGCAACGATGGCGTTATTGCCTATCCGACCGAAGGTGTATGGGGGTTAGGTTGCCTACCTTCATCGGAAATCGCAGTACACCGTATACTTGCTTTAAAACAGCGGCAGCAAGAGCAGGGTTTGATTTTGATTGCAGGAGAGATGGGTCACTTTGCTGACTACCTCGAGGGCTTATCGAATCATAAATTGGCTGCGTTAAGACAAACCTGGCCAGGGCCGGTGACGTTTCTGGTTCCGGATAATGGCTCTTGTCCTGAATGGATTAAGGGTAGTCATAGTTCTGTCGCCTTGAGGGTCAGCGCTCATCCAGTAGTGCAGTCGCTGTGTAAACGGGTCGATGGACCTATAGTTTCAACTTCTGCTAATCGAAGTGGTCGTGCTCCGGCAAAAAGTGCGGCCGAGGTTAGAAGCATCTTCGGAAATGAAATTGATTGTATTGTGCCCGGTGAATTGAGTGGAGCTGATGGCCCGAGTGAAATCAGGGACTTGCTCAGTGGGGAGATCATACGGCAGGGTTCAATCCAGTGATTCTGCTCGCGGTGTTTGGTAATCCTATTGGGCATAGTCGTTCTCCCGTCATACATGAAGCCTTTGCTGAACAGTTTGGTATCGCGTTGCGTTATGAAAAAATTCTGGTGCAACCGGGTTTGTTTCCGGAAGCGGTGAGTGCATTTCGTGATCGAGGTGCAACTGGGTTTAATATCACCGTACCTTTTAAGGTCGATGGGTTTAATTTAGTCAGTCATCATGATCAAACAGCCCAGACCACGGGAGTTGTTAATACCGTGAGCTTAACCGAAAAGGGCGAACTCATTGGTTACAACACGGATGGGCCCGGGTTAGTCAGGGATTTAAAGGCTCGTCTGAAATGGCCACTCAAAGACCGGAAGATTCTTGTGCTCGGCGCCGGCGGAGCCGTCCAGGGTATCATTGCTTCATTGCTTAGCGAAGCTCCTTCTGAATTAACCCTTTGGAATCGATCTTCGCAGCGAGCGGTGGAAATAGCGGGCTCGTTTTCAGACTCCCGAGTCACTGCCAAGATGGACGCAGAGCTTCAAAGTTCCTATGACCTGGTGATCAATGGCACGTCAGCCGGACTCAGTGGGTCCGTTCCGTTGATTCCAAGGCGTGTCCTGGGTACAGATACGCAGTGTTATGACATGATGTATGGCGAGGAAAAGACCCATTTTTTAAAGTGGTGTTGCCTGGATCAGGACCGGCCCTGCGCTGATGGGTTGGGTATGTTGATTGAACAGGCCGCCCTTGCCTTCTCTATCTGGTTTGATCGAGAACCCGATACTCATCCAGTCTTTATGCAACTGCGTCATGGATCTTTTTGAGGCAGATTATCTTTAAGGAAACAACCATGGACAACCCCTTACTAATGGCTCAAGAGCTACCCGCGTTCAGCGCCGTTCGTCCAGAACATGTTACGCCAGCCATTGAACAACTGATTGCCGAAAATCAGGCGGCCATTGCTGCTCTGAAGCAATCCCAATCCAGGAATTTTGGCGATATGGTTAATCAACTCGACGAACTCGAAGATCGTCTTAACAAGGCTTGGTCCCCGGTCAGCCATATGAATTCAGTGGTCAATAATGACGAACTCAGGGAGGTATATAATCAGTGTTTGTCTTTGCTTAATGAGTATTCAACGAGGCTCCGCCAGGATCAGGGCTTGTTTGCTATCTATCAGGGTCTTGAGCAGAGTGACGACTTTGCTACCCTGAGCCCGGCACGGCGCCAAGCGACCCACCATGCGCTGCGGGATTTCCGACTCTCTGGTGTTGATTTGACTGGTGAAGTCAAAGAGCAGTGTGCGGGTATCAAAAAGAAGTTATCTGAATTAACCAGTCGTTTTTCTGAACATGTTATGGATGCCACGGATAGCTGGCATAAATTGATTGTTGATGTCGATGATTTGCGAGGGTTGCCTGATAATGCGATTGCACTGACGCGACAAAGTGCAGAACGGCAAAATCAATCGGGTTATTTACTGACCCTGGATTTTCCATGTTATGCACCGGTGATGACGCACTGTGAAAATCGTGATCTGCGCAAGGAAATGTATATCGCCTTCACTACCAGGGCATCCGATCAGGGCCCAGGGTCAGCTGATTTTGATAATAGCCAGCTGATGCAGGATATATTAATTCAGCGAAAAGCATTGGCGGGAATTTTAGGCTTTGAAAATTTCGCGGAGCTCAGTTTGGCGACCAAAATGGCTGAAACACCGAATCAAGTCTTGGTGTTTTTGATGGAACTGGCGGAAAAATCTAAACGGGTCGCTGATCAGGAGTTTGCTGAGATAGAAAAATTCGCGTCAGAGCATTTGGGATTACCTGAACTCCAGCCATGGGATGTCAGCTTTTGTTCAGAAAAACTGAAAATGGAAAAATTTGATCTATCCGACGAGCAGCTGAGGCCTTATTTCCCGTTGCCCGTGGTGATCAAGGGTATGTTCGAGGTCGTTGGCAAACTGTTTGATATTCAGGTTAGAGAATCAACTGAAATAGAAACCTGGCATGCGGATGTAACCACTTTTGATCTATTTCGTGATGATTCGCTGATCGCTCGTTTTTACCTGGATTTGTATGCACGACCCAAGAAAAGCGGTGGCGCGTGGATGGCTGAGTGTAGAACCCGTCGTACCTGTTTGGATGGACACTTGCAGTTACCGGTGGCCTACTTGACCTGTAACTTCCCAAGCCCTCTGGGAGAAACCGCTTCCTTGCTGAGTCATTCAGATGTGGTCACCCTGTTCCATGAATTTGGACATGGATTGCACCATATGCTGACCCGGATTGATTGCGCGCCGGTGTCCGGAATTAACGGGGTTGCCTGGGATGCGGTTGAGTTACCGAGCCAATTCTTGGAAAACTGGTGTTGGGAACGAGAATCTTTGCCTTTGATTTCAGCCCATTACCAGACGGGTGAACCTTTACCAGAAGATTTGCTCGATAAAATGCTGACAGCGAAGAATTTTCAGTCTGGTATGCAGATGGTTCGACAGCTTGAATTCGCCCTGTTTGACCTGCGCCTGCATATGGAATTTGATGAACATAAAGATAACCAGATTCAAGTTATTCTCGATCAGGTTCGCAGTGAGGTGTCGGTTATTCCCACCAGGGGAGACAATCGATTTCAGCACGCTTTCAGTCATATTTTTGGTAGCGATGATGGCTATGAAGCTGGTTATTACAGTTACAAGTGGGCGGA
Organism: uncultured Pseudomonadales bacterium; assembly: GCA_964524295.1. Classification (GTDB taxonomy): domain Bacteria; phylum Pseudomonadota; class Gammaproteobacteria; order Pseudomonadales; family Azotimanducaceae; genus UBA9926. The sequence goes on from CAZGCW010000102.1 coordinate 6,332, forward strand.
AGTGTTATCCGCAGATGCTTTTTCGAAGTTTCGGGAAGAAGGTATTTTCAATAGGCAAACCGGAGAATTATTTTTGTCAACGGTTCTCGAACAGGGTGGTTCGAAGGATCCGATGGATTTGTTTACGGCTTTTCGTGGGAGAAAACCGACCGTAGATGCGCTTTTAAGGCAGGAAGGGATCGTAGATTGAACGGGTAGTTTGTCGCCCAGGAGTGCTTAAAAAGGTGAAACCGATGCAATAATTCGGGTCATTAAACTGAAAATAACGGGTTGATGTTGCGATTAATGTACAGATCGATGCAATGAACCATGAATTTGCTCGCTAGTTTAGTTACAATCCGTGTCGAATTTCAGACTCCAATCACCGGTATCTTGAGTCATGCAGAATAATATCAGGCCGAACTGGCAAGATTTTTATGAAATGTGTAAACCGCGAGTGGTCTTGCTAATGTTGCTATGCACGTTGGCAGGAATGTTTCTTGCGACTGAGGGTAGGGTGCCACTGGCGACAATATTGTTTTGTTTGTTGGGTGTAGCTCTAGTATCGGGTTCGGCAGCGGCATTAAATCACCTCGTTGATGCCAGTGTGGATGCAAAAATGGCCCGTACGCATCATCGTCCCGTTGCACAAGGTAGGGTGACCAATCTGCAAGGGGGCGTATTCGTTGCTATTACCTGTATTGCAGGCATGGCTATTTTGATTGTGTTTATTAATCCGTTGACAGCCTGGTTAAATTTGGCAGCCTGGGCAGGTTACGGCATTGTGTATTCCATGTACCTTAAGCGGGCAACCTCGCAGAATATTGTTATTGGTGGTTTATTTGGTGCTGCACCACCCTTGTTCGGATGGACTGCTGTGACAAATAGTATTGATGGCGGTGGCCTGCTTTTGGTGTTGATTATATTTGTCTGGACGCCACCGCATTTTTGGGCGCTGGCTATTGATCGGATTGAAGAATATAAGCAAGTCGATATTCCAATGTTGCCCGTGACGCATGGGGAGGCTTATACCCGTCTGCAGATTCTTCTTTATACCGTTATTTTAGTTTTGACAACCTTGTTGCCTTATGTGATTGGTATGAGTAATTTGCTGTATCTAGCGGCGGCAATCGCCTTGGGAGCCGGTTTTATCTATTGGGCTATTGTGCTGTATGTTGGAAAAAACGAACGAGCCCCGCTAAAGACCTTCCGTTATTCAATCGTGTATCTGACCGGTTTATTCGGTGCTTTACTGGTTGATCATTATTTCATGCCGTTATCCTATGTCTGAAGATTCAGCCTCTTATGCAGTCTGACACCGTGAAAAGAAGATTACCAAAAGTACAGTGGATGTTAGCTGTTGTCTGCACTGTGACTGTCTTTGTGGTCTACCAGTTCAGCTTAGGGCAGAGATTAAGTGAACAGGATGCCAGGCAGCTTGGCCTGGTTCTTTTTGAAGAACCTCGAGCATTAGAACCGATTAATCTTATCAGTGATTCAGGAAAGCGCCTTACACAAGCCGCATTTGAAGGGCAATGGAATTTGCTCTTTTTTGGATTTACGCATTGCCCTGATATTTGTCCTACAACCATGGCAACCCTGGCTAAAGTCAATGCTGAAGGTTTGGAATTCCCACGGGTTTGGTTGGTTACGGTGGATCCACGTCGGGATACGCCTTCTCAGTTGGATGCGTATTTGAATAAATTTGATCCCAGCTTTACGGGAATTACTGGGGAGATAAGTGAAATAAAGGCCCTGGCTAGCCAGTTGCATTTATCGGTTGGCCATGCGCCCCATACGACCTCTGCCAGTTATAGTGTGGGTCATAGCAGTAGTCTGGTGCTGGTTGATACGCTGGGCCGACATGTCGGGTATATCAAGGCACCTCATACCATAAGTAGTCTGCAAAGTATCATGGGTCATCTGGACCGTATCTGAACAAATCAGTTTACAGTGAGTAAGGCTGATTTAAAGTGTCTTCATCCTGCTCTGGATAAAGGCCCTGTTGATCTAAGAGGACCCTGAAATCGAGCTTCAGCCAGTGTTATCCATTATCTGCTAGCAGTGATTTTAGTAGCACTAGGCACTCCGTTGGATCTTTTAAATGATTTCCAGGGAGTCCTGTCAGAGATCGGGTTAAGGCAAATCTTGCAGCGGCAATCTGTTGAAACACTTGCAGTTGGACCCGTTCTTCTTGTTCTAGGGGGCGAGTTAGCTCATAGCCGATGAGTAGACTGTTGGCCTTTTCTGGATCAATCAAGTGGTCTTGATTCTGACACCAGTCATTCATCGTAATGGCCACATCCATGATCAGAAAGTCGGTGCAGGCATGAAAGAAATCGAGGACACCCGTTATTTTCGTATCTGAAAAGAGTATGTTGTCTTTGAACAGATCACCGTGAATAATTCCCCTCGGCAAGGAGCCAGTTTCCAGAATTTCATACTGTTCGGCGCAATGTAACAACAAGCGCCTTAATTCTGGTTCGAATTGGTTCTGGGTTTGTTCAATGGCGATATACATCCAGTCGGCTTTGTAGGGATTGTCCATCTGATAGGAACTGCTGAGTAAGGTCGAATGCATGAGGCCTAGGATTCGGCCCACTTCTTGACAATGTGCAGCGTTGGTTTTTTGTAGATGTTTACCCGGTAGTTTAGGTAGAAGCAAAGCGGGTTTGTTTTTGAGTATGGCAAATGGCATACCGTCCAATGTTAAGATGGGCGCGGGTACGGGCAGACCGTAGTTGGCAAGATGGGTTGTCAGGTTAGTAAAGAAAGGGACCTCTGAGAATGACGCAACTTCGACCAGCGTCAGTACAAAGGGTTGTTCTTGATCGTATTTTCTGGTGTTGACAAAATAGTTAGTGTTTTCTATTCCAGCCGCTATCGCCGCAAAGGAATTCAGTTCGCCAATATCAAATAGAGCCAGGAAATTCTTGATATCCTTTTCTTGAAGTGAAGTAAAACTAGCCACGAATCACCATTCAAGGATTACCCATTGGGGGTAGAGATGTTTTTTTTGGCTTAGGTCCGAGTAATGAGCTTCACCATCGGCAGGAACCATGTAATAAGGCCGTCGATTTTTATGTTGTATTTTAATCATGATGAGTACGCCATTATGACGATATTCGTAAATGGTACGTTCTTTATCTTCAATTATAGAAATGACTTCTTCATCAACTTCATCAGCACTGACATCCTTAGAAGGAAATATCAGACTTAGTACAAATATGATTGAAAGTAGTCGAATAATCAAAGTATGGTTTGCTCTTAAATCAGAGAATAATTGCCCATGAATAATGATTTTAAAGTTGTCCTGGTGGATGGCTCATCCTACCTTTTTCGTGCCTTCCATGCACTACCACCGTTAGAGAATTCAAAAGGCCAGGCGACGGGTGCGATTAAAGGTGTCATCAGCATGATCCGAAAGTTACAGTCTGAGTTTGCTGAGAGTCAAATCATTGTCGTGTTTGATGCCAAAGGGAAAACGTTTAGAAACGATATATACCCGGAATATAAAGCGAACAGGCCACCCATGCCGGAAGAACTGAGGAGCCAGATAGAACCTATCCATCGTATTGTTGAATGTCTTGGTATTCCCCTGCTCTCAGTTGAAGGGGTGGAAGCTGATGATGTAATAGGGACCCTTGCTCGACAACTCAGTGATGCAGGCAGTCGAACGCTGATTTCAACGGGTGATAAAGATATGGCACAGTTGGTTGATGATCAGGTCGTCCTGATCAATACCATGAATGGCCAGTATCTCGATGTAGAAGCAGTAAAAGAAAAATTTGGGGTGAGTCCAACTCAGATTATAGATTACCTGGCATTGATGGGAGACAGTTCCGATAACATTCCAGGTGTTCCAAAGTGTGGCCCTAAGACGGCGGTGAAATGGTTGACCGAGTTTAACTCTCTAGAGGGCGTCATGGCAGGCGCTGACCAGGTGAAAGGCAAAGTCGGTGAAAATCTGCGTGATTCGCTCGAATTCTTACCCATGTCTTATGACCTGGCTACGATCCGTCAACATTTAGAACTACCAAAAACCCTGGAAGCGTTGCAGCAAGTCGACCCAGATGTTGAGGGGTTACACGAGTATTACACGGAATATGAGTTTTCTGGTTGGCTAGAGGAACTCGGTCGGCAGGCTGCGCCCATTGAACCAGTAGCAGAAGTAGACTATGAAGTCATCTTGGACGAAGCTCATTTTCAGAGTTGGCTTGAAAAACTGGATGCCGCTCCCTATTTCGCGTTTGATACAGAAACCACAGGCCTGGATTATATTAATGCTGAATTGGTCGGGATCTCTTTTTGCTGTAAACCCGGTCAGGCAGCCTATCTACCCATCGGTCACAATTATCTTGGGGCGCCTAGCCAATTACCATTATCCGTTGTGCTACCCGGTATCAGGAAACTTCTGGAAGATGAGCAGAAATGGGTCATAGGCCAGAATTTCAAGTTTGATATGAGTGTATTGGCTCGTTACGACGTTCAGGTGAAGGCCCAGGTTCACGATACCATGCTGGAATCCTACGTTTTGAATTCGGTCTTCTCCAGACACAACATGGATGATTTAGCGCTTAATTATCTCCAAAGAAAGACCACGCATTTCACAGATATCGCGGGTAAAGGCGCTAAACAATTGACGTTTAACCAGATTTCGATAGAACTTGCCACCAATTACGCAGCAGAAGACGCAGATATAACGCTGCAACTTCATGAAACTTTGTGGCCTTTGTTACGACAGACCAATCAGTTAATGAGTGTATTCCTCGACATTGAAATGCCGTTGGTACCTATTTTATCTACGGTAGAAAGAGCGGGCGTCCTGATTGATGCTGAAATGCTCTATAAACAGAGCAAGGAAATAGAACAGAGATTGGCGGAATTACAAACGGAGGCATTCGAGTTGGCGGGAGAAAGTTTTAACTTGGGTTCTCCGAAACAACTGCAACAGATATTTTTTGAGAAATTAAAGTTACCGGTGTTAAAGAAAACTCCGAAAGGGCAGCCTTCTACGGCAGAAGCAGTTCTGCAGGAGTTGGCATTGGACTATCCATTACCTAAGTTGATCATTGCCTTTCGTGGCCTAAGCAAACTTAAATCAACCTATACTGATCAATTGCCTAATCAGATTAACCCCACGACTGGCAGGGTACATACCTCTTACCATCAGGCTGTCGCAGCGACTGGACGGCTTTCCAGTAGTGATCCTAATTTGCAAAATATTCCTATACGAACGGAAGAGGGCCGTCGAATCCGTAAGGCATTCGTTGCGAAGCCAGGATGTCAGATAGTGGCTGCTGACTACTCACAGATTGAGTTAAGAATTATGGCCCATTTGTCCGCTGATTCAGGTTTAACGCAGGCGTTTCAAAGTGGACTGGACATCCATAAAGCGACTGCGGCGGAAGTGTTCGGTTGTTCTGTTGATCAAGTTAGTGTTGATCAGCGGCGTAGCGCCAAGGCCATTAATTTTGGCCTAATCTATGGGATGTCGGCATTCGGTCTGGCGAGACAACTGGGGATTAGTCGTACCGATGCTCAGGACTATATCAATCTATATTTTCAGCGCTATCCAGGCGTTAAGGATTATATGGAGGCGATCAAGGCCCAGGCTTCCAGTTTAGGATATGTAGAAACCCATTTTGGTCGCAGGCTCTATCTACCTGACATCAATTCTACTAATTTTCAGATGCGACAGGCAGCTGAAAGAACCGCCATTAACGCGCCGATGCAGGGGACAGCGGCAGATATCATCAAATTAGCGATGATTCGGGTGCAAGGCTGGCTGGTGGCGTCACAACTTAAATCAACCATGATTATGCAGGTGCATGATGAGTTAGTTCTTGAGGTTGAAGAAGAAGAGCTTGATGTGGTTAAAGCAGGCCTGGTAGAACATATGGTTTCAGCAGCTGAGTTATCTATCCCGCTGGAAGTTGACGTTGGCACGGGTAAAGACTGGGAAGAGGCCCACTAGAATATTTTAAACAATGGGGAACTTTCTGACCGGTTCTGTGTCCTAATGGGTGTGTTAATTATTTTCGGCAGTAAGCTTCGGTTATTCCCCAATTGGCCGGAGTTATAGCCTCAGTCATAATCCCCGTTATGGCTGAGGCTTTTTTTTGAGCTTTTTTTATTCAGGGTCATGTTTAATATCAACCTTGAGGTTTTAGTGCAATTAAGAAGAAGCGCCGTTACAGGCTCAGTAAATAATCATATAGAATAAATTGTACTGCCTAGTTTAATTTAACCGCTTTTAACCCGCGATGGGGTCGAGTATGCCTTCTTTCTGTTTAGGTTCCGGTTTAAATTGCATATCCCACTGATATATAGCTAGTTATTTTGTAAATTGTAAATAAAGTTGACGTTATTGTTTGTTTTCTTTTGGGTTTTAAATCTGACTGTACCTGTTATTATTGGTCTTACCGGTGATTTTACGGTAGGGTTATCATGACTTAATTAATCATTTAGAACTTTTTTTGAATTTGGTTGTCTTACATTAGGTCGGATTGGTTTTTGTAGTAAACTTCGGTTATTCCCCGATTTACCGAAGTCTTGGCCCTAGCCATAATCCCCTTTTATGGCTAGGGCTTTTTTATTCCATTGTTAGGACGGGTCAGCTTCTGTTGGTGGTATCCAGGTCAGCAGTTTTTTTTCTAGTTCAACTAACCCCAAACTATTTTGGGCCGAAAACGTTTGGATAGTGACCCTGTTTGGTACAGTTTTTGTCAGATTTAACAAGGTATTTTGCTGGGCGCCGCGTTTTAGTTTGTCCGCTTTGGTTAGCAAAATATGTAAGGCTAAGCCGGTATCACTGCACCAATTAATCATGGTTTGATCAAATGTCTTAAGGGGATGGCGGATATCCATTAAGAGAACCAGGCCACGCAGAGATAATCTGCCGCGTAGGTATTCATCTAGATGTTTGTGCCAATGCTGCTTGATCGAGGTGGGTACCTTGGCATAGCCGTAGCCAGGGAGATCAACCAGCCTGAGTGTCTCGGATAACGAAAAGAAATTCAGCAGTTGTGTCCGTCCGGGTGTTTTACTTGTTCTGGCTAGTTTTTTTTGTCGGGTCAGGGTATTAATTGCGCTCGACTTACCCGCATTCGATCGACCACAGAAAGCAATTTCAATGCCTACGTCCGTAGGACACTGCTTTAGTTTAGATGCACTGGTCTGGAATTGAGCTTTACTAAAGTCGATCATGATTTGTGTACAAATGTAGTTAACCTGAACTGTCACTTAAGCCGTATTTAGCTATAATAGCGCATCGCTCGGCTCGTGCGCAGTAAAGGTTGTGCTTTGATTAGGGTTGTGGAGGAGCGAGATTGGCCTCAAAAGAGGATTGAATCCGGGTAGAGCAGAATAGGCTCGGTTGATTTCGCATTAAATAGCAGAATGCTTCTCTGTTAGGTAGGGCGTGTAAAATTAGAATTATTAATTGGACAACAAGATGTTAAGA
>CAZGCW010000103.1:0-13649 GCA_964524295.1 uncultured Pseudomonadales bacterium
ATTGCCTACATCATGGTGACCTGGTCGTTCCTTAGGTTGCGGCGGTCTGAACCTGACATGCGGAGACCGTTCAGGGTTCGATACGGTAAATGGGTGGGCGGTTCTGCATTGCTACTCTCTTGTGGGCTGTTTTGTCTTTATCTTCCGGGTAGCCCTGCCGCATTACTCTGGCCGTATGAATGGGTGATGGTGCTGGCAGGGTCGATGCTCGGACTGGCTTTTTACCTGTGGAGCCGTAAGACTGGAATTAGTGCCCAAACTGAGTCTAATCGATCGTAGTGCCAGGATTCTGATTAGCTGAATTCCAGCGCTTAAGGTTGCCTCTGAATTGACAGGGCCCTATGCTTACATGGATTTGTTAATTGAAATTAAAAGGATGTGGATATGGGAGATGTTTTTATTGTAGAGGCCTGTCGTAGTGCGATTGGGAAAAGAGGCAAAGGTCTGGCGAGTCTTAAACCTGCTGACCTGCTCGGCAAGGTACAAAAAGCAGCGGTTGAGCGAAGTGGAATATCCCCGGAGCAGATTGATCAGGTCATCGGTGGATGTGTATCTCAAGTGGGTGAGCAATCTTTCAATATTGCCCGTATTGCCTGGTTGTCCCAAGGGTTACCTTTGGAGGTGGCTTCTACAACAGTCGATTCCCAGTGTGGGTCAAGCCAGCAAGCGACTTCATTGGCAACGTCAATGGTAGCATCTGGCCTGGAAGACATCGTAATGAGTTGTGGAGTTGAAATGATGAGCCGAGTACCACTTGGCTCAAACATGAAAGATGCTGTGCCAATGGGAGACAGCTACATGAGTCACTATCAGCCTACCAGTCAGTTTATGGGCGCTGCAATGATTGCTGAAGAATATCAGGTGACCCGTAAACATACAGATCAATTTGGGCTCGAAAGCCAGCAAAAAGCCATCAATGCCTGGGAAGAAAATCGTTTTGAAAGAGAGATTGTACCTATAGAAGCGCCGGTGCTCGATGAGAAATTTGAAGCCACGGGTGAAACTCGAATGGTTGATCGTGATGAAGGTCTCAGGCAGACCAGTCTTGAGGCATTGGCTGGGCTTGAACCGGTTGCAGGTCAGTCGATACATACAGCAGGATCGAGCTCTCAGGTATCTGATGGGGCTGCAGCAATCATAATGGCAAGTGAACAAGCCTGTAAAACCCATGGTTTGAAGGCCCGAGCCAGGATTGTTGCGACTACTTTGGTTGGCGTTGACCCCGTTACGATGCTCAAGGGTCCTATTCCGGCAACCCGTAAAGTACTTAAAAGAGCCGGCTTGGCCCTGGATGATATCGATGTGTTTGAAGTCAATGAAGCCTTCGCATCGGTTGTCCTAGCCTGGGAGAAGGATCTTGGTGTCGATCATAGTAAAGTTAATGTCAATGGCGGTGCAATCGCCCTGGGACACCCTACGGGCAGCACCGGTGCACGCTTGATCACGACAGCGCTTCACGAACTGGAGCGAACGGGTGGTCGTTACGGTCTGATTGCAATGTGTTGCGGAGGTGGTCTAGGTACCGGCACTATCATTGAGCGGCTGGACTAGTCCGGTTTGTTGATGATTCAACGTGTGGACTAAAATGGTGTTAAGTCCCTGGGTTGGGTCTGAGTCAGTTGTTTAAGTCAGGCAACCTGTTGTTTGGCTGCCTCGAGCTTCTGGCGCACCTGGTCGAGTTGATTTTCCAGTTCTTTGGGTAATTTATCACCGAATTGCTCATAGTACGCCTGGATCAGTGGCAGCTCTTCCAACCAGCCATCGGTTTCAACGCGTAGCAGGGTTGCAATGTCCTCATCGGTCATATTTAAGCCATCAAAATCGATACCGTCCAGTGTCGGTAAATTGCCGATCGGTGTCGATATGGCTTCAGCTGTTCCCTCGCAGCGTTCAAATATCCATTTCAAAACTCTGGAGTTTTCGCCGAAACCAGGCCACACAAAACCACCTTGGTCGTCTTTCCTGAACCAGTTGACGTAATATATTTTTGGCAGCTGGCCACTGTTCTGCTGGCCAAGATTGATCCAGTGCTGCCAGTAGTCAGCCATGTTATAGCCGCAGAAAGGGAGCATGGCCATGGGATCTCGACGTAAATCACCGATAGTGCCCGTTGCCGCGGCCGTTTTTTCTGAGGACACAATCGAACCAAAGAAAGTACCCTGTTCCCATGAGTCGGCCTCATTAACCAAGGGCACCACGGTAGCTCGTCTCCCACCAAATAAAATCGCGCTGATAGGTACACCTTGCAGGTCCTGCCATTCGTCAGCGATGGCTGGGCATTGTGCTGCTGATACGGTAAATCGAGCGTTAGGATGGGCCGCCAGTTCTGAGCTGTCAGGTGTCCAATCCCGGCCACGCCAATCAATCAGGTGGGCTGGGGGCTGGTCGGTCATTCCCTCCCACCAGATGTCACCCTCATCGGTTTCAGCGACATTGGTGAACAGGCAGTTCTCCTTTAGGCTCAGCATGGCATTAGGATTGGTTGCCATACCCGTACCGGGCGCTACCCCAAAGAAACCGGCTTCTGGATTGATAGCGTAAAGTTTTCCATCGTCAGCGAATTTCATCCAGCAGATATCATCGCCAACGGTTTCTACTTTCCAGCCCGGCATTGAGGGCTCCAGCATCGCCAGATTGGTTTTGCCACAGGCACTTGGGAAGGCGCCAGCAATATAATGAGCCATCCCTTCGGGGTTGGTCAGTTTAAGAATCAGCATATGTTCGGCTAGCCAGCCTTCATCGCGCGCCATGGAAGAGGCGATTCGCAGTGCAAAGCATTTCTTTCCGAGTAGCGCGTTACCACCATAACCTGATCCGAAACTCCATATTTCCCGAGACTCCGGGAAGTGTGCAATATATAGATTATCTGGATTGCATGGCCAGGGTACATCACGGGTGCCGTTTTCCAGTGGTTTGCCAACCGAGTGTATGCACGGCACGTATTCGCCGTCTTCGCCGAGTTCGGCTAAGACCTCAGTACCCACTCTGGTCATAATATGCATGCTGGCAACAACGTAGGGGGAGTCTGTTATTTCTACGCCAATATGGGCGATAGGAGAACCAATTGGCCCCATGCTGAATGGGATGACATACATGGTCCTGCCGGTCATTGCCCCTTCAAATAGATTTTCCAGGGTTGATTTCATCTCAACCGGGTCAGCCCAGTTATTGGTTGGGCCAGCATCTTCGGCTAGCTTTGAGCAAATGAAAGTTCTGCTTTCAACTCTGGCAACGTCAGTTGGATCTGATCTTATCAGGTAACTATTTGGCCTGAGGTCAGGGTTGAGTTGTTTGGCTACGCCCGCCTCCCTGAGTAGGGACATCATGTGGTCGTATTCTAAACGGCTACCATCGCAGATCACGACTTGCTCTGGGTTGCAAAGAGCCTCCATCTCGTGGATCCAGTGATTGAGCTGCTTATTGTCTATCATGTGTTTTGTTCCATACGGGGCGTACTGTTTCTTTTATCTTATATAAAGCCTAATTTAGCTTATTAAAAGGATATTTATCTCGATGTCGGGTAATGTTATCTCATTTTGTCTTGTTCAGTCGGAGCGAAAAAGCGATAAATCTGCCGCATCAGAGCGCACTAATTTAAAAATGGAAATTTAGCAGGATCGGGGGAAACTTTAAAGCTAATATAGGGTCGCGAACGCCAATTGTTTGTTAGCAAAGTTGACCAGTGCTATTGAAGTCGGCTCGTGCCATTCATTGTTAGAAACGGGGTAACCCAGAATGCCGTGTTGAAGGCTGGGATATCGATTGAGGTTGTGACGTTTTACCCTAAAATAGCCATTTTTCCCTGAACCCTAAATTATGAGTCACTCCAGAACACCAAAAGCATTATTTGGTTATCGCAGGTACTGGGCTGAGTGCTTTGGTACCGCCCCATTCTTGCCCACCAGTCGAGCAGAAATGATGGCCCTAGGCTGGGATAGCTGTGATGTGATTATTGTGACTGGAGATGCTTATGTCGATCATCCCAGCTTTGGAATGGCCGTTATCGGCCGGCTACTGGAAGCCCAGGGTTTTAGAGTCGGCATCATTGCCCAGCCAGACTGGTCAAGGGCGGAATCCTTTATGACACTGGGAGCGCCTAATCTTTATTTTGGCATTACCGGCGGCAATATGGATTCGATGATTAATCGATATACCTCCGATAAAAAAATTCGCAAAGAAGATGCCTATTCACCGGATAATCAGGGCGGTTTAAGGCCGGATAGGGCGGTCATTGTTTACGCTCAACGATGTCGCGAAGCCTATAAGGAGGTGCCGATTGTTATCGGTAGTATTGAGGCCAGTTTAAGGCGAATAGCCCACTATGATTATTGGAGTGACAAAGTACGGCGCTCGATACTATTTGATTCGAAGGCCGATTTATTGATCTATGGCAACGCAGAGCGTGCCCTGGTGGAAGTCACTCATCGACTTGCGCAAGGAGACTTACCAGAGACGATTCGTGATGTGCGAGGGACGGCGTTCGTTGCCAGCCATATTCCCGTCAACACTGCCATCACCGATGAATCCGGGGTTGACGACAAGATCACGGTACAAACTGTTCGGATGTCGCCCACTACCGACACAGCAGACCCAATTGAAAGCTGTATTGTGATGCCTAGTTATGAGCAGGTGGTTGAAGACAAGGTGTTGTACGCCCGAGCATCGAGAATCCTTCACAGGGAAACAAACCCCCATAACGCGCGAGCGCTGGTTCAAGCTCATGGAGATAAATTGCTCTGGCTGAATCCGCCACCTATCCCCCTGTCTACACCAGAAATCGATGCCGTTTTCGATCTGCCGTATCAACGCGTCCCGCATCCTGTCTATGGCGATAAGAAAATCCCAGCTTACGAAATGATCCGTTTTTCTGTCAATATCATGCGTGGTTGCTTTGGTGGGTGTACTTTTTGCTCCATTACCGAACATGAAGGAAGGTTGATCCAGAGCCGAAGTGAAGCGTCAATTCTTAATGAAATTGAGCGAATAAGAGATAGAACGCCTGGGTTTACCGGCGTCATTTCTGACCTGGGTGGACCGACCGCTAATATGTGGCGGTTGGCTTGTAAGGACGTCGAAACCGAATCCAAGTGCCGCCGTCTTTCCTGTGTTTACCCGGGTATTTGTAAGAATCTGAATACGGACCAGACGCCTTTGATTAGCTTATATCGGAAAGCGCGCAAAATTCCCGGTATAAAAAAAGTCTTGATCGCATCTGGTGTCCGCTATGATCTCGCCATAGAAACGCCTGAGTATGTTGAGGAATTAGTTAAGGAGCATGTCGGCGGTTACTTAAAGATTGCACCGGAGCACACTGAAGCAGAACCTTTGTCGAAAATGATGAAACCAGGAATCGACAGTTATCACCAGTTCAAAGCGATGTTTGATCGCGCCTCCAACGAGGCAGGTAAACAGCAGTATCTTATTCCTTATTTTATTGCCGGGCATCCGGGTACCCGGATTGAGGATATGCTTAATCTGGCACTATGGCTTAAAGAGCATGGTTTTCGTGCAGATCAGGTGCAGAGTTTTTACCCGTCGCCGATGTCTACGGCAACGGCCATGTATTATTCCGCTCGTAATCCCCTGACGCGAGTGTCTCGCGAAAGAGGTGAAGTTGAAGTTGTCAAAGGCGCGGTGAATCGCCGCTTGCATAAGGCTTTTCTGAGATATCATGACCCGTTGAATTGGCCTTTATTGCGCCGTACTTTGAGAACGATGGGACGCACTGAGTTCATTGGCAATGGTCGTGAGCACCTGGTTCCCCGAACCCAGCACTCCGTTTTACATAAGCCAAAGCGATCTTTTCGCACCCAACACGGGGGCTTACCTGATTTACCCAAAAGGGGTAAGAACAGGAAAAAACGAGGTTAAGGTTACTGCTGAATTTATTGTGCCAGGTTCATAGGTAGCTGATCTTTTAATTCTCGTTTGAGGAATTTACCACTGGCATTCCTGGGTAGCGGCGTGTCGAGCAGCCAGATGTATCGTGGAATTTTATGTTTTGCCATCCGTGTGCTGCAGAAGGCCCGAATCTGCTCCGCCGTTGCCTGTGCCTGTCCTTGGCAATAGATGGCGACACCCACCTCTTCGCCAAGTCGATCATCAGCGATGCCAAAGACGCTGCATTCAGCGACCGCTTCCATTTGGAATAAAACGGATTCTACTTCGGAGCAATAGATATTTTCGCCACCCCTGAGCACCATGTCTTTGACCCGATCAACGATGTAGATGAATTTGTTTTCGTCAATCCAGGCCACATCACCTGTGTGTAACCAGCCATCTGTGATGGTCTCAGCGGTGGCTTCCGTTTTATTGAGATAGCCTTTAATCACTGGCGCACCCCGTACCCAAAGTTCTCCTGACTCGCCGGGTAGGGTCATATTCCCCTGCTTGTCGACTGTTTTTACGTCGAATGTGGGCATGGCTCTACCACAGCTCTCAGGGTTATCGACGAAAAAATCTCCACCAATCGATGTAATAATTCCGCAGGTCTCCGTCATGCCATAACCAGTGCCTGGCCTGGCAGTTTGGACCGCTTTGTCTATTTTCGATACTAGATCGGGTTGTAGTTGGGCACCCCCGCCGCCAACCGATTTTAAACTTGAAGTATCGTATTGATTGAAGTCAGGATGATTGATCAATTCACGGCTCATCACGGGCACGCCGGTGAGACTGCTGATTTTCTCCCGCTCAATTAATTGCAGGGCTGTCGTTGCGTCCCATTTGTACATATGGACCAGCTTCCCACCGGCTACGGTGGATGCCTGAGCTAAACAGTTGTTAGCCGTAACGTGAAATAAAGGCGTGGTGACTAGGGCTGAAATAGGCGGCGCGTCCTGTGGGTCTTGCATGGGTGTACCGTGAACTTTTACCATGGTCTGAGATAGGCATTGACCCCAGAAGCCCATATTCATAATGTTATGTACACAGCCCCGATGGGTTTGCTGGGCTCCCTTTGGTCTTCCGGTGGTTCCCGAAGTATAGAAAATACAGGCATCTTGGTCTGGTTCAATGGTGCGGTCAGGTAGTGCCCCTGGAAAATGAGCGACCTCGGTGAAGTCGAATACCTGTTTAACAGGTTCCTTCAGGCGTACGCCAACCACTTTCACATCAGCATGATGGTCTCTGATTGCTTCGAATCGAGTTAACCGTTCCTGATCGCAAAACAGAATCTTTGGTGCTGCATCCAGCAGGGCATAATCGAGTTCATCTTCAACCCACCAGGCATTGATGCCAACAACGGTCAGTCCGGAAGCAACTGCGGCCCAATAACACATCATCCACTCTGGATAGTTACGCATGGCGATGGCAACACGGTCTCCCTGAACGATATTTGCATTTGACATCCAAGCGGCGATGCTGCCGACTATTTTGTGAACCTCTGCATAGGACCATCTTTGGTCTTCATAGACCAGGTATTCACGATGGTCATGGATCGCCGATGATAGCCAGATTTCTCGCAGGCTGGGTGGAGCGGATTTGAATGTTTTCATCGGAGCCCCTCGAACAAGGATCTCTTCTATTTCAAATGGCCCGCCTTTTCCTGACAGTTCATCCCAGACTGATTGTAGAGTTGCATGCATAATAATTTCTTTCACTAAACCAAGTTGCGCTAAGATAGGCATTCTGATCTATCGATGCAAATGTTGATGGCCTATTTATTTGAAGATTTGACCGTTATTGATGCAGCGTCCTTTGTTGCTGGGCCGGGGGCGGCGACTATTTTTGCCGACTTTGGAGCGCAGGTGATCAAAGTCGAAGCACCTGCAGGTGATGCTTATCGGTTATTACATGGCCGATATAGGACTGATTACAACTGGGCTCTGACCTCGCGGAACAAGCGAGACATAGCTATTGATCTTTATCAGGAAGAGGGCAGGGCAATCATGCATCGGCTGCTCGACCATGCTGATGTGTTGATATTAAATTTCAGAGAAGACCAGTTGCAAGAATTTCGACTGACCGTTGATGAACTCAAGAAGAGAAACCCAAGGTTAGTGATAGCACAGTTGACCGCATTTGGAACTCAAGGGCCGGACGGGGAGCGTCGCGGCTATGATACGACCGCGTGGTGGGCAAAAACGGGTATTACTGATTTGTTGAAACCCCACCGGCAACCGCCTACGGTTCCCCTTGGCGGCGTCGGTGATCATGCGTCCGCCATGACCCTATTTGCCGGGATAATGATGGCACTGTATCAGCGTGATAGGACAGGCATGGGAGATTACGTCGAGACCTCGCTGGTCGCCAATGGTTGCTGGTCAAATGGGATGCACTTGCAGGGTGCTATTGCCGGTTATGATTTGGCTAAGCTATTGGATGAAAAAGGCTATCGGTCACCTTTTTCGATGATCTATCAAACCAAGGAAAATCGCTTTTTGGTGCTGGTAATACCTAATCCGGAGAAAGAATGGCCAGGCCTGGCGCGGTGCCTGGGTCATCCTGAATGGCTTGAAGATGAACGCTTTACTACCCTAAGAAGTCTTATGCATCATCGTGATGAAGTCAAAGAGATGATCAGTAGCGCTTTTTCGACCCTATCGGTAGCAGAAGCTTGCCAGGCGCTTGATAGCCAGAACCTGACCTATAGTCTGGTTGAGAAGTTATCCGATGTCATAACGGATGCCCAACTTGTCGAGAATGGGGTCATTGTCGAAACAGTATCGGACAACCCTGATTTTAAATGGACCATAGCTAATCCCATTCAGGTAAAAGGGGCAGCAAAAGTACCGCCGAAGGATCCTCCAGTGCTTGGCCAGGATACGGTCAACATATTAAGGGATATTGGCTATAGTCCTGCCGCTATTTCGAGCTTTGCTGAGAACGGTAGTATCATTGTAGCTCAAGCTGCCGACGTTTCTAACGAATAACCATTCATGGTAACGACACATTTACCGACCACCTTCCTTTGTTCGAGCATTTTTAAAGCATCGACTGCAGACTCGAGTGGAAATCCGGCACAAACATGCGGGTCAATTAGGCCATCGGCGAGTAATCGATAGATTTCCTGACGGCATTTGAGGCCGAGTACTGGGTCTCTGCGACCGATTTCACCGGCACGAACGCCAATGACTGAGATCTGCTTGATTAAAACGTGATTGACAGCTGCTTTTGGCCAAACGCCACTGGTAAACCCGATAGCGAGGATTCTGCCGCCCCAGTTGATACAGCGCATGGATTCATCAAAAACGGATCCTCCTACTGGATCATAGATGACATCGGCGCCATTACCTTGGGTCAGTTCTTTAACCGTGTCACGAAAGCCGCCAAGACTTCCGTCAGGCTGACTGTAATTAATGACATGATCTGCACCGCGAGCTTTGACCACACTCAGTTTTTCGTCTGTGCCGCCGGTTGCGATCACCGTCGCTCCCAGATACTTGCCGAGGTCAACTGCAGCCATTCCAACACCGCCTGTTGCGCCATGTACTAACAGGGTTTCTCCAGCACGAAGATTACCTCGAATGGTCAACGCAACGAAAGCGGTTAAATAAGCCGTTGAGTAAGTTGCGGCTTTGGCATAGGAAAGATCCCCGGGAATCGGTTTTAACTGACTGGCAGGGAGGTTAATAGCCTCCGAAAATCCCCCGCTTCGATCCGATCCAACTACCCGGTCTCCTACTTTGAAACCGGTTACGCCATTACCAACCGCAATAATGTCTCCCGAAAACTCACCCCCTGGTGCGAATGGGAGTTGTGGTTTGAATTGATATTTACCCTGGATCATGAGGATGTCGGGAAAATTGTCCGCACAGGCTTTTTGGCGCACCTGGACTTGTTCTGGTTCTGGAGCGGGTATTTCGATCGTGTCCAGTGATAAGGTGCTGATATCATCATTGATAGTATGGCAGAGCGCGGTTTTTATTTTCATTTTTGTCCTAGAAGGCAATGTATAATAAGCCAAAATCAGATATTACATGGTAGGTCAGTTCAAGCATACAGACATGGTGCTTTCAGTTAGGTCATTTCCTAAACTGATTGTTTGAGAATGTATAATCGTCATAATGTCTATTCAGTGGCCTTTAGTTCTATGGGAGAAAACTATGCCGGAAGGAATTATAGGAAAACAGGTGTCTCCTTGGTTAGAACAACAGGTGCCTGAGTTCCAAAGTCCTGTCAACTACCAGCTCATTACCGGCGGCCATTCCAATCTAACCTTTAAATGTGAAGATGTGACCGGTAAGGCAGTGGTCTTGCGTCGACCTCCTTTGGGGCACGTCTTAGAAAGTGCGCATGATATGAGTCGTGAGTATCGGATTATTCATGCCCTGAGGGAGACCGCGGTGCCTGTGCCAGAAGCATTGGGGCTATGCCAGGATAAAGCAGTCAATGGAGCCGACTTTTACGTCATGGATTATGTTGAAGGCGTTGTGCTTAATGATGCCGTTATCGGGTTAAGTATCCCGGCACAGGAACGCTCAGCTTTGGCGCATGATGTGATACATATTCTTTGTGACCTGCACGCAGTGGATATGGATGCGGTCGGCCTGGGGACCCTGGGACGGAAAGAAGCTTATCTTGCTCGACAACTTAATCGATGGAACAAGCAATGGCAGGCCACCAAGACGCATGAAATACCCGATATGGAAGCAAGTGCTGCGTTATTGCTTGAGCGAATGCCTGAGCAGGTAGGGGCCAGTATCGTGCATGGTGATTTCAGATTAGGAAACATGATAGTGAGTCAGGCGCGTGTGCAGGCGATATTGGATTGGGAACTGTGCACCCTCGGAGATCCTCTGGCTGATCTCGGTTATCTCCTGAATAATTGGCTGGATGCAGACGAAGTCGATGGGATCGAGCAGGCAGACCAGCCGCCAACTGCGGTAGGAGGTTATCCGTCAAGAGCATCATTATGTGAGTTATATAGCGCCAGAACGGGTAGAGATCTGAGTCATATTAATTATTATCGCGCCTTCCAACACTGGCGGTTGGCTGCCATTGGTCAGGGCGTTTATAAGCGTTATCTGGTTGGCGCAATGGGTGAGGATCACGATGTCGATTTAGCGCGACAGAAGGAAGGGGTTGCGCGTCGGGCTGAAGCCGCCATGGAATTACTCCATAGCAATTAACCCTGGGGTACCACCTGCAGGTCCTTTGGGTCGTTCGGGCGCGACTACCTTGTGTTCATTCTGGGTAGTCTCCACTCAGATGGAGTCGAAGCTAATGTACGCAGCGTCCGTTTGTTTCGGTCAGTGGATAATGTGGGGTTTTTTTTCAAGGCTTAACAGCCGTTGGGCCGCCGTTTGCTTTGTGGTTGGATTATCACAGCTTTCGAGAATGCGGCGATAAGTCTGCTCTGCGCCAATGCGATCGCCTTGCATTTCTTTTACTGCACCGTATTGAATCTGGAAGTCATAGTGTTCAGGCATAAGCAGGATCTGTTGGCGTAGGCACAGGCCTGTTGATTGCCAATTGTTGTTACGCCAGTGTATCTGCTTTAGATTGTCCAGAAGCCTGGCCAGGATTCCTATATTGGTGGCGGGTTGCAAGTGGCTAGGATGGAAGACCGCCGTTGGGCCGGCTATTTGCTTCAATAAGGTGGCACAATCGCTCTGACTGAGCTTCCGACCCGTAAATGGATCAATAATACGGTTCTCAAGTGCTTCATACTGAATTAAGAAATGACCGGGAAAATTGATCCCCTTAATATTGATTTTTAGGCGGTTACCTATAGCCAGGTGAATGAGCGCAAGGGACAACGGGATGCCCTGTCGAGTATCAATAACTCGGTTTAGATAGCTGTTTTCAGGAGCATAATAATCCTTAGTATTACCTTTGAATTGCTCATCTTTATAAATAAAGTCAATAAGTTGTTGTGCAGCAATAGACGGGTCGGTACTGATCTTCTTTTTTAAGGTCAGCGCTAGGTCGTCCAGCGTAGCAAGGTAGGTATCAACATCCAGGTCCTCCTGGGTCTCAGCAGCGATGACCAAGGCTGCATGTTCCAAAGAGATCTGGTGATCCTGGAGTTGGGCGATTTCTTTAAGCGCTTGCAGAGCTTCGGTCATCCAATCACTTTACAAGAATCTGTCGACTATGACACATGTTTCCGGAGTTGCTTGTTAATCAAGGCGGTCAAGTAGCAGCGGAAAACGCAACAGATGACTCATCTGTTGAGGGCAAAGATTTCTTCTGCTTTGTTACGAATCAAGGCCAGTGGGGGTAGATGCCTCTTTAAATGATGCTTGTATTTAAGACCGCTGCCGATAGAGGATACTGATATTGGTTTTCTCACTTGGGTGGCACTGGGCGTCAACACGGCTCTTTTTGATTTTTCCGGCGCAAAGCAGGCTGTTTCTGAGGCTAGCTGACAGTAATCAAGCAGGGAGCGGATGCTGGCTTCCGGATGCCTTACAAGCTGCTCATAGGATAAGTGGTAGATTTCATCCGGGTAAAGGTTTTGCCAGTGCTGCATTAACGCGATATAACCCTGCCAATAGAAAATGATGCCTTCAAAAGAATAGCTGTACTCATGACCTTCACTAAAAAACTGTCGAAAAACGCCGACGCCATTATCTAACGGGTCTCGAACAATATTAATGATTCTGGCATGAGGAAAAATCGTTTTTATCAGACCAATATGCAGGAAATTATTAGGGTTTTTATCAATAAAATAGGAGTTTTGGGTATCTCGGTAGATCTTTGTTTTTGCCAGATAGTCGTGTGCGTAGGCTGTCGCTTTGTCGTTGGAAAGATTGCTCAGTTGTTTGGCATATCCCCCTTTGTTTTCAAGTTCTATAGAGATATCCCCAAGAAATAAAAGCTCATGAGTCGCTTCAACCTGTGAGTGATTTGCCAGGATCTGTTCTAACAGCGTGCTCCCCGAGCGCGGCATACCGATGATAAAGATAGGCGTGTCGAGATCAGATGTAGTTGAATTTAGCGATGGCTTGAAATCGCGCATGAGTGCTTGGATTAGCTGTTGATAAAGGTCTCCCCTGAACGGGCGGTGTTGGGCGATAATGTCATTACCTTGTTTAAGGGCGGTAAAGGCTTCATCGTCATGACCCAGTTGATCCTGGGCTTCAGCGAGACTAAGCAATAACAATCCTCTGTAACCCAGGGGCGTCGTTTCGTTATCTAGGCGCTGGGTTATGTCAATGATATCCTCGGGCTGGAATGAGTAACTCTTCAGGCTGGCCAGACTCCAATAACCAATCGCAATCACCTTATCATCGGGCATTTTGGTTAATTCGAGGTATTTTTCTGCTGCTTTCTGGTTTTCTCCAGCGGCTTTCAGGGCATGACCGTAATTAAGGGTGATACCATGATTCTGTGACCCCAATTCAGTACACAGTCGCAAGTTTTCAAGGGCATTATTGACCTGACCGGTTTTGAGTTCCAGGAGCGCAAGGCGATACCGAACGATTCCGGCCGAGTCTTGGGTCAGCATAGAATTCAGGGCACTCATGGCACCCGTATAGTCCCTTGATGCTTCTAGTTTATCTATTTCCGTAAGATCTAAATCCATTTAATCATCCGTGCCTGTCGGTTTCTGTAGGTAGTCAAGGTTTTCGATTCTTCCATGTTATAAAGTATTTTAAATTAAACTAAGACAGAAAGGTGATTTTCCAGGAATCAGTTTAAACTAACACCGCAGTCCGGGTTTAATCTATGCTGGTTTTACCCTGTGACCTGCGGCGGGCCGG
>CAZGCW010000104.1:0-13323 GCA_964524295.1 uncultured Pseudomonadales bacterium
CCATTGTGGGTGTGGCTACATTTTTTTTTAGAAGAGCGACCCGGGAAATTTTTCGTCGTGTTAGAAACAGTGTTTCTGCGTTAAATCAATATCTTCAGGAAAACCTGTCGGGTATGCAGGTCGTTCAGCTTAGCCAGAGGCGGGGCCGCAATAAATCAGAATACACCAAAATAAATAAAGAGAACCTGAGCCTGGAGTTTAAATCCATCGATTTGGCCACCTTTTATGGCGCTTTTAATGATTCGCTTTCGTCGGTTGGGCTGGGGATTATTATTTATTATGGTGCCGGTGCTGTCCTGCAGGACGAGATGTCCCTGGGTGGGGTTATTTTGTTTACTCGGTTCATGAACATGTTATTCACACCGGTTGTCATGCTGGGTGAGCAGTTGAACGTGCTGTTTCGGGCGATGGCCAGCGGTGAAAGGATTTTTCAAGCGCTTGATTGGGATGAGCAGATCCATGAGCCAGAAAACCCAAGGTCATTACCGCCACGACTTGCCGGTAAGGTCGAATTCAGGGATGTGCATTTCTCTTATACTCGTAACATACCCATTTTAAAGGGCGTCAGCGTCATCATCCAGCCGGGAGAGAAACTGGCAATCGTCGGTCCAACGGGTTCCGGGAAGAGCACCTTAATTAGGCTGCTAGGGCGGTTTTACGATTTCCCGCCGGGACAGATATTCCTCGACGATATCGACCTAAATGAACTTCACTCCAGGGATGTACGTCAACGCATCGGTGTGGTATTACAGGATTTCCATATATTCTCTGGCAGCGTGCTCGATAATATTTCCTTGGGAAGCGACAAGATCACTCGAGAAGCTGCGATTGAAGCGGCAAAGACCGTTAATGCCCATGAGTTTATTGAGCGCCTTGATGAAGGCTATGAAACACAGCTGGTTGAGCGTGGGGCCAACCTGTCCCAGGGCCAGAGGCAGTTACTGGCTTTTGCTCGAGTACTCGCTGCTGACCCTGAGATTCTCATCCTGGACGAAGCGACCGCCAGTATTGACACGGAAACGGAAATTCTTATACAGGATGGATTACGTCAGCTGATGAAGGGAAGAACCTCTATATTAATTGCTCATCGTCTGCAGACGATTCAGGAAGCCAATCATGTGCTGGTATTGCACATGGGTGAAGTTAAAGAATATGGCACCCACCAGCAGTTGATTGCCGCTAATGGCCTTTATCGAACGTTGCACGAATTACAGTTTCAGGATGTGGTGGTCGATGAGGATGGCGAAACCGTCCTAGATTAACGCTCCTGCCTGCAGTTTGGCGGGGTGGGAGAAGTCCGCTGCTAATCACCTCGATCGATGGTCTGCTTAAGCCAATGTTCGTTGACCACAAAGCCACGGCTGAGCTCCTGTCCTGCATTATCTATCATGGCAAAGTGTACGGCTTGGGTCATCGGTGATTTATCCAGCAGGTCAAGGGCCATCGAGTGAGTCAATATTGGCAGCTTGTCCGTGACCCTGATGGGTGCAAGCCAAAGGTACTTGGATAGTAAAATCCAGCGTGTTGAGGATTTTGAGAATCTACTTTTGAAGTCTGATCGATTCATCCACCAGCCTTTGAGATGACTACCGCTGGTGTAGGCCGGATAGGTTTCGATTGAGTCGCTAAAACCCTGCCAGGGATAAAACAAGCGGCCTTTTACGAGGCAGCGGACTTGCGTGACCGGGGCAATGTTTTTGTCAACAAGCAGTTCCTCTGCTTCAGGAAATTTGGCCAGTAGCAGTTGATGACTTAATAAGCGCTTAGTCTTCAGGTCCAGGCGATCTTCCGGGTTCGGGCCATACCAATTCTCCGCTTTCGTTAAGTCGCCTGTGCCGAGGTAAAACTTTACCGCCAGTTCCCAGTGCTCGGTATCACCTAGATGGTCGATGAGTAGATCAAATTCCCCGAGTGTTCGTTGGTGATCGCGAATGGCTAAGTTACTGGCCAGGAGATGATACTCCGGCATGTGTTCTATGGCGGTTTGCCAGAGTCGCTCAAATTGGATGCCCAGGCGGAAACGGTTCCAGTCTGGCGGTGCCGGCCATAGGATATCGAAGTCATCTAAGGGAAGTTGAGCATACCAACGGGGATCCGGGAATCGATTATCCAGGCTGTGCAGTAGTGGCTGACTTTTGATGGCCCAGTAAGCATCTGCTCGGCGCCGGGAACTATCGGGTTCAGTGATCATAGGTTAACTTTTCAACCAGAGCATTAAGTTGTTGCTCAGTTAGTGCAATTTAGTGCGGGTTCAGTAGTATCATAGCGGTTCTTTGAAAAAATTGAGTTGCTAATATGAGCATTCGTGCAGCCTTGATGAATTTTGTTATCAGCAGGACGGTCAAGCTTCAATTGCCGAAGAATATAACCGAGATAAAGGCATTCAGGGCGCGAATGGCCGATGCGGGTAATTTAATGCCCAAACCATCGCCTGATGTTACTTTCGAAGCCTGTCAGGCCGGTGAGGCCAACTGCGAATGGGTCTATCCAGCGTCTGCGGGTCTCAATGCAGTTATTTTATATTTCCATGGTGGTGGCTACGTGATGGGTGATGCTATTGGGCATCGCAACCTCTCAGGGCGTCTTGCTCGCGCCAGCGGTTTCAGGGTACTTATGGTCAATTATCGATTGGCGCCTGAAAATCCGTTCCCATCGGCGCTGGAAGATGCCATTACGGCGTATAATTGGTTGCTAAGTCAGGGGTATTCGCCAGAGGATATTATTCTAGGTGGTGATTCTGCTGGCGGCGGGCTCGCCTTGGCAGCGTTATTGAATCTAAAAAATCTAGGTACAGAACTTCCCGCTGCTGCCATTTTGATTTCGCCTTGGGTCGATTTAACTTTGAGCGGATCTTCTTATGCTGACATTAATAAAAGTGATCCCATGTTAACCAGCCAGGTCCTGAACGTATGGGCTGAGACTTATCTGGCAGGGCGGGATGCGAAAGCGCCACTTGCGTCGCCGTTATTTGGCGATTTGATGAGTTTGCCACCCATGTTGGTCCATGTCGGCAGTACTGAAATTCTCAGGAGTGACGCTGAAAGTCTGGTCGACCGGGTGATCGAAATGGGTGGAACTGCTGCATTAAAGGTCTGGCCAAAAATGGTGCATGTCTTCCATCTTTTTGCGGGTCGTGTTCCCGAAGCTGATCAAGCCATCAATGAGCTCGGAAATTACTGTCGTGCCAGCGTGGAAAACCCTGAGTGAATAAAGGCGATCCCATTGCTCGGCATCTGGTTCTACTTGGTGGAGGCCACAGCCACATCATTGTTCTGAGAATGCTGGGTATGAACCCAGTGCCAGGCCTACAGATAACGTTGATTAACCCGGAACGGCGAACGCCTTATTCTGGGATGTTGCCAGGTTATATCGCAGGCCATTATCAGGAGGAGGACATTCACATTGAACTTGACCCACTCTGCCGGTTTGCGGGAGCAGGATTGATTCAGGGTCGTGTGACAGGCCTTGATCCCGAGGAAAACAAGGTGTTTGTAGCCGGTAGACCCCCGGTCGAGTTTGATGTCTTATCCATTGATATAGGTATCACGCCTGATTTCACCGGTTTGGAAAGCACGTCTACAGATTTGATTCCGGTTAAGCCGATTGGCTCATTTATTGCTCAATGGAAACGTTTTCTGACTGAACTGGAGGCCGTTAATCGTATTGCTGTGGTTGGCGGTGGTGCCGGCGGTGTAGAACTCTCTCTGTCGATAGCGTACCGTCTTGCCTTAATTGCTGCCGGTCCTAACCGTACCGAGAAAATTCAGATACATCAATGCGCAGCTTCACCTGGGCTATTACCAGACTATGCGGCGGGTGTAAAAAAGCGCATTAGCAGGGAGCTTCGCGAGGCGGGTATCGTATTGCATGATGACTTCACCGCCACCCACTACGAGAGCGGAGTTTTAAGGTCGCAGTTAGGCGAGGAGATCGAGGTTGAAAAGGTTTTCTGGGTGACCAACGCCGCTGCCCAGTCATGGTTGGCGGATACGGGTATGGCCCTGGACGATCAGGGCTATGTTGCCGTGAGTGCCCGTTTGCAAAGTCTGAGTCATCCGCATATTTTTGCTGCAGGAGATACAGCGGGAGTCGCTGACTATCCTAGACCCAAGGCGGGTGTCTTTGCTGTGCGACAGGGTGAGCCCTTGTTTAATAATCTGGTTCACTTTATTCATGGCAGGCGCCCGCGTGCATTTCGACCACAGCGATCCTTTCTTTCGCTGATATCCACGGGAGCGCGCAATGCGGTCGCGGCCAAGTGGTCGTTGGTAGCACAAGGTCGTATCTGCTGGATTTGGAAAGACTGGATAGACCGTCGTTTTATTGATCGGTTTCGTTTGTTGCCGGTAATGCCCGTATCTGAGTCGAAGCCGGGTTTGCTTGCTGAATTTGATGACCAGATGCACTGTGGTGGATGTGGTTCTAAAGTGACTTCCGAAATACTCAGCGAAGTACTCGACGAACTGGCTCCGGATTCGGAAAGGGACGATGCGGCTTTTTTTACGCCTCCAGACGGGTATCTCATGCTGCACTCGATTGATGCTTTCCGCTCTTTTTTGGATGACCCCTATGTATTATCCCGAATTGCCGTAGTCCATGCGGCTAGCGACATTTACGCGATGGGTGGATCCGTTGCCACGTTGATGGCAAATATGATTTTACCCTTTGCTAAACCTAGGCCGACCAGGAATTTGTTACGCCAACTGTTAAGTGGTGCGCTCGATCAAATTGCGGAAGAGGGCGCGGTACTGATTGGCGGCCATAGCAGTGAGGGGGCAGAGTTGTCTGTTGGTTTCGCTGTGAATGGATTGGTTCCCGAAGGATCAGAAGTGCGTAAATCTGGCTTGGTTGCCGACGATGTGCTGATTTTGAGTCAACCTCTGGGCACCGGTACCCTGTTTGCTGCTCATATGCAGGGCAAGGTTGAGGGCCGCTATATCGAAGCAGCAATCAATACCCTGCAGCAGTCCAGTCGACAGGCAGCAGAGATCTTTCTGTCCCATCATGTTAATGGGATGACCGACGTGACCGGCTTTGGGTTGGCGGGCCATCTAGGTGAAATGCTGGTGGCCAGTCAAAAGTCGGCTGAACTCAAGTTAACTTCAATCCCGGCTTTACCTGGCGCTCTTGAAACCCTCTCCAGGGAAGGGATAACGAGTACCTTGCATGATGCTAATCGGCAAAGTACGTTACAGCGACTAGACCCAATCAGGCCAGCAGCGGTCGATAGCGCTGCCAGATACGAACTGCTTTTCGATCCGCAAACTGCGGGTGGCTTGCTTGCAGGCATTCCCGCTGACGAGGCGGAAGATTGCCTAAATGCCCTTAGATTAGCGGGTTATGATGCTGTGGTCATAGGCAAAGTGACGACTGGGCCTGGCATGATCTCCCTGGCAGAATAAATAAGCGTATCGTTTTCAGCGTTAAAACCAGTTCGAGTCAGCTGTCTTTAGCCGAACAGTTCAGTCCAGGCAGCGAGGAGCCCTCCCAGTCAGGGTCTGCCGAACCCGTTAAGATGTGCTCATTGCGCTGCAATGCATGAATTCTGGCGAATGAGGCTTTGCTGTCAATTTCAGTCACCTTAAAGTCAGCGGATCGCCAACTAGCAACGTCTGCTGGGGTCCAGCCATCGGATGTGGTTTCGGCCTGAAAGTGTCGCGGCGATATGTGTCTCTTGTTGTGCTGATCAATCTTCGAAGCTGGATGTACTCGGGGAAGTGCCAGGGCATCCTCAAGGTTTCTGCCCTGATCGATGTACCGAGACAGTGCCTGGACGATGGCGGACGGTATTTTTATTCCCCCTGCCGCTCCGAGTGCGAGTACGACTTGGTTGTTTTGCGTGACGATAACCGGGGCGATAGAGGTTCTGGGACGACTTCCGGGATCCTGACGACCTGTCCGTAAATAACCGCCCATGGTTGCAGCATAAGGGAAACCTAGACCTAGCGTCGCTACCTTAGCGCCAAATAGTGGTCCTAGGGTTTGCGTCATGGAAAGTGTCAATCCGGTGCAGTCCGCTGTGACAAAGTGACTGGTATGTCCGCTATCAGCGGCGATCCAGTCGGTACTTGACGATTGAAGATGAGGCTTCCCTGAGCGCGCACTGACGTCATCAGCTAACAGGGGGAGCCGTATCCTGTTTAGGTTCTGTTTGGCCCAGGTGGCATCGGTTAAATGTTCCAGGTCTGGCTCGTAGTAATCATCGGCCATGGATTCAATACTCAATGCGAGCGCCTGGGCCAGTAGTAATGCCCATGACCTTTCGCTGAGATTGCTGACCTCATACTGGGACAGTAACATCATTGCTTTGGCCACCAATCCGCCGCCAGCAGGCGCGGCGAGGGTATGAATTTCATAATCGCGGTAGGGGAAGTGGATGTATCGTCCAGGCAATACTGCGTAAGCTTGTAGGTCATCGAGGGTGATGAAACCACCGTTCCTTGCCATGTCAGCACTGATATCTCGGGCGATCTGGCCCTGATAGAAGTCGTCAGGGCCGAATTGGCTTAGTCGCCTCAGGGTTCGTGCTAAGGTAGGCTGTTTGAGACGCTGCCCAGGCTTGACTGCTTTCTTACGCCTTTTCAGGAAAGCGTTGGCCATGCCAGGGTCTTTGCGTAGTTTTTTTTCGCTACGCTGATGTCTTGCGGCTTCTCCGGGTAATATCATAAAGCCCTTTTGGGCATGGTCTATGGCAGGTTGTATGAGACGGTCAAAGGACAGTGATCCGTGATGCTTATGCAGTACTTGCAATAGTGCGATCAAACCCGGAGTCGCGACGGTGGTGTAGCCTGAGCTTGGCATTTCGGCCTGAAGAACAAAGTTTTGGGGTATCTCTGTCATGCCGTTGTAACCTTGAAAACGGCCGTCAGAATGACTGACAATGGCCTGAGCCCTGCCACCGAGCCCGCTCATTGAAGGTTCTACCACTGCCAGCGTTAGAGAGGCTGCGATGCCGGCATCGACACTGTTGCCGCCCATCTCATAGATAGTTTGAGCTGCCTGAGTGGCCAGCGGGTGTGCTGTTGATGCCATCCCGAGGGTAGCCGGTGTCGGGTTTGCCTGTGTGTCAGTATAAGCACTCAGTGTTATCAGCGCCGTTGCGAGCATAAATCTAATCGTCATTGTTGATGCATCCATTGAGTAATTGGGAGGTTACAATTCGGGGTATCGCCTCATTATTGTGCCTTAGGCCAGGTACGATCGCTGATGATCCGTTTATATCCAGGGCTAGTGCTAACTCGCTGAGAACGGTCTGATGACCGAAGTGGCAGCTAACCGGAGTATGCTGGGGGCTGCGCCGGAGGTCCAATTCAGTTCGGTTATTGGGGCAGGCTATGTCAGCAGCAGGGTCCGGCCAGGAATAGACCGGCCGTGCTGGGGGGGTTAAAAGGAATTGAATTATTTGCAATGGGATCTCTCTAGTGCACGTGCTTCAGCAATGACCGCATCGACCTGCTCAGCAACTTGCCCCAGATAGGTTGTCGGGTCGAGCAATTCCTCAAGCTGCCTGAGCGTCAGCAGATCAGCTGATTCGGAATTGAGGAAAGCGGTTTTAAGGTCAACATTCTGCGTTAATGCGGTTCTTGCGATACGTCGCACTTTGTCATTTGCGGTGGTTTTGCCTATTTTTTTTGCCAGGGCAAAAGAAAGTCGCTGGGACATGATTAACTGTCGAGTTCGATTCAAATTCTCCAGCATAACCTCAGGGTGGATTATGAGGGTCGCTAAGAGCTTATCGGTGATGTCGAGTTGTTTGCTGCTAGCGATACTGATGTCGGCCAAGACTCTGGAAGGACGCCGGGTGTTGTCTCGTTCAAATAGGTTGACCATATCATCGAGAACCACCTCAGCCAGTCTGGGAATGGTTCTGCTGGCATGAATAAGCGCCTCTGATTTACTTGGGTTAACCTTATGCGGCATCGTGCTGCTACCAATTGAGGTGGCGGGTCTGTATTCGACCGTTTCCCCTATATCGGTTGACTGGAGGAGAAATAGTTCGGATCCAAGGTGCCCCCATGTTTTGCTGACAAGCGCAAGAAATAGGGCATATTCGGCGATGAGATCCCGGTTCGCATGCCAGTCCGAAGCGTAGGGTGTGCCCAGCCCAAGTTTGTTCGCGAATAATTTTTCCAGGTCGATTGCTTTTGAACTTAACCCCAGGTAGCTACCCACGGCACCTTTCAGGATAGCGCCCCGTTGTAGGCGAGCGGATAGTTCAGCCAGTCTTTGCCGGTGCCGGGTATTTTCGCCCAGCCAGGTGCTCATTTTCTTGGCAAAGGTAATGGGAAGGGCATGCTGGCCCAGGGTTCGTCCTACCATAATGGTGTTTTGATGCTTTGATGCAAGGGCAATCAGGGTCTCCTCGATTTGGCACATTTGTTCGTCAAGTACTTTCGAAGCAGCAAGTAATTGAAGCACGAGGGCGGTGTCATAGATGTCGACGGTAGTTGCACCATAATGAAGGTGCTGTCTGGCTATTGGAGACAAGGTTCTGCCCCAAACATTAAGCAGGGCGACCATACGGTGCTGGACAATGGCCTTTTCTTTCTTGAGTGCTTGAGTACTAAAGGGCACCGTTAAGGCTGATGCGCTGATTTCCTCAGCAGCTTGCTGTGGAATAATCCCTAAATCGCCCTGAGCTGCAGCCAGGGCGCCCTCTATGCGTAAAACAGTCTGGATTTCATATTCAGGGGAGAATATGGACTCGACCGTGTGGGCAAAACAGATGGGCATGCCTAGAACCAGCAGCAATAACCAAGCGCGAGACATTTGAACCTCCAATAAAAAGGGAGCGATTGCTCCCTTTTAATCTATCAGTTTTGTCTCATCTTTACTCTGAAATCAAGATAGTAGTTCCTTCCATAGTCCTGATGAGCATCAGCATAATAACCATAATATCGATCAGCTGTAGGCGCTCTTTCATCCTCAAGATTCCTGACAGAAAACCTGACTCTGGCATCACTGCCCATTAAATCGAAATCATAAGACATGGTTAGATTCATCGTGGTCATAGAAGGAACAACGTAAGCAATACCCTCTTTTATACCCAATGAGGTTTGCTCAAAGGACCCCTTCTTGAGAGCGACAAAGCTAAGACCGAAGGGGCCCTTATCCCACGACAGTCTCAATGTGTGCTTGTTGTCATAGATGCCGTCTAATCCAAGTAGATCGCCAAAACCTTTTATTGGAATTGAGTCGGGTATTTCGCCGCTGTCTTTTTTAGCGTGAAGGGCAGCGAAGTCACCACTGGCCTTTTGCTCAAATTCATCAAGAAAAGTTCCAATGTAGCGAACATCAAATTCACCGAGGCTGTTCTCAAAGTTGTAGTAGATACCAACATCAGTACCTTCAACCGTTCTTAGTGCCATATTGGTATAATCGTTTCTAATGTACTTAATCTCACCAAAAGGACATACGCCTGCTGCGGCAAATGCGGCTGCATCGCCTTCATCGGGCGCCTCCCTGACCACCAAAGGATCCCCTGAGAACGTATCACAATTGTTGGTTCCATTGTCGAAACGCAACAGCATATCATTGACGGTTTGGTTTTCCCGACCGAACAAGCCAATGGTTTTATCTTTTTCAATCTTCCAGGTATCAACGGTTATAACGAGTCCTTCCATTGGCGTGAGGACGATACCAAAAGAGGTGTTATCCGATTCTTCGGCATCAAGACCTGCTGCACCTGCTGCCACTCTTTGGATGGTATAACGTGAATCGGAATCAATGACGGTGTCAACCGATTGCACTGCATTAACCTGAAATGCGGCACGGTCATACCGGGTTCCGGATCGTACGACCGTTGTTTCATTCACCTGTATAATGTTGGGTGCTCTAAAGGCAGTTGATGCTGAGGCCCTGAAATCCAGCCCTTGCACCACTTCCCAGCCTAAGGCAAGTTTCCCGACCGTTGAGGCACCATAATCAGAGAAGTCTTCGCTTCGAACCGCAGCCTGTACATTAATTGAATCAGTCACTGGGATTTGCATCTCAGCAAAGAAAGACACCACATCTCTTGAACCTGAAACATCACCTGTGGGGGATGAATTTAAGACATCCGCGACCAGTGGATAGGTATCGCCTTCGTAGTCAGTGTAGGTGATGGTGCCATCGAGTCTTGGGTCCCGGTCATCGTCCATCTCTTCATTACGATATTCAAACCCGACCAAGAGGCCCATGTCTCCTGCTGGAAGCTGTAATAATTCCTGATTCGAGATTTTAAAATCGATCATGGTCAGTTCACTTGTACCCTTTCTGTAAACATCGATTAATGTTCTTTCAATGTTCGAATTGACCCCAGCACTAAAGGGGTTATAAGCGGCTGGCGTGGAGTCATAGAGCGCTTCCTTTAACAGATTATTAGACATCCGGTTGCTGGTTACATCGTCTGATGTTGCTTTAGAAGTGACAAAGGCAGTTTCCCAGTCCCAAGCCCCTTTTGAGCCTCTGAAACCCTGAAGAAATCGATAAGTTTCTTTTTCTACATTGACCAACCTGGGAACCTCTTCATATCGATAGTTATCTATGTAGAGGTTTTGTCCTGCAAATATGGCCGTGGGGACCCCGTCTACATCGACCATTAATTGATTTAAATAGTAATTGTCAGGTCCTACCCGATGTTTTGAGGAGGAAAAGGCATAGGATGGATGGGCAATCCGATCACTGTCGGATTGGTAATAAGCCAACTCGGTAAATGATTCGGTCCCATTTCCCATGTCATGGTTGATAAACATGACTACATTGGTTCTGACCAATTCGGATCTAACATCGGTTTTGCCCCAGAAATTACTTCTTAAAGCGCCATTTCCGTCTTGGGCTATACACGTTCCATAACCTGTGTCAAATACGGGATGGCCCCGATTGGTGCATTTTTCATCGCCCAAAGGAAAAATTTCAAATTCGCCGTTGGAGTCAGTCCATACATGGTTGTAGCTTTCTCCACTGTGTTCGCTGGAGTTGACCATATCGAATTGACCGTACAGAGAGTGCGCGCTGGTGTTTCGAAACGAAGTACTTGTCTTCCAGGGTGAATCATCGTCTACAAATGGCCTGTGATCTCCTGCACCCCATCTAGAGTCTTCCTGCGCATTGATCGTAGTGGTCAAAAAATACGCTGACATTGGTCGCGTCATCATTAAAGAACGCGCCCCATTTAGCGGTAATTTTAGTATCCTGGGCCTCAAAATGATCGTATGAACTGACTCTAGCGGTTAAGTCAAAGCCTTCAAAATCGGTTTGTAAAACATTGTTGACAACGCCGGCGACGGCATCTGCACCATAAATGGCTGAAGCACCATCACGTAAAATTTCCAACCTGTCTATTCCAGTCACTGGAATTAAGTTTGCATTGACACTGACTGTCGGGACGTAATCACCCCCAATCAGCTCCGTTTGATAACCCGGAGAGTTAACCAGCCTTCTTCCATTCATCAGCGTCAGCGTGTTACCCACACCGAGATTTCTTAAATTATAGGCACCGACATCTCCGCGCGACGCGTTGACACCACCGCTGGCATCTTCCGCTTCAGTAAAATAGTTCTGACCTTGTTCAACGACGTATTCGAGTAGGTCATCACCAGAATCCACCCCAGTCGCTTCGATGTCATCAAAAGAGATAATGGAAACGGGTAAAGATCCGGTGATATTTGCGCCTTTCATTTGTGAGCCGACGACGACGACTTCTTCCATTTCTTCATCGGCAGCAGCATCAGATATTTCAGCGCTGGCATAGGAACACGTCAGGGCCGTGAACCCTAGGATTGCGATGGTAAATTTCCTCATGATAGATTCTCAGTGTTTTGATCGCTTTAGTTTAGATCAATTGGAATATTTGAGAATAGAAAAGATTTTGTATATCTATAGCTTAAGGTTATAAGATGATAAATCATCATTATCGAGAGCGGACTATGCTGAATTCAAAACAAATTGAGGTTTTTTACACGGTCTACAAGGAAGGTTCGCTGACCCGGGCTGCCCGAAGTCTTAATGTGTCACAGCCTTCTATTAGTAATTCACTGAGTTATTCTGAGCAAAAATTGAATCTGAAGTTATTCCTCAGGCAGGGAAGGCGGCTGATTCCGACACCCGAAGCAGATATTTTGTACAAGCGTGCCCGGGTGGTCAATCAGCACATATCGCAATTTAATAATGTGTCCAGAAATTTGCTCAGTGACCAGCTGGGTTATATCGATGTAGGCTGCACACCCTCACTGGGTCTGCGATTGATGCCTAAGTTGATCAATGCCTATTTGCTGCAGGAACCCGAAACGCTATTTAACCTGGTTAACCTGCAGAGTGCTGAATTAGAAAACGAATTACTTGAATTAACTTTTGATATTGTCATTTGCTTTAATCCAGAGGGTTCAGAGGTCATCCATAAGCAGGTGCTCAAGAAGGGCCAGATGCTGTTGATGACGCCACCTGGTTTTCAGAGTAATCAAACACAACTTAATATTGAAGAATTGGTCGATTTGCCCTTCATTCGAGTCAAGAACCTAAAGCCGAGTGATTCTCAGGACTCGTTGGAGACCTATCTTCAACGTAATGGCATAACATTAAAGTGGGTCGTGCAAACTGAAACTATCGAGGTGGCAAAGGCACTCGTTGCCGAGGGTATCGGTTTTGCATTGATCGATGATTTCAGTGTTTCTCCTTCCACTTTACCCCAAAATATTGGATTACACTCCTTTAACCCGGCCATCAGTTACGAGATTGGTGTGTTGCGTAACCTGGAAAAGCCCATGTCTTTGGCAGCAGCTAAATTTGTACGGTTTGTAGAGGGTTTAAATGAACAGGACCTGGAGGCGCTGTGAAGTAATTTCCTTAAACCCGGTTTGATGATCGGCAGGCCACTCGGGTCGGTTGTGGATGCATCTGTGATTTGGGTTGTCGTCGGTAGCCACTACCGGCCAACGTGTTTGAGTTGGATTAGCAGGTCAGGGTGCTGGTGTTCACTACATTGGCTGGCGGCACCACATCGAGGCGCAGCTTTGCGTATTACTGGGTTGCAAAGCAGTGTTAGACTGTCATCTTGTAAAACGTATTTGCCGGTGGTTAGGTTTAACTTTAAGCGGGGTGACTACTATGAGTACACAAGTAATATTGAGGAAAGCAACAGAGAAGGAATTGATCGGCTATATCAGGATTCAGGACCGGCAGATCAGTTCCCTTCAGGAAGAGTTAAAAACCTTTAATGATGAGCTAAGGGCT
This sequence comes from uncultured Pseudomonadales bacterium, assembly GCA_964524295.1. Taxonomy (GTDB): domain Bacteria; phylum Pseudomonadota; class Gammaproteobacteria; order Pseudomonadales; family Azotimanducaceae; genus UBA9926. The sequence goes on from CAZGCW010000104.1 coordinate 13,210, forward strand.
AAACAGAAAAAAGAACGGGTTCGAGGTAAAAATCAGTTTACTGATGCGATGTATATCGCCTTGATACGGGGTGGAGAGGCTTCGGTCTGGTCTAGAGATGCGGCCAAGGCTTTT
>CAZGCW010000105.1:0-13112 GCA_964524295.1 uncultured Pseudomonadales bacterium
ACTCCATTGACGAAGCACTGGAAGGTCATTGTTCCAAAGTGCAGGTCATTATTCATCCCGATGAATCCGTTACGGTGACTGATGATGGTCGGGGCATACCCACGGACATCCATAAAGAGGAAGGCATATCTGCGGCCGAAGTGATTATGACGGTATTGCACGCGGGAGGGAAATTTGATGATACTAATTATAAGGTATCGGGTGGTCTCCATGGTGTCGGAGTTTCGGTGGTTAATGCGCTTTCATCTAAGTTGACATTGACGATATGGAGAGGGGGTAAAATCTGGGAGCAGACCTATCACGATGGATTTCCTGAAGAAGCGCTGAAAGTCGTTGGTGAAACAGAACAGACGGGTACGCGCTGTCGGTTTTGGCCCTCAGTTGATACGTTTTCTAACATTGAATTTCATTACGACATCCTGGCTAAACGATTAAGGGAGTTGTCCTTTTTGAATTCAGGGGTTGGCATAGAATTGTTAGATGAAAGATCGGGCAAAAAGGAGGAGTTCCGATATGAGGGTGGTTTAGGCGCATTTGTCGAATTTCTAAATACCAATAAAGTGGTCCTGAACGAGATCTTTCATTTTCAAGTCGATCGACCCGATGGCGTTGGCGTTGAAGTATCGCTACAGTGGAATGACTCTTACCAGGAAAGGTTATTGGCCTATACCAATAATATTCCTCAGAGTGATGGTGGTACGCATTTACAAGGGTTTAGAACCGCACTCACTCGTACATTGAATAACTATATTGAAAAAGAAGGGATGGGCAAGAAGTCGCAGGTTAGTACGACCGGTGATGATGCTCGTGAAGGTTTAACGGCCATCATTTCTGTGAAGGTGCCTGATCCGAAATTTTCGTCCCAGACTAAGGATAAATTGGTGTCGTCAGAGGTTAAGACCGCAGTCGAACAGGAAATGGGTCAGTACTTTACTGATTATCTAATGGAAAATCCGCAAGAAGCACGTTCGATTGTCCAAAAAATGATAGATGCAGCTAGAGCTCGGGATGCAGCGAGGAAGGCCCGGGAAATGACTCGGCGGAAAGGTGCGCTGGATATTGCCGGGTTGCCCGGTAAATTGACGGATTGTCAGGAAAAGGACCCAGCAAAATCAGAATTGTTTTTGGTAGAGGGAGACTCAGCGGGCGGCTCAGCGAAACAGGGCAGGGAACGTAAGAATCAGGCAATCTTGCCGCTCAAGGGTAAAATCCTTAATGTAGAAAAAGCTCGTTTTGATAAAATGCTATCCTCAGCCGAAATTGGCACTATGATCACTGCATTTGGTTGTGGCATTGGTTTAGGTGAATTTGATGCCGATAAACTTCGATACCATAAAATAATCATAATGACAGATGCTGATGTGGATGGTGCCCATATCAAAACGTTATTACTTACTTTTTTCTTCAGACATATGTCGGAGTTAATTGAGCGAGGGCATGTCTATATTGCCCAGCCTCCGCTGTATAAGGTTAAAAGAGGGAAACAGGAAAGATATATCAAAGATGAAGAGGAATTGCACAGGTTTGCTCTTGAACTGGCTATGGATGATGCCAGATTGCAACGTAAAGGTGAGATTGATCCTATGCCAGCTGAAGCGTTTGCTGATTTAGCTCAAGCTTATTATCAGAATCAAACGCGGATGCATCGCCTTGAGCGGATTTATCCCTTTGCTGTCTTGGAAGCTCTGCAGTATCAGGCCCGACTTCAGGCAGAAGATTTAGTTGATCTGGAACGAGTTAGAGGCTTTATTGACGAGTTGCAAACGAGAATTTCTTTGTCGAATGATTCCCATAACCACTACACCATAGATATTCAAGAAGATACGGAAAGAGGTATTTTTTATCCCGTAGTCGGTTGGGTTAATCACGGTTTTAGAAAGGACTACGAATTTAATCGAGATTTTTTCCTGTCAGCCGAATACCGCGCTATTGCAGAATTTGGGGAAATCATGAGACAGGCTTTGCCTGAAGGTAGCAGTGTCTTTAAAGGCGATCGATCTCAAGAGGTCGAAGATTTAAGCCAGGCATTGCAGTGGTTACACAAAGAAGCCGCTAGAGGACAGTCTCGACAACGATTTAAAGGTTTGGGCGAGATGAATGCTGATCAATTGTGGGAGACGACGATGGACCCCAGTCACAGGACGATGTTGCGTGTTTCCATTGAAGATGCCATTAAAGCAGACCAGGTTTTTAATACCTTGATGGGCGACAATGTAGAGCCAAGGCGAGAATTTATTGAAGACAATGCCCTGGCTGTTGGCTATCTGGATATTTAACGATTGGCACCCTTAGGGTGTGTTAACAGGCCATTAATTCTGCAAAAGTGATAGATCCGCCATTTTCATAACCATGTTTCTGAGCAGGCCGAGGGTAGTGAAGCGGTTGTGTCGAATTTCCGGATTTTCATCCATCACCATAACATGTTCAAAGTAAGCTTCTAAAGGACTTGAGCTGGCAGCAAACTTAGTTAATCGCTGGCTGAATTCATCATTACCTGCTTCGATTTCTTGTAAAGCCAGAATCTGTTCATACAAGGCATGCTCGCTCGGATGTTGAAACAGCATCGTGTCGACTGTGTCCTGACTGTTCAGTGAGGATTTTTCGAGTATTTTTTGGATGCGTTTCTGGGCGAGTATTAATTCTACTGCCTCTGGTCTGGAACGAAAATCAATCAAGGCTTCGATATCCGTTGCTGCCGCGGGTAAATCATGAATTATTTGACTTCGATAACGAATGGCGCGGATTACATCAAGCGGACTGCCCTGTTCTACGAGCCAGTTTTCAAAACGGTCCCTGATATATTCCAGCAGATGATCCGTGTCGAACGGTGTATTGAATAAAGAGGCGCTATAGGCGGCTATATTGACCAGATCAACGGATAAGTTTTTTTCGATGCAAATCCTGACAATACCGAGCGCCTGTCTTCTCAGGCCGAATGGATCTTTACTTCCTGTCGGTGGTTTTCCGATACCAAATAGACCGACCAGGGTATCCATCTTGTCTGCTAAAGCCAGGCAACAACTGAGTTTACTGTTAGGTAATTCGTCGCCTGCAAAACTGGGCAGATAATGTTGGCGAATGGCATCGACGACTTCGCTGTCTTCTCCGGCTTGCTCAGCGTAATAGGCGCCCATAATGCCTTGTAGGTCAGGAAATTCACCTACCATATGGCTGACTAAATCAGCCTTTGCAAGATGTCCTGCTCGTTGCGCTGGGTCGGGATTAAGTCCCAATTCGGAGGCAATATAACCTGCCAGTGCTGAAATACGATTTGCTTTGTCTAAAAACGACCCGAGTTCGTTTTGAAATACAACCGTTCCCAGTTTCTGTACGCTGTTATCCAGAGGCATGGCGATATCTTTTTCGTAAAAAAAAGCGGCATCGCTTAATCGAGGGGTTATTACCCGTTCGTTTCCCTTGACGATTGTAGGCGGATCCAGGCTTTTGATATTGGTCACGGTAAGGAAGTGGGGAAGCAGGGCTCCCTCCTTATTCCTGATATGGAAATATCTCTGGTGTTCACGCATGGCTGAGATCAGTGCTTCTTCGGGTACATCAAGAAATGAGGTCGAGAAAGAGCCGGATAGGACGACCGGCCATTCCACTAACCCGGTGACCTCATCGAGCAGGTCCTCATCGCGCGTTACCAAGCCACCTAGACGAGTAGCCTCGAGTTCAAGTTGACTGGCAATTTGGCTGCGACGTAGCTGGAAGTCGACCTGCACCTTTTCTTGGTTGAGCAGGACTTCGTATTCCTTGGCGTGGCTGATCCTACATTCTTGTTTACCCATATAGCGATGGCCGCGGGTCACCCGGTCAGATTCCTTACCATATACATTACTAGTCAGAATGGCGCTTCCATACAACACCATAAGCCATTCTACGGGTCTGACGAATTCATCTCTTGAGCTACCCCAACGCATTTTTTTGGCGATAGGAAGTTGACTAATCGCGCGTTGAAGAATGGATTGAATTAAGTCTTCAAGATGCTTACCACTTTTACGGGTGCGATAGACTACCCAAGCGCCCTTTTCGGTTTTGATGGTTTCCAGTTCAGTCAGTTGTTCTATCCCACAGGATTTTGCAAAACCGAGTAAAGCTTTACTTGGATTGCCTTCACGATCGTATGCGGTGGTTAGAGAGGGCCCTTTTCTCTCGATATTCTGATCCGTTTGTTTGCTGGCCAGGCCGTTGACCCGGACTGCCAGACGACGCGGTGTAGCAAAGGATTCGATCTCTTCATAGGGCAATTGCAGGGCATCAAGTTGAGCGGCTACTTCGCTACTCAGGCCAGACATTAAAGCTTTCAGGCTTTTCGGAGGCAGTTCTTGCATGCCTATTTCGATAAGAAGCGGACTACTGGTCACCCTTGTTCTCCTCTATCACGGTTTGCCGTAGTGATTCTTCCGCTAGAGGAAAACCCAGGGCCTGCCTCGCATTAAAATAGCTTTGTCCAACTGCACTAGAAAGTTTCCGGACTCGTAGAATGAATCGTTGTCTTTCGGTTACGGATATGGCCTGCCTGGCATCGAGTAAATTAAAGGCATGTGATGCCTTCATGACGTATTCGTAGGCTGCCAACGGTAAGTCTGCTTCTAGCAACCGGGTTGTTTCGTCGGCGAAAAAATCAAATTGTGAGAACAGCCCGGAAATATCAGCTTGATCAAAGTTAAAAGTAGACATTTCAACTTCGTATTGATGAAAAATATCCGCGTAGGTCACTGTATTATCGCCTTGTTTAGACCACACCAACTGCTGAAAGTCTTCTACGCCTTGAAGGTAAAGTGCCAGACGCTCCAGGCCATAAGTTATTTCTCCCATAACGGGGTAGCATTCGAGCCCGGCGACTTGCTGGAAATAGGTAAACTGGGTTATCTCCATTCCATCCATCCAGACTTCCCAGCCAAGACCCCATGCTCCCAGAGAGGGTGATTCCCAGTTATCCTCAACGAAGCGAATATCGTGTACCCGGGTATCAATGCCAAGGTAATTTAAAGACTCTAGATAGAGTTCCTGAAAATCCTCCGGGTTAGGTTTCATAACCACCTGAAACTGATAGTAATACTGATAGCGATTAGGGTTCTGGCCATAACGGCCATCGGTTGGTCTTCTACAAGGTTGGACATAAGCTGCAGACCAGGACTCCGGACCAATAGCTCTTAGAAAGGTCGCTGGATGAAAGGTGCCAGCTCCTACTTCCATGTCGTAGGGTTGCATGAGAACGCAATTCTTTTCAGACCAAAATTGCTGGAGCGAAAGAATAAGGTCCTGGAATGTGTCGGTTTTTGCCATCCGAGAATTGCTCTGTATCCAAAAGTCGGTAAGTATAACCAATATCGACCAAAGGTTAACGATATGAAATCAAGATGTGATTGGGCGGTGGGCGACCCACTATACGAAAAATATCATGATGAAGAGTGGGCTGTACCTATTTTTGATGATGCTGAGTTATTTGAATCACTATTACTGGAAGGTTTTCAGGCCGGGCTGAGTTGGATTACCGTCTTGAGGAAACGAGCTCACTATCGCCGTGTCATGGATGCTTTTAACCCTGAAAAAATAGCTCGCTATGATGAAGCCAAGATTCAGGCATTATTAGTGGACACAGGCATTATAAGGCATGAATTGAAGATTCGGGGTGCAATAAAAAATGCCCAGCGATTCCTGGCGCTGCAAGAGGCCGGTACCCGCTTTTCCGACTATATCTGGTCGTTTGTGGATGGTCACGTGATTGAACATCAATTTACCTCCTTGGATCAGGTGCCGAGTGTTGATAAGTATTCTGAACGGATGAGTCAACAGCTTAAAAAAGCCGGATTTACTTTTGTTGGTCCGACTATTTGTTATGCATTTATGCAAGCGACGGGTATGGTTAATGATCACCTTCTATCTTGTTTTCGACACGAGGAGTGCAGAGCGGTTCATGATTTCTAGATTTATCCTGGCGTTAATAAAATTACTGGCTCTACAACCTCGAAAACTCAGTCAGGCAGAAGGTTTCCTGCTAGGTTATTACCATTATTTCACTCGATCCAAGGCTTTTCGTGTGACGCGGGCTAACATCAAACTGTGTTTTAGTCAGCTTTCAGAAAAAGACCAGAAAAAACTGGTAGTGACTAGCTTGGTTTCGACAGGTAAGACGTTAATGGAGACGCCTGCGGCTTGGTTGGGCGAGAGTAAGCGCTTACTAACTTGGATATCTTCGGTTGAAGGAGAAGGCCTCTTTTTAGATGCACTTGCCAGTACCAAGGGTACCCTGCTGTTATTACCCCATGTGGGTAACTGGGAACTATTGAATGTTTATATTTCTCAGAGAGGAGGTACAACGGCTTTGTATAAGCCGCCTAAATTATCGGGTTTAAGTGATGCAATTGTTGCTCTGCGCAGTCAGTATGGAAATGAGCTGGTGCCGACGGATAAACGCGGCTTAAGTCGATTGTTCCGGGTGTTGGGTAAAGGCGGAGTTGCGACGATTTTGCCAGACCAAATACCAGAAGCGGGTCTGTTTGCTTCTTTCTTTGGGGCCCAGGCATTAACAGACCGGTTGGCTTATCGCTTGAGTAAACGGTCCGAGGTGACGGTATTGGCCGTGTCTGTTTATCGATTGCCTGAGGGTTTGTTTAAGATATGTTTTAGCGAGCCTGATCCAGATTTTTCCAGTACAGATGAATTAACAGCCGTGCAAGGACTCAATAAGACCATTGAGAGTTGTGTGCGGGTTGCACCCGCGCAATACCAATGGGAATACAAGCGGTTCAGGCAACGACCGAAGGGAGAGAAAAAGCTATATGTGTTTGGGGAAGATCAATATCACTAAATTTTCTCAGCAATGAGAAGAGACTCATTTCTTAGCCCCTGGTTAGTATCACCGGTGGTTTGCAGGTCCAGAAATATTCGCGGTGTTAAATCTGCAAAAAGGGTTAGTAGTTCGCCCTGTTCCAGTAAATAAGCCGGATTTCTTGGACCGGTTTGTTTATCTCCTTCTGCAGACTTCTGAACAAAGGTTTGATAATACAACATCCCGTTCGGGTTAAGCGCTCGTACTAATGCACTTGCTAGATTTCGATCCAGATAGCGACTGACAATAATCAGGTCAAAGTACTGATCTTGAAAAGATTCCGGATTGATATCAAGACAGACGGTTTTAATGTTTAGGTCAGATTGATTTGCTTGAGCAGCTAGTTTTCCAAGTGCGACCGATGAGATGTCCCAGGCGGTGACGTCGCATCCTAACCGGGCAAGAAATAGACTGTTCGTTCCCAAGCCGCAGGCAAGGTCGAGCGTAATGGCTTGCTCAGGGAAAAGGAATGCATATTGCTGAATTAACGGGTTTGCTGGACCCGCGTCTTTTTGCTGGGAGTAAATTCGATCCCACTTTTTCCGGTCAGACATCATGGACTACTTTCGCCAGAACATGGTGGTAAATAAAACGAGAATAGTAAAGATTTCCAGTCTTCCTAATACCATCCCCAAGCAGAGTAGTAACTTAGCGGTGCCACTGATTTCGGAATAGTTTTCCGCCACCTGACCGAGACCCGGGCCCAGATTATTCATAGCAGATGCAACCGCAGAAAAAGCAGTGACGAAATCCAGGTCGGTAGCAATGAGGCTTAGTAGTAGGACTATGAATAGCAGGATGTAAATTGAGAAAAATCCCCAAACCGCATCGATGACATTGTCAGTCATTTTGCGACCGCTTACTTTGATAGGAAAAATAGCGTTGGGGTGTATGAGTCGATAAACCTCTCGAAGGCCCTGCTTGTAAATTAATAACACACGTATAATTTTTAGGCCACCTCCGGTTGATCCCGCGCAGGCGCCTGCAAAAGCTCCTAGGATTAAAAGGTAAGGCAATATGCTTGGCCATTCACTGAATTGGGCTGTGGCGAAGCCCGTTGTGGTGAATATGGATACGACTTGAAAGATTGCCTGTCTGGTTGCGGTTGCACCATCGTTTAGGGTCGCTGCTAATATGACGGCGGTTAATATGATAGCGAGTAAAATAATGGTCAAATAAAAGCGAACCTCTTCGTCTTGGAAATAATGGCGAATCGAGCGGTCCTTTACTGTGAAAAAATGCAACGCAAAATTCAAACCAGAAATAAGCATAAAAATAACCGCTACCGCTTCGATTGCAGGGGAATTAAAATAACCAATGCTGGCATCATGTGTTGAAAATCCGCCGATGGCGATGGTTGAGAAACTATGGCAAACGGCATCGAATAAAGACATTCCAGCAATCCAGTAAGCGAGTGCGCACAGGACGGTCAGGCTGACGTAGATTGACCATAGCGCGATAGCAGTCTGTTTAATCCTTGGCGTGAGCTTAGTGTCTTTGATGGGTCCCGGCGTTTCCGCTCTGTATAACTGCATACCGCCTATGCCAAGCATCGGTAAGATGGCGACGGCCAGTACGATGATCCCCATGCCGCCCAACCACTGTAGTTGTTGTCTGTAGTAAAGGATCGATTCCGGCAGTTGATCTAGACCGACAATCACGGTTCCACCGGTGGTGGTTAAACCTGAAAAGGATTCAAAGAAAGCATCAGCCAGTTTTAGGTCAAGCAGTGACGAGTCAGAAAAAGGCAAGGCGCTGAAACACCCCAATGCCAGGTAGCACATCACTGTGATCAGAAACCCATCTCTGGTCTTAAGTTCTTTCTGGTAATTTCGAAAAATAAACCAAAGGGTGGCGCCAGACAGAAAAATAGTCGTCATGGATTTTAGAAAAACTTCATAAGCGCCATCCTGGTAGTACAGGGAAACAAACACAGGCGGCAGCATGGTGGCGCTGAAAAACAACAGCAAGGCGCCGAGGATTCGAAAAGTGACCCCGATTTGCATGGCTTAGAAAAAACTCAGTGGGGCCTGGAACAGCACCTCCACTTCTTTTATTTTACTCTTATCTACCAGGAACAGTATGAAGTGATCATCGGGTTCGATTACGATGTCATCATGGGCAATCAGCACTTCGTCGCCTCTGACCAGAGCGCCAATATTGGTTCCGGATGGTAATTGGATGTCCCCGAGTGCCTTGCCTATCACTTTCGAGGAATTCTGGTCGCCATGAGCAATGGCCTCAATAGCTTCAGCAGCACCTCTTCTTAATGAATGGACCTGGACGACATCACCGAGCCTGATATGGGTGAGAATAGCACCGAGGGTGGCTATCTGCGGTGAAACAGCAATATCTATCTCCTGACTATGAATCAGATCGGTATAAGCTGGGTTATTAATGAGTGTGATGACTTTTCTCGCTCCGAGGTTTTTTGCCAACATTGAAGACATGATGTTAGCTTCGTCATCATTGGTGACCGCACAGAATACATCGGTCTCTTCAATATTTTCCTCTAACAGCAATTCACGGTCGGACGCATTGCCGTTAAGAACGATTGTTTTAGAAAGTGATTCGGCCAGCGCTTCACAGCGCTGTCGATTTTGTTCGATGATACGAACGCCATATTTCTGCTCGATCTGAACGGCTAGATTTTCACCGATGTGCCCTCCTCCTGCGATAATGACGCGCTTGTTGGGCTTCTCATTCTGGCGTAGCTCCTGGGTAACGGTTTGGATGTGTTCAGCAGCTGCGATAAAAAAGACTTCATCGTCGGCTTCAATGACCGTATTTCCTTTTGGAATAATGGGATGATCCTTTCGAAATATAGCGGCTACGCGAGTTTCAACCAGGGGCATATGTTTGTGAAGGGTGTTTAGCTGCTGGTTTACCATGGGACTATTGCTGTGCGCTTTGAGTCCGACCAGTTTGACTTGGCCACTGGCAAAATCCATGACCTGTAGCGCACCTGGATTATCGATGAGTCGCTTGATATCGTGAGTGACGATTTCCTCGGGGTTGACTATATGATCCACCGGGCTTGCATCATCTCGGAATATGCCACCACTGGTGAGGTAGGCTCGTGAGCGAATTCTGGCTATTTTGGTTGGTGTGTGAAATACGGTATAAGCCACCTGGCAGGCCACCATATTGATTTCGTCACTATCGGTGACTGCGATTAACATATCGGCATCTTCTGCACCAGCGCGGTACAATACATCCGGGTGCGATGCCATACCGGTAACGGTTCGAATATCGTAGCGATCCTGCAGATCGCGCAGTCGGATTGCATCTGTATCAACGACCGTAATATCGCTGGCTTCTTTGACTAGATTTTTTGCTAGTCCGGAACCGACCTGTCCTGCACCTAATATGATAATTTTCATAGTGCGTTACCTGCACTGGTTTTTCTTAAGTGAGCAAAATAAAAGCCATCATGAGCATTAACCGTTGGCAGTAATTGATGCCCTATTCCTGAGCATTTACCCGCTGCTAAGGCGACTTCTATGGGTTGGGCATTGGGATGCTTTTCAACGAATTCGGCGACCAGTTCTTCATTTTCCTGGGTAAGAATTGAGCAGGTAGCATAAACAAGATTTCCTTGTGGTTTCAACATACTCCAGCAATTCTCCAATAGTTGTCGCTGAGTTGAGCCTAGCTTATCAATATCACTGGATTGACGCAGTAATTTAATATCCGGATGCCTGCGAATGACACCGGTGGCAGAACAGGGCGCATCCAGAAGAATTTTATCGAAACGGGCAATTTGATCATCGTTGATGTGCAGTAGATCCTGATGGATGACGTCTGCTTGTAAGCCCAGTCGGGTAAAATTTTCATGGACCAGGGCAAGCCTGTCCAGGTCTGAGTCTATTGATTGTAGAATAATCTCCGGCTGGACTTCGAGTAGATGACAGGATTTACCACCGGGTGCAGAACAGGCGTCTAAAATGTGGTCTCCAGCTACGGGGTCAAGGATAAGGGTGGCGAGCTGGGCTGCTTCATCTTGTACACTGACGAAACCGTCGTTGAATCCCGGTAGTTTCTCGACTGGAATGGGTTCTTTCAGAGTTAAACAGTGCGGACTATGCTCGCTTATATCACACTCCAGATTCACCTCATTTAATTGTTTAATATAGTGATTTCGTGAAACCAGTTGTTGATTAATACGAAGATGCATTGGTGCCGGGGTGTTATTGGCCCTGATGATTTGCTCGTATTCTTCTGGCCAGTCATTCAGGATTTTGCTGGCGAGCCAATCCGGATGGTTACTAATGGCAGCAGTCGTGGTTAATGCCTTGCTTCTTATATTATCTCTTTCCCTAAGGTATCTTCGGAGAGTCGCATTAATCAGCCCTCTGGCCCAGGCCTTTTTTAAAACTTTGCTGGTTTCCACGGCGCTGTTTACGGAGCTGTGCACGGGTTGATTAAGATGATCAATCGCGTATAGGCCGCACATGATGAGCAGTTCGAGATCGATATGTTTTCGATTAAGTTGTTTTACGAGAAGTTCTTGGGTGATGGCCTGGAGTTCGAAGTACTGACGTAGCACGCTAAACACAATCTGCTTGCCCAATGCATCAAGGCTTTTGGCAGAGAAGCTTTTTTTTTGGCTAACCACTTGTCGTAACGCGTCAACTTCTGTTTTGAGATTACGCATGAGACAGCGTCTGGAACTGTTTACCGGCCTGAAAGAGCGTTGCACGGGCATTTCTTATTTGTGGGCCTCTAACTAGCGTTCCCTTGCCGCCGGGTAGTTGCAGACCGGTTATGGTTAAGTTGCCGGTCCCGCAGGCAACGGTTAATCCCTGTTTGGTTGTTGCTATGATAGAGCCCGGGCTTGGCTTCTGGTTAGCCTTCACTCGACCAACCATGGTATCCAACTGCGCCTCCCAGATACGAATTCTGAGATCGTCAAGAATACTATAGGCAATGGGGTCTGGATTAAATGCCCGGATTTTCCGAGAAAGATTGACAGCAGCGTCATGCCAGTCGAGGCGGGTTTCATCTTTGTTGATTTTGCTGGCATAGGTTAGTCCAGAGTCTGGTTGTCGTTTTGCCTCTGCGGTCTTATTTTCCAGTTGATAGAGGGTCTTTAATAAAGCCGGTGGTCCCTGTTCTGCGAGTTTAGTAAGCAGTGTTCCCGTCGTTTCATCCTGGTCAATTTTTACAATGTTTTGTTGATAAACCGGACCGGTATCCAGGCCTGCATCCATGGCCATGATTGAAATACCGGTTGCATCATCGCCAGCCATGATGGCTCTTTGGATCGGTGCGGCGCCTCGCCATCTGGGAAGCAAGGATGCGTGTACATTGATCGCGCCATACTTGGGTAGATCGAGAACGGATTGGCTTAGAATTTGACCATAGGCAACGACGATCAACACGTCGGCTAGCATTGGCTCCAATAGTTCGGCTGCTAGTTTTTCCGGCTGAAACAGGCGTAATCCCTGTTTCATGGCTAATACCTTAACCGGGCTGGGTAATTTTTGTTTGCCCCGCTTACCGGGTTTATCCGGTTGAGTGATGACCGCCGTTACGGTGTGTCTGCTTTTGATGAGCGCCTGCAGATGCAGGGCCGCGAAATCCGGAGTTCCAGCAAACAGGACGTTCACTGCTTAGTCCTTGATCTTCTGTATTTTTAGGAGTTTTTTCCTAATCATCTGTCGTTTAGTCGATGATAGATAGTCGACCATCAGTTTTCCTTCAAGATGATCCATCTCGTGTTGTATGCAGACAGCAAGCAAGTCATTGGCTTCCAGTGAAATTGGATCACCGTGTTCATCAATGGCATCAACGAGAATCTCGCTGGCTCTCGTTACAGATTCATAGAATCCGGGAACAGATAGACAGCCCTCCTGGTTTTCAATTGACCCAAACGATTCTTTTAACACAGGGTTTATCAGTATCAGAGGTGAATCTTGATTTTCTGAAACATCGCAAACAATCAGCCGTTGGTGCACATTGACCTGAGTCGCGGCTAGGCCGATGCCAGGCGCTTGGTACATGGCAGACAGCATGTTCTTGGCTAGATTGTATTCTTTAGCGGTCACGTTGGTTACGGTCTGGGCTTTTTTTCTAAGCCGAGAATCTGGGAATTCCAATATTTCTAGGATTGACATATCTGGTATTAAAGTCCTGATGTTTTAATAAGGCGGTACTGATAAGATGATTTCAAGACTTTCGTTTGACCTGCTGTTTCAGTTGATGACGTTGGTTGAAGGGCAATTGTAGCGCGATTAAGGAAGGGATTCTCCTCATGATTAGGATTTTAAGA